>CAYMYC010000001.1:238249-550135 GCA_964394645.1 uncultured Gammaproteobacteria bacterium | reverse complement strand
TAGAACGCTCGCTTTGGGAGCGAGAAGCAGTGGGTTCAATTCCCTCCACCCCGACACAGAAAACGATTAGTAAAAATATTTAAAATTCTTACTTGACCCTTCCTCACCATTTCATATAATCTAAGGGCAAATGGTCAAAACACCGGAAGCCAAAAGCGGCATATCTCAATTTGATAATCTAAGTTCACCAGAGCGTCGTGTTCCTAGTATACGCGTTATTATTAATGGTCAGGGAGATGGAGCAGCATTATTATTTGATAAAGTATGTGAGAATGGACACAATGTGGTGGGGGTGGTTACAACTGTTAAAAAAACCAAAGATGGAGACCCTGATCCACTACGTCAAAAGGCAATAGACGCAAATGTGCCAATTGTTAATCTGGGGGATATTAATACAAGTAATAAAGCACAGGTAGAGGAAAAATACAAAGCAGCTAATCAAAAAATAAAAGATATGCATGCTGATATTTCAATTGGTTTTTATCTTCAGGCTACAATGTCAGATGAAACAATTAATATTCCTGAATTCGGTTCATTAAACACCCACTACTCGCTTCTTCCTGAAAACGCAGGAAGAGATTCAATGAGCAGGGATGTGTTAAATGGAAAGAGCATTGGTATAAGTGTATATAAAATGAACACAGTAATTGATGGAGGAGATATTATTGATCAGACTACATTTCCTAATCCGGGCGACCAGTCCCAGGGATCACTTTATTATCAGTATCTTGAAAATTTTGTAGATTTTGTAGCAAGTTCTGTTAATAAGATGGCAACTGGTATAGCTGAGTATAGAAAAAATGGAACTCCCCTTCCATTTATCCCACAAGATTTATCAAAAAGGACATATTTTGAGCCGTTAACATCTAGCGATCTTCAGGTAGACTTTAAGTCTATGGACGCTGATAGAATAAACAGGACTATGAATGCAGGAGGTCCTGGGGCAACAGCTTTAATAGAAGGAGTTTTGGAAAAAATTGCAAAGCCTACAGTGTACCCTGGACCATCATTTCTGCCTGGAAGGCAGATAGATGCAGTGGATCCAAGCGTAAGTATGTTTGAAACTACTCAAGGAATTATCGGGATTGGGAGAAGACAGAAGCCCTCCTGATAAAATCTTGTATAGCCTCTCATTCTTTTGTATAATTATCGTGTTGCTTCAAAAGCGTATGTTGAAAAACAAAGTTTTGGGAAGCGGGTGTAAGAATATTGACTACGTCAATTAACCTTGCTCCCTTGAAAATAGATTTCTGCGGGTGTAATTCAGTGGTAGAATGTCAGATTTCCAATCTGAACGTCGTGGGTTCGAGTCCCATCGCCCGCTCCAAAAGCTTGGTTCTTGCAAATTAAAAAATCTAGTTCTACAATAAACTTCGTGGATCTGACTACACTTCAATCAAAAAATATTCCCACCGTATTTATTATATTTGGCGCAACTGGGGATCTTATGGCAAAAAAAATCACTCCCGCGCTTTTTCAGCTTTATAAAGACAAGAAACTCCCTGGAATGTTTAAGATAATAGGTTTTTCAAGAAGAAATTTTCCTGAAGCTGAATTTAAAAACCATGTAAGACAAATACTCGAGAATCAAAAAAATAAGAAGGCTAAGAAAGAGGAGATTGATTCATTTTTAAACTTTTTTGTATACCAACAAGGAGATTTTGATAAGGTTGATTCATATAATATTTTAGCTGAATATTTAGGGAGAATTGATGGTGAATGGAAAGCTTGTAGTAATAAACTTTTCTATTTAGCGGTACCTCCCAAGAATTATAAATCTATATTTGAGCACCTAAAAAGTTCAGGGCTTACCCTGCCCTGCAGCCCTGAGGAAGGTTGGACACGGGTAATTGTAGAGAAACCCTTTGGAAAAAACGCAGAAAGTGCGGAGGCATTAGATATGTTACTTGGAAAACTATTTAAGGAAGAGCAAATATATAGAATTGATCATTACTTAGGGAAGGACATGCTTCAAAATATTTTATCTTTCAGATTTAATAATGACCTTTTTGAGGATTCATGGGATGCTTCGCATATAGAAAAAATTGAAATTAAGTTTTTAGAAAACGTTGGAACTGAGGGGAGAGAAGTTTTTTATGAAGGAGTGGGAGCGCTCAGAGATGTGGGTCAAAACCATATGCTTCAGATGCTAGCATTCGTTACTATGGATCAGCCAAAATCCTATACAGCAGATGATGTACGCAAGAAAAGATCAGAGATTTTGCGAAATCTTGTGCCTTTGTCTCAGGAGCAAATTGCAAAATACACCGTGCGCGCACAGTATGATGGGTATACAAAAAGTGATGAAATTCCAAATGAATCAACAACAGAGACTTACTTTAAGGTAGTTGCCGGGCTTTCTTCTTCTAGGTGGAAAGGTGTTCCAATAGTTCTTGAGGCAGGCAAAAAATTAGAACAACGCAAGGAAATAATAGTAACATTCAGGCATAGACAACCATGTCTTTGCCCGGACGGCATACACTACAAAAATAAAATTCTGTTTACACTTGAACCAAAAGAGGGAATAACTGTTGAGTTTTGGTCCAAAAAACCAGGACTTGATTTTGCAATGGAAAAGCAAAAATTGTCATTTTTATTTAGAGACCAAAGAAAGCGTGTGCAATACATAGAGGAGTACGAACGTCTTTTACTGGATTGCATATCAGGAAATCAGATACTATTTGTCTCAACTGATGAGGTTCAGGCTATGTGGAAGTTTATAGATCCAATTATTACCACGTGGGAAAAAAACGCAGTTCCTCTTAGGCGGTATAAAGAAAAATCTAAAACTCTTCTGCAGGATGCAGTAAGAGTTGAGGAATAAAGTAAGTTCGTTTAAATCTTAGACATGAATAAACAAGTTGGTATTATAGGTCTTGGGAAAATGGGAGGGAATATTGCCAGGAGACTTACAAAAAAGGGATGGATGGTTTACGGATATAACAGAACGAAAGCAGTTACTAAAAATTTAGAGCGGGAAGGAATTAAAGGCGTTTATTCTCTTGAGGAATTTATTATAAATCTTCCGAAACCCAGAATTATAATCACGGTTCTCACCGCAGGTGTGCCTACAGATGAAGTACTCGAAAAACTCCTAGCGCTTCTTGAGCCTGAAGACATAGTTCTAGAATTTTCAAACTCATTATATTTGGATACTATAAAAAGAGGCAAAATGTTTGAGAAAAAGAAAATTAAATTTATGGATGTGGGGATTTCAGGAGGTCCTGGAGGCGCACTTAATGGGGCATGTCTGATGGTGGGTGGTGACCGGGAAACCTTTAAGCGGGTAAAGCCATTGTTAGTCTCTGAAGCCCGCTCAGATGCTCTTATGCACTTTGAGGGTGTGGGTGCAGGACATTTTATAAAAATGGTGCACAACGGAATTGAATATGGCATGATGCAGTCAATTGCAGAAGGTTTTAATCTTTTAAAAAATGGACCTTATAAAAATTTAAAAATGACTGATATTACGAAAATTTATATGAATGGAAGCGTGGTTGAAAGTAGACTTGTGGGGTGGCTTGCGGATGCGTTTAGAAAGTTTGGTGATACTCTTACGGATTTGTCAGGGTCAGTTGGGTATACAGGAGAGGGTGAATGGACAGCTAAAATTGCAAAAAAGTTTAAGTTGCCCAATAAGGTAATCTCTGATTCAGTTCAGTTTAGAATTGACTCACAAAAAAAGCCAAGCTATACAGGTAAAATTTTAACCGGGATGAGAAACGCGTTTGGCGGGCACTCTATAGAAAAAGGCAAAATGACCTAGTATTCCCTACTCTTAAGTTTTTTTAAACGAGTAAAACTTTTCCACAACCTTTTTCCTATTGAGAGTATAGCGTTTCAGGTAATAAGAAGTTTATTCGGTGAGTAGTACCCAATTGCGTGACACAGAAGGGTCACTACATAAATTACGATTAAAACAGCAAGGTCTCCTCATTCCTTTACCAAGCTTTGAAAGCATAATTTCAATATGTTTTTTGCGAGTCTCCTCTGTTTTAACAGCCCTAACCCAACGAACCCAGTCCCAACGTGCAATCGGCGTAATGTCATTCCACAATTTCTGAATTTCTGTGTCTGACTCTAGAGCTTTTTTCATGTCAGGTGGCACTTCAGGATTTGTCCAGTCTTTTGTAGGTTCGAGTGAAACTTGTATAATATCCCCTGCCTTAGTATGTGCGTCGTCAAGTAACTTTTCATCCGGGGAAAACCAATGGCTTGGTTTTTGCCCTGGTCCATATCTTCCGTCTGGTTCAAGTAAAGCTTTAAATGGAACATCATTTATCATACCCTTCACCATTACTAAACCTCTTGATGGAAGCTTTTCTGAGGCATCTTCTGGTAGTCTGAGGATAATCCGGGAATTAATCTCAAAAAGCTTCGTTTTAAATTGGATGGTTGCCATAAGGATATTATAGCAAAATACCATTTAAAGAAATTGAATTTTATAAAAATTCTTATTCAGTGTTATACCATTGATGAAATTCCGTGCAGAGATTTCGCTCATTAAGCGACACCTTATATATTCCATCTAAATGCGCTTTTTCTCCTGACGGGATTCGAGTGAATTTAGCACTCCAATGCGCAAGTCCAAAATCACTACTAACTGTAATTATTTCATAAGACACGGTTATATCCTTTTGATTTGATGGAACTGTTTGCCACTCTTTAAGAAGCTCTTCTCTGGTTGTAATAGGTTTTCCAAAAGGCGTTTCATACCATATAAAGTTGTCTGCACACAAATCAATTGCCGCCTGAGGATTTTTAGTTACCCAAGCTTGTTTTAAATCTTCTAACCACTTATCAAACTGTTCATATGTCATACGGATATTATATCAAAGGTTCGAGTGCGGTTTTGGGTAGAAGTAGTTTGATACACAAACCTGAGGTTAAAAAACTTGGGGTCAACTACTGAATGCTGTCCGAACTTACAGTAATTTGACCATCAAGAAAGTTAGCTTTACAAGCAGGCTTCTTTAAGAGTGAATTCAAAAACTAATATCATTGTTTGACTCATGGCAGCTTTTGAAGAAGAGTTATTAAAACTTCTTGGGAAAAATCAGCTAATAGAGATTGTGAAGTAAAAACAAATATTAAAAACAAAACAATAGGGGCGTAACATAGAGCAAAATGCATTTTGTTTTTCAAAAATCTATACAAAGGAACAGGCAGAGCAAAAGGAAGTAAGACAAGAATTACTACTGTAAAAAGCATATTTGCTAAAAGTCCCAAACCCTGACCTAGCCCACCGTAAGGAGTGACAAATAAAGTAATGAGGGAGGTTAAAAATATCAATATAAAAATGCAAAATGGCGAGAGTATAACGATTCCATAAGTTTTTCGCTTCCATTTTGTTTTGTAAAGCAAAAAATTTATAAAAATAATTCCAAGGATGACCAAAGCTGTAATCATAACTACAAAATATTTAAGAAATAAAACAAAGTTGGGTAGGCTACCGAACGATGTCCGAACTTATTATAACAATCTTTCGCTTAAGTTAGTGGAATAGAAAGGTGCGAGATATCTCCCAATTTTAATAGTTTATATTCCCCACCAGCATTTTGAATAGTTGTTATTGAGCATTCAGCGATATCAATATATTTTGCATTTGTAAGAGTAGAAATTATGTGGGGTAGATTTTCTTCTCCAAACAAATTTCTAAGTAAATCTGCTATTGTTCCACCATGGGTTACTATGAGAACATTACCTTCTGTGTGTTTTTTTGCAAGTTCTTCAATTAGATTTCTCATTTGAATGCCATTCGCAAATGACCCCATACCTTTTTTGGGAATATAGTTCCTGTCTAAATCAGTTTTGTTCCATTCTTTAATAAATTCTTCAAATTTCACATTCTCTTCCCATTCCATCCGCTCTAATAACCTTTTATCGAAAGTTATTTTAAGAGAGTGATGTTTTGCTATTAGCTCAGCAGTTTGTTTAGTTCTGGTCTTAGGGCTTGCAAGAATTTCTTTAAACTCAACATTTTTTAGAAGGTCTGCGGCAGCCTTTGCCTGTTCTATTCCAATAGTTGTTAATGGGGGATCAAATGGAACTGCTTCTTTTAAGCCATGCCTCACAAAATAAAAAGTTACCATCATTGAATTATACCAGAGGTTCGAGTACGGTGTTGGGTGAAATAGTTTGACCCCGATTTAATCGGGGTTGATGTACAAACCCGAAGCTAAATTTTTATGGGTGGATTAGCGAACAATGTTCGGACTTATTATTCCGAAATTTCTTTACAGGAAATTATTTTTTAACAAAAGTCATTCTCTGCTATTTAATATAGATATTGTTTTAACTTCTCCACCACGTTTATAGTATGCAATAATAACGCCACTTGGGGAAATTTTAGATTCAACAACCTTGAAAGCAGCAGGTATTGTTCCTTTATCAAATAATCGTTTACCAGCACCAAGGGTAATAGGAAATATCTTAAGCCAGTATTCATCTACTAAGTCATGCTCCATTAATGTTTGAATTAGATTGGCACTCCCATAAACCTGTAAATCTGGACCATCTGAGTTCTTCAGTTTTTTCAATCCTTCAACACCATTTATCACTTCAGTATTTATCCAAGTAGGGTCCTTTAAGGTCTTTGAGACCACATATTTAGAAATTCTGTTGATTTGAGGCCATGATTTTGTGTGCTCTGGCCAATATCCTGCAAATATGTCATAGGTTTTTCTTCCAAGAAGAAGGCTAGCTGTTTCTTTCATTTGCTTTTCCATCTCTTTGCCTAAGACACTATCTTTATCAAAGTATGGTCCCATCCATCCGCCATATCTAAAGCCTTCTGCTGCATCCTCTTTGGAATCGCCTGGTGCTTGTATGACACCATCAAGAGTAATAAATTCAACGGCAATAATCTTCCTCATACTAATTGCTAGTATAGCAGAAGTTCGAACCCTGTCTTGGGGTGAAGTTGTTCGATATATAAAATTGAGGCTAAAAAACTTGGGGTGGAAGACGGGGTTCGAACCCGCGACATCCAGCTCCACAAGCTGGCGCTCTACCACTGAGCTACATCCACCGTACCGCTCCGTTTATGCAGGTTTTTTTTGCTTGCATAAAACGAAGTGATGCGCACCTGGCGGGAATCGAACCCACAACCTAATCATTAGAAGTGATTTGCTCTATCCGTTGAGCTACAGGTGCACTTTTACTAATCAGCCATTCAATATACTTTTTACTCTTATAAGTTTTTAGCTTTTTTTCTCTTGCTCTTGCCTCTTCAATAGTATCAAACTCTTCAAGATAAACAAGTTCTCTAGTTTTTAAAATCTTAGTCGTACGAGTTTTTCCCTTAATATGTTCTTTTACTCTACGAACCAAATTGTTTGTTGAACCTATGTAATATCTATTACTCAAGCTTTTTAGTATGTACATGCTCGGTTTCATAGATTCTATCCGTTGACCCCGATTAAATCGGGGTTGAGCTACAGATGCAATAATATCAAAATACCTATAAGACTCGTATATTGTACTAATTTTAGCTATAATTGTAAAATCCAAAGATAAAAATGACAGATGCTATAGAAGTTAAAAATCTTGTAAAGCGCTACAAAAAGGCAGACAAAAACGCGGTAGATGATATTTCGTTTAACATACCTGAGGGTGAATTTTTTACTCTCCTTGGACCAAATGGTGCCGGAAAAACAACTACACTTTCCATACTTACTACAATTCTCTCTAAAACTTCAGGGAGAATCACAGTTGCAGGATACGACCTAGACAAAAATCAGAGCTTAGTACGTCAAAGTGTCGGGATAATCTTTCAGAATCCAAGCCTTGATTTGAATTTGACAGCAGAGGAAAATATCCGATTTCATGCTGTTTTGTATGGAGTATATCCATTTGCGCCGTTATACACACTTATGCCTGATGGGTACAAAAAGAAAGTAAAAGAACTAGCGGATGTTATAGGAATTGGTAATGATCTATTTAAGCCTACCAAAACATTTTCAGGAGGAATGAAGCGAAAACTTGAGATAATCCGGTCTCTTATTCATCACCCCAAAGTTCTTTTTTTGGATGAACCAACAGTAGGACTAGATCCCTTGAGCCGCAAGAATTTATGGGAGTATCTATCAGAAATTCGAAAAAAAGACAAACTTACAATCTTACTTACCACACATTACCTAGAAGAAGCAGAAACTGCTGATTCAATTGCAATAATTAACCATGGGAAAATTATTACATATGGTACTCCTAATCAAATAAAAAAGCGGATAGTAAAAGATTATTTGATAGTAAATGCAAAAGATAAAAAGAAGCTCATGGAGGAATTAGATAAGAAGAAGTATACATATGAGGTAAACGGAGAAATAAAAATAGAGCTTAAAAATAAAACTCCGTATGAGGTGATAAAATCTATTACTACTCCACTCTCAACTATAAAAACCCATACGCCAACTATTGAAGAAGCATATATTGAGATTATAGGAAAGGACATTAATAATGAATCTAAATAAGCAAATAAATGCAATTCTAACAATTGCTTACCGTGATTTCACAAAGTTTACCCGTGACCGGGGAAGAATTATTGCAACCTTTATCTTTCCATTTGTGTTTATTGGGGTACTTGGCGGAAGTCTTCAAGCAAATTTATCTGAAAATGTAGGTTATAGCTTTCTCACGTTTGTTTTTATAGGTGTTTTAGCGCAAACACTTTTTCAATCAACTGCTTCAGGAATAATTTCACTTATTGAAGATCGGGAAAATGACTTTTCGCAGGAAATATTTGTTTCTCCTATTTCAAGATATACTATCATCATTGGAAAAATACTGGGTGAGTCTTTGGTTGCGATGGTGCAAGGAGTAGGCATAATAATCTTTGGATTTATACTTCAGATTCCCTTAAGTTTTTTGCAACTTGCTCTTTTTATACCAGCTTTTATAATTATATGTCTTTTTGGAGGTGCATTTGGAGTTATGGTTCTCTCAAACTTAAAAAGTCAAAGAACCGCAAATCAGGTTTTCCCGTTTATCATTCTTCCGCAGTTTTTTGTTTCAGGTGTATTCAGCCCCATTACTCATTTACCTTTACCACTTTTTATTTTATCCAGAATTGCACCTATGACGTACGCAGTTGATCTTTTACGGAATGTGTATTATGCAGGTAGCCCTGAATATTCTAAGGTTGTACTCTATCCTCTCCATGTAGACCTAGCAATTATATCTGTCTTCTTTCTTGCCTGTTTGATTATAGGCACATACCTTTTTGTAGGTAACGAAAGAAATAGATAACTTGTTTGCAAAAAATATAAATTGTGGTACGCTATTTAAATCATGAATGACAAGAAAGCGCATTACTACGGGGATATAGTTAGGAAACTGTTTTTAGCTGCTGCTATTTTTATGATAGTACTTCTTCCCTTTATGAATCAGTATCTTGAGGCTCCTATCTATATCTCTATTTTGGCTGCTGTAGGAGTAGGGGTTTTTGCGGGTATTACTAATCCTAAGCAAACTTGGGTTGCATTTTTAAATTTCTTGATTGCCCTTATAGGATCTATTATCTTTGAGTACCAGGCAGTTGTAGGATACTCTACTTACTCTATTTATCACAGAACATTTTGGGGGAATCAACTTTTAGCGCTAGATTTTTTGATAGCACTTTATTTCTGTACAAAAACTGTTCGGGGAATGATAGTGAAATAATCCACAATAGTCTCTAATTTTTTCCATAGTTTGATATATTATTTCGTATTTTGTTCGGTTTACTTTCTAGTAAATTTCTCATATAGTTATACATATGCTGCCACTTCTTTTTGCCAAAAAAATCATAAAAATGTATGCCTATTGGATAATGAATTGATTTCCAGTTTCAAAATTACATAAACCCATATTCATGATAGATAAAACCATTCTTCATATAGATTTTGATTCATTCTTTGCTTCATGTGAGCAGCATTTTAATCCTAATTTACGCGGTAAACCAATCGGTGTTACTGCTGCAAATGGAAGAACATGTATTGTGGCTGCCAGTAAAGAAGCTAAAAAATTTGGAATAAAAACAGGAACCAGAACATGGGAGGCGGATACACTATGCCCTACCATACAATATGTTAAAGGGGACTTTGATAGATATTTAGATATAACAAAAAAATTTATAGAGATAGCATCCTCATACTCTCCTTATGTAGAAGTATTTTCTTTGGATGAAGTATTCATAGATATGACCGCAACATTACATCTTTACGCAAAAGATGTTGTTTCTTTTTCAGAGCTTTTTAAAAAGCGTCTAGCTTTAGAAATTAGTCCTGTTACAACAGTTTCTATTGGTATTTCTTATAATAAACTTTTAGCAAAGCTTGCCTCTGGCTTAAATAAACCAGATGGACTCATGTTAATAGACCGCAATAATATAGATTCTGTATATAAAAATACTAAACTTACAGATATATGCGGTATTGGAGATAGACTAAAATACCGTCTTAACATATTAGGAATTTATAATCTATTATCTTTAAGAACTTATCCCCTACGTCTTCTCAGGAAAGAATTTGGTATAGTGTGCGCTGAGCAACTCCTATGTTACGCATGGGCTCAAGACGACTCTGAGGTTACTTCTCTTTTTGAGGAAGTAGATGCTAAATCAGTAGGGAGAAATTATTGTTTGCCTGCAAATGAAGAGAGTCAGGAAAAAATTCTTCAAATATTATCAGAATTATCTGAAGAGGTAGCAAAAAGGCTAAGAGCTATGAATAAAAAAGCTCGTACAGTAAGCTTATACCTAAGCGGGGAGAAAAGTATGGGAGGGAGAAAAACAATTTTTACCTACATTAACTCAGGTAAAGAAATTTTTGAAGTTTTAAAGCTTTTCTATAAAGAATGGGGGTGGCATTATATGGTAAGACAAGTTCATGTTTCTGTAGCTAATCTAATTGATGAAAAATATGTGACTCCGAGTTTATTTGAGGATCCACGGGAAGAAGTTTTAAACCACACAATAGATAATTTAAATAAACAATTTGGTTCTCACACTATACGTTACGGATACGTTTTATATGCCCCAAAACTTTCAACCAAACCAAATGGATTTCTTGGGGATAAGGCTTTTTATCTTCCTCATCTTCGTTCTTCTGTCTAAAATTCCTACTTAAACCTTGACAAACCCGAAAGATCGGGACTAAAATCACTATATAAGCCCCCTAGTTGGGGGCATAAATTTTTAAAAGGGTCTATGTCACCATTAGATAAGCAAAAAGAAGTACAAATTCAAAAAAAGCAAAGAAGTATCAGGAGAAGAATACATTCAGTAGAAGGAACACTTGCTGAGTGGATTACAAGCTTCTCTGGAAGCATGAATTTCTTATACTTTCATGTGGTTTGGTTTAGCTTGTGGATTGCTATAAATCAGGGTTTGTTAGAACCTTATTTACATCCGTTTGACCCATTCCCATATGGTTTACTTACCATGCTCGTATCTTTAGAGGCAATTTTCCTTTCAACCTTTATCCTTATTGCTCAAAACAGGCAGGAATTATTAGAAGAATACCGCGAACTGGAGGAAGAAAAAGAAGACCAAGAGCAGGAGGAAGAAGTTGAAGATATTCAGCAAGACTTAGATCAAATTAAAGCCGCAATAAAGTTAATTTCAGAAAAAGTAGTTAACATGGAAAAAACAAGCCATCCTACACCAAAAATTGGAAAATAATATATAAAGAGACTTTTATAAAACTGCAAAGATATACCAGAAATTATGAAAGTTAATGTGTGTTTTTTTTCGTGTACGCGTTAAGCAACGCATCTCTAGCAATGTTTATTTTTTTCATACCGTCACTATCACCACTCTGCATATCAGGATGCTTTTTTCTTGCTGCTAGTCTGTATTTAGCATTGATCATAGCCACAATTTGATTCCCATTTAGTCCTTCAAAGTCATTTGGTTTTAAGCCTAGTACTTTAAAATGACCCAATTGATCTTCGGACTTAGCCTTTTCTAAATCTCCTCTAAATTCTTCTTGGGGTCGTCTTGTGGACTCACCTTTTGTTTCTTGTTCTTTTAATATGCCTTGAATTTCATTTACAGCACTGGAGTAAAGTCTGGCTAGCTTGCTGAACTCATGATCTGGAGGATTTTCCCCTCCCACTTTTACTGAATACAATTTTTTACCGTTTCTATCAATCTGTTCAATGTCTATATGTTTTCCTTTAAGTTCACTACTTAACTTCCAGGCACCATTAGCACCAAAATTAAGATCTGTAATAGAACTAATAATAGAAAGTCTTTCTTGCACTTCATCATCTATTGCATTTGCCGTTTCTAGAAGTCTCTTATTTTTTCCTTTTTGTAAAATTCTAGTAATCCACTTCTCTCTACGCTGCCAGGCTAGCTCCCGCTCTTTTAACCCAAGGCTAATTAAAGCCATATATTCAGCTTGAGCCCGTGCTTTCATAACATCTCTTTCCATAATGTATACGAGGATTATAGCAGATTATACAGAAAAACACTAACTATAAGACATTTGTGAGCGACCGGGGATTCGGACCCCGAACCGATTCCTTAAGAGGGAATTGCTCTACCATTGAGCTAGTCGCCCTTCAATATTTAATAGTGCGCGCCTGGCGTGAGTCGAACACGCAACCCCTTGTTCCGAAGACAAGTGCTCTATCCATTGAGCCACAGGCGCAACTCACGAAGCTAATAGATTTTAACAAATAAATATTGCTGAGGCAATAAATTATCGTGATACTGTATAGCTGTATGGGAAGTAAAGAAAAGCTGCAGGCGCATCGTCTAATAAATATTTTTGGACGTCGGCATATATTTGAATACGCTTATTTTCATCAGTGGCTTGTCTTCCATCCTCAAGTAATTTATCAATCCTCACATTTTTGTAGTGTGTAATGTTATTTACTTGTCCAGAGTGCCAAATAGTGTACATATCAGGATCGTATGGCAATCTCATCGTGTAAAGAAGCGCTTGGTAAGTTGTTGGAAGATCATTTGTCGTAATAATATCTGTCTTTACTCCAATTTTTTTCCATTCTTTAGCTACTGCTAGTGCAATTGACCTCAGCTCATCTGGTGTTTTTAATGTTATAGTAGGATTCTTAATTTCTGACGCTGACAAAAGAGATCTAGATAGCGCAAGGTCTAAAATTCCTTCATTTGGACTTTCTGTGTAATATATAGAATTCGGTTGAATAAAGGAGAAAGTTCTTTCACCTTCAGGAAAAGTTTTTGGTAATACATAGGTTAGTGCTTGACGTACTTTTTTATTTGAAAGAATATTATCAGAGGTATTAAAAAAAATACCAATTAGCTGAGTGTAATCTGTGCTCTTTTGAACTTCTACGTTTCCCCATGCGGAAAAGTTTTTTTCAGGATTTGTATCAGGCAAAACGTTTTCCATTTTAGAAACCTCGCCTAGCATAAAGGCAGTAGTTAATGCATCTGCTGTTGGATAAAAATAAAATATTTTCTTTTTGGTACTGTCTTTATTAGTTAATGTTAAGGATTTTATAAACCCGGAGTTCTCCTCTATTTTTGCAATATGATACTCATTTAACCCATAATTTTGTATTATTATTGGAGAACTGACAACTGATAAGAACGGTGCGTAGGCATTTTTAAGGGTAAATTGAATTTTGTTTGCATCAATTACCTTACTTTCAACGTCCTTAAATTTATAGGGGACATCTTCTGCTAAAAATTTCTTCCCATTTGATAGCTTTAAATTATCACGTAAAACAAATGTATATACTCGTCCGTTTTTTGAAATTTCCCATGAAGATGCAGCAGCAGGTAGCACCTTATTATTTGGTTCTACGGTTGTTAGACCATAGGAAACATCTTTAAGTACCGCTTGGGGTAGTGTTGCTAAAGTATAGGAGCCTGCATACCCAATTTTTACAACGCTATTATTAAATATAGGAAAAACGTAGTAATTTAAGATTAGAAGAAAAACAAAAAAGACGCAAGCACCTACTAATATTGAGGAAAAAATAGTTTTCTTCCACTTCTTAAAATATGCTTTAAATAACCAGATATAGTATCTGCGTCTTACCAATACCATAAAATTTACTTTTTAGTTTCTCACAGGATATAAAGTCTCACGTCACTTTAAAGTGCCCCAAAAATTACTGATTGATGAGAGACAGAATAGAAATAAGAGCAAAGATAGCAGCAAGAATTATTGTTGTGTAAAACAATACTTTTTCCATTCCCTTCTTGCCTCTATAGCTCTCCGTTCCCCCTCCAAAAGCCATTCCAGAAGATGAACCTCTGGTCTGTAAAATTATTGTGATAACTATTAAAACCGCTATCACTATCTGGACAACTGTATATGCTGAATTCATAAATCAAATATGTACATCAATACTTTTTGTACTGCCTGTATTGTAGCAGAAATTAATATGTAAGACAAAAGTATATTGGCATAAAATGAAGGAATTACGAGTCCGTAAAATGAGAAACCGGAAAAAGGGAAAGGTACAATATTAAAATTTTGATCGATTACGGTTATTAAAAATAGAACTATTGAAGTTGTAATAACAGAAAAAAGTCCCAACGTAAGAATTCCTAAAGGAAGCGTAATAAGATTTATCAAAGGGCGTATAACAACAAACCCTACAACTAAAAATAAAGACGCAAGAAATAGTTGTGGAAACCCGCCAGAAATAACAAGTCCAGGGAAAAAAAGCGATGTGAGATAAAGAGAGATAATAGCTATTATAAGCTGTTGGAGTATAAACTTCATTACATTCTATGCTAACAGACTGATTCTAATCTGTAAATGTTTTTTTACTTCTTAACGTTCTGTGATATGAAATTGCAAAACGATGTGCTTCGTCTCGTATTCGCCGCACCAAATTTAGCGCAGGAGTTGATAAAGGAACTCTTACCTCATTAAAGATAATCTGCTTTCCAGCTTTTTCAGGTAGAATAATAGTTTCAAACCGTTTTGCAAGACCAATGACAGGGAAATTAACATTCATATGAGCAAGAACTTGTAAAACAGAGCTCACTTGTCCTTTTCCACCATCTACTATAATAAGGTCAGGCATTCCCCACTCCGTATGTTTTAGGCGTCTTGCCATTACTTCTTGATGCATTGCAAAATCATTTGGTGTTGAAAGCTTTTTAATTTTAAACTTTCTATATTCGCTTGTTGTAGCGCTTCCATCAACAAATACTGTCATAGAACCGGTAGCATTTGTTCCTTGAAAATTTGATATGTCATAACACTCTATTCTGTTAAGAGCGGTTAATTCTAGCCCAGAGCTGGTAAGCAAAGTTTTTAGATTCTCATTTTCATTCTTTTCACGTTTGGCTTGCGCATTTGGGGTAGATATGTAGAAAAATGGATCAAATGTCTCTTGAGTAATCTTTTTTATTGAGTCAAGCTGCTTTTGAATACTTGAAGCGTTTTCAAATTCCTCATGTTGAATACTGCGTTTTTGTTCTTTTCTAAGTGCTTCAGTAACCTTACCCGTTTTTCCTCCTAAAAAGCTTTTTAAAAGCCTCAAATTTTTCATGTATTGGATTCTATTTTCAGGGGCTGCAGGAAGGCAAGGACAAAGTCCCAGATGATAATACAGGCATTTTCTTTTTGAGTGATTTTTAACCGACTGATAAGGAAATATTCTTCTTAAAATTTTAAGTACAGTTTTTACTGATCCTGCATCAGGGTATGGACCGAAATAATCTGCCTTCTTGTTATTCATCTTACGCACCACTGATACATAAGGAAAACTATTGGTTGTAATCATAATATATGGGTAAGATTTATCATCAGTAAAACGGATATTATAATAAGGCTTATACTTTTTAATAAGCTCTGCTTCCAGTAAAAATGCTTCTATTTCAGAGCTTACTGGTGTGTGCTCTATTGATTTAATAGCGCTTACTAAATGTGTAGTTTTTGCGTCATGAGCGCCTTTTTGAAAATAGGATGAAACTCTTTTTTTAAGATTCTTTGCTTTACCAATATAAATTATCTTTTTTTCGTTATTTTTGAAGAGGTAAACTCCTGGTTTTGAAGGCAAGGACGAATATAAATATGATTCCAATAAAAATTGCACCTCCTATCAAATAGTATTGAGAAAACGGGAATGTTTTAATTTTTTCAGCATATAGCTCCCGTCCGTTCTCATCATGAATTGTAATAGTATGATTAAAATTTGTCAAAGAAGAAAGAAATCCTGTATGGCGCAAAGGTATAGCAATTGAAAATTCAGCTTCTCCGTATGGAGGAACCTCAGGGAGCGATATGGCAAGTGATTTTTTTCCATCAAGATAAATTTCTGCTTTTTGAAGACTAGATTCAGAATTACCTAAATTTATAAGTTTTATTTTACTCTCTATTAAATTACTCTTTGTAAAAGAGGAGAAAGAACCTGATATTTGAATCTTTGAATTTTTAACAAATGCAACTGAATCAGGATATGATACGACAATATCTTTTGTTTCTTCTTCTGTTTTATACCCTCCTGCAGGAACCGGATATGAACTCTTTTCCCCGTTTATGACGAACGCAACATGATCAAAATCGAGTGAGTTAAAGTAGTCTACTCCTCCTGTTGTATTCCCCCAAGTGGGGTCTACCATAACCCATGTTTTTTTATTTTCATCGTAATATTCTGGCCAAGCATGCAGAACATCCTCAAACAATGATAAAGGTTTATCTTGTGAGTCATCAGTATAGGCATAACCCTCTACAGATCTTGCGGGAATTTGAGCTGCTCGCGCAAGACTTATAAAAAGGTCAGTAAATTCAAGGCAAACTGCGTATAAAGGGTTTGAGAGTGTGTTTTTTGCTCCTTGTCTCACGTTTTCTAAATTTGCTTTTTTTGTTTCATACGACAGCGTTTTTACAACATACTCATATATTGCTAAAGGAGTTTTTAAGTCTTTTGCAATTTTTTGTATCTCCGGATCATTAACTTCCCAGTATTTTTGGGGTTTTAAATATATTTTTTTTTGTGATTCTGACAAAACTTCTTGTGTTGGTATATTTTTTACTTTAATTAAAACCTCTGCGGTAACATGGGTTGTAGTTTTTGGCGGTAGTAAATATGTTGCAAGCGTATTTTTATCTATATCTCTGTACGTTTTCTTAGGTTTTGGTGTTACATTTTCCACAATTACCTCCTGATAAGATGTGTTTGGAGGCAAGGCAAGTTCAGTTGTAACAGGGAATACGTTATTGTTTTCTAAGTGATAAGAAAGTTTAAATCTGTATAGTTGAAATTCACCAAATACCATTTCTATTCCTTTTTTCAATTGTCCGTTGCTAAATATATACGTATTCCCCTTTTTACTATATGAAACATTTGGCTTTATGATGCTTGGTACTCCGAACTCTTCTGGAACATTTACTGCTGCCGTATATGAGTCGAAAGATTGAGAACCCGAAAGCGCAGGAATTTGAACGGTTAGTATGTTCCCAATTTTATGTGTAAAGTCTGAAGAGTCATAGGAGAAGGTGAAATTATTATATTTACCAACTCCAACAATTTTTTCCGGAAACGTGATTTCTATTGTTTTTGATCCGTCTTCACCTTCTTTTAGCGTAAAGGGAATAGCACCTGCCTCATTGCGTGCAGTAATGTTACTTATTGATTTCGTATGAAGTGTTATTGCGTATGATGGAGCATAAAAAAACTCTTTCTTGTTTACTATTGAGATTTCTTGAATAACATGCGTAGATGAGGAGTTTACAACTTGGTATAAAGAATTAGCTGAAACAGTAAAGTAATCTTTTGAGTCTTCCTTCTCCTGTGCATAACTTGGAAAAACAGGCAGTACAATCAAAAAAATGAAAATAAGAAATATTTTAATAATCTTTATAGTCACAATTCCTTTTTCAGGTATTGACCAGTATAGGAGTGAGGATTTGACGCAATTTCATGTGGAGATCCTACAGCAACAATAGCTCCTCCCCCTTTTCCGCCTTCTGGTCCCAGATCAATAATATAATCTGCATTTTTAATAATATCAAGATTATGCTCAATTACAATCACTGTGTTTCCTTTTTCAACTAATTTGTGCAATACTACAGCAAGCTTTTCTAAATCAGCAAAATGAAGTCCTGTTGTCGGCTCATCTAGTAAGTACAGACTATTATTCCCACCTTTTTTTGAAAGTTCGGATGCAAGTTTTATTCTCTGCGCTTCTCCTCCTGACAAAGTGGGTGCTGATTGTCCTAGCTTAACATAGGATAACCCCACTTCTTTCAGTGTTAATAATTTTGTGGATAATCCTTCATGAAAAGAAAAGAAATCTAAAGCTTCATTTATGGACATGTCTAAAACGTCTGCTATGTTTTTTCCTTCAAACTCTATCTCAAGCGTTTCCTGTGTATACCTTTTTCCATTACATGTTTCGCACGGGATGAAAACGTCAGGGAGAAACTGCATTTCAATCTTTAGCGTTCCTTCACCCTCACACGTTTCACATCTACCACCCTTTACATTAAATGAAAATCTTCCAGGTGTGTAACCTCTTATTCTTGCTTCCTTGCTATTTACAAAGATACCCCGGATATGCGTGAAGGCACCTGTATATGTGGCAGGATTACTCCGTGGTGTACGACCGATTGGAGATTGATCAATCATAAAAACTCTTTTTATGTATTCCTCACCCATTAAGTCTCTGAATACACCTGGTCGTTCTTTGTGATAAGGGTTTTTTCTTTGTGCTAGTGCGTGGTACAAGACATCATTTATTAACGTAGATTTTCCAGATCCTGAAACTCCCGTAACGCATATCAACTTCCCTAAAGGAAATTCCACAGTTACATTTTGCAAATTGTGCTCAGTAACGCCCGAAATAATTATTTTCTCATTTTTGTCTTCTTTTTTACTCTTATGAATTTTTATTTTCTTTTTGCCTGATAAATACTGTCCTGTTAACGACTTCTCATTTTCCATCAGTTCAAGCGGTGTACCCTGTGCAGTAATATGTCCCCCTAGCTGTCCTGCCCCAGGACCGATATCAAAAATGTAGTCTGACTCTTCCATCATTTCCTTATCATGCTCTACAACTATAACAGTATTACCTATTTCTTTTAGCCTTTTAAGAGTTGTTATGAGTTTTGTATTATCCCTAGGATGCAGCCCAATAGATGGCTCATCTAGAACATATAAAACACCTGAGAGCCCACTTCCTATTTGAGACGCAAGCCTAATTCTTTGAGCTTCACCGCCTGCGAGCGTATGTGCACTCCTTGAGAGCGTAAGGTAGGATAATCCAACATCTAAAAGAAATGCTAGCCGTGCACTTATTTCTTTGACAATCACCTTTGCGATCTGCTTCTCGCGTTCGCTCAAAACAGAATCTAACTGAAGAATAAATTCGTGCGTGTCTTCTATACTTTTTTCTGTAATCTCAACGATTGACTTCCCTTGAATAGTTACTGCAAGTGCTTCCTTTTTTAGCCTTGCACCGTTACACTCCTCACATACTTTCGGGTTCATAAACTTTTCAATTTCACGTTTTACTATTTCAGAATCCGATTCATTGTATTTTGAAAGCATATAATTTACTATTCCCGTAAACTCTTCGTAAATTTTTGTTTTTTCTCCAAATCTATTAGTTCCTGTTATTTGGTACATTGTATCTCCCGTACCATACAGTAATTGTTTCTTCTGCTCCAAGGTAAATGATTTTATTGGTTTATTTAACGGAATATCATTCTCTGATAATGCCTGCTTTACAGTTCTTGCAAACCATGTATCTTGCTCCCCAATATTTGAGAATGAAAGTATTCCTCCTTCAAGTACAGTTAATTCTGGTGCCAATACAAGTGACTCATCAATTGCGTAAATTACGCCTAACCCATTACAATTTGTACATGCCCCAAATGGTGAATTAAAAGAAAAAATTCTAGGCTCTATTTCAGATATTGAGGTACCGCATTTGGGACATGCAAATTTTTCTGAATAGGCAAGATCTTCCATTTCTACTGGTTTTTCTGGAAATTCAAATCCCTTATCTTTAACTTTTGTAATTATTACCTCTCTATTCCCAAGCACAAGCGCCTGCTCTAAAGAGTCAGACAATCTTTGGCGATCAAAATTTTTGTCCAAGGTAATTCTATCTACTACTGCGTCAATGGTATGTTTATTTGCTTTAATAAGCCCAATATCTTCAGATAAATCTAATATTTTTCCGTCTACTCTTACTTTTTGATATCCGCGTTTTCTCAAATCCTTAAACAAATCGTTATATTCACCTTTTCTTCCTTTCACAACAGGAGAAAGTACCATTATCCGAGCAGGCTGCATTCCTACAAATTTTAATATTACGTCTTCAAGTATTTTTTCTTTTGTGGTGCGTGATATCTCAGTACCGCATTTTGGACAATGAGGATGACCTACGCGTGCGAATAAAAGGCGTAAATAGTCATAGATTTCAGTAACAGTGCCAACTGTTGAGCGGGGATTGTGTGAGGTCGATTTTTGATCTATTGATATTGCAGGTGAAAGACCTTCGATAAAATCGACATCAGGCTTTTTCATTATTCCCAAAAATTGCCTTGCATAGCTTGACAACGACTCTACATACCTCCTTTGACCTTCTGCATAAATTGTGTCAAAAGCAAGGGAACTTTTTCCACTACCTGATAATCCTGTAAAAACCACTAATTTGTTTTTGGGAATCTCAAGATCAATATTCTTTAGATTGTGCTCGCGCGCGCCTTTTACTATTATTTTGTCGTACATATTTTTAGATTAAACAAACTTCTTACGAAATTGATTCTAAATGAAATTTGAAGTTAATCATTATAGACTAACTGGAGGAGCTTATTCAAGTAAGTAGACTAGGTGATCCACCTCTGCTTGAGAGCTTCAAGAGAATTGCTGTTGTTTCTAGGTCGGGCTCTTTCTGCAATTTTTGTTAGCCTATCTGCTCTATCTATCAGAGCGTGCCTTTTTTGATCAGCCTGACCACTTAGTGAAATTGATTTAACTCCCCATGTCTGTATCAGTTCTTGAAGAATTGAGGTATATTCAATCCCGCCGTATACTCCCGATACTGAACTTGCCTCAACAAACGCATTGAACCCAGACATTTTACTCCCAGGCATAATAAGACCTCTTGCAACTAGTTCAGAAAGTGAGTGAGTTGCGCCTTCAGGATCTAATCTAAATATTTCACCAACGACTGGAATATAAAACTGTGCATGTCTCCCCTCGTCACCAGCCATTCTGCCTGCTGCTTTATATAGGTATTCTGCCCCTGCAGTTTTTGCTACTTTTGCTAGTCCCCTATGAGAATCCTGTGTTGCCCTTTCCTGCCAGGCAGTATACATAAGAGCTTGATATGAGTCTTTTCCATGCCCTGGATAAAAACCATCTCTTATATATGCATGAACGTCTCTTTCAATTTGTGTAACATTAAATCCTCCTGAGTCTCTAACATACATTTCAATTAGTCTTCCATGTCTATCCTCTTCAGAAGCCCATCCTCTTCTCCATTTTTCCCATGGGGAGTCTTCTTTCTCGTCTATCCCAAAGGATTCTCCAAACCTTGATATTTCTGCAGTAAAATTTGGAAGCCCATCTTCAGTGATTAAAGATCCAACTATTACAACTTTTGTCTCAGGAGTAAGCATTTTTGCTTCCAGTTGAATTTGTTTGAATTCTAATGATTCAGGACTAGGTAAAACCAAAGAGGGTTGCCATGCTTTATTCGGGTCAAGAAGTAAGGTTAGTTTCTCTTCAACAAAAGGCGTAATTCTTGTTAAAACATTTGCTCTTTTCTCCATTAGCCCTTCTTTAGGGAATATGTGTGGTAGTTCTGGAGATTTTGCCATAATTATCTACTGCTGCTCTAAATACTTTATCTTATCTCGTAGCAAAGCAGCTGTTTCAAAATCCAAATTTTTTACTGCATTCTTCATTTCATCTCGTAATCTTTTAATTACCTTCTTTTTTTGATCAGGAAGTAACATCTCTCTATCCATAAGAGGTCTAATATCATCTAGAATTTCCTCTTTTTTAATTAGCTTTTCACGAATGGACTTTTCTACGGATCTAGCAGTAATATTATACTTTTTATTATACGCAAGTTGAATTTTACGCCTTCTCTCAACCTCAGCTACTGCTTTTTTAATTGAGTCTGTCATAATATCAGCGTATAAAATAACACGGGAATCAACTTTTCTTGCTGCTCTCCCCATAATCTGAATAAGCGAAGATCTTGACCTTAAAAAACCTTCTTTGTCAGCATCGAGAATAGCGACAAGTGAAACCTCTGGAAGATCTAGTCCCTCCCGCAGTAGATTAATTCCCACCAACACATCGTATTTACCCTCTCTTAGCTCGTCTAATACGTCTTGACGTTCCAGTGTTTGAATATCTGCATGAAGATATGTTACAGCTATTCCTTCATCTTCAAGATAAGAAGACAACTCTTCTGCCATACGCTTTGTTAGAGTTGTAACGAGCACTCTACCTTTTTTTTCAATAGCAGCTTTAATCTCAGAGAGTAGATCAAAGATTTGACCATCACTTTTTTTAATAGTTACTTCTGGATCCACAACACCAGTAGGTCTGATTAACTGTTCTGCAATGTTTTTATCACCTGATTTTTTCACTTCCCACAAAGAAGGAGTCGCACTCATATAGATTGTCTTATGTACCTTACCGTAAAACTCCTCAAAAGTTAGGGGTCTGTTGTCAAATGCTGAAGGAAGTCTAAATCCAAAATCTACCAACATTTGTTTACGCGCCCTGTCTCCGTTATACATACCACGAATTTGGGGTATTGTCATATGGGACTCATCAACAATAAGAAGCCAATCCGGATCAGATTTTTCAAAGTATTCAAGAAGTGAGAATGGTGCGTCTCCTGGTTTTCTTCCATCAAAATAGCGTGAATAATTTTCAATTCCGTTTACGTATCCTAGCTGGGTCAACATTTTAAGATCATATTCCGTGCGTTGATTTAATCTATGTGCCTCCAACTCTTTTCCCTGCGTCTTTAATTCATCAGTCCTTATTTTTAAATCACGTCTAATTTGTGTAAATACATCTTTATAAAATGCAGGATCGGTTATATAGTGTTTTGCAGGAAAAATAGAAATTTCTTCCTTTACCCCTTTCTTCTCAGATGTTAACGGGTCTAGTATTTCCAGTTTATCAATTTTTTTTCCTTTTAAAACAATTCTTACCACATAGTCATCGTACGCAGGATGCAACTCTATAACCTCTCCTCGAACCCGAAATGTGCCACGGGTAAAATTATAATCATTTCGTTCATACATCAGATCAAGTAGTCTTTCCAAAATGTGTTGCCTCTCATACTCATCTCCTGTTTTTAAAGTAAAAACAAATTTTCCATATTCTTGAGGAGATCCGAGATTATATATACATGATACAGATGCGACCACAATCGTATCAGGTCTGGTTAATATATTTGTGGTAGCAGCAAGTCTCAGCTTATCTATTTCTTCGTTTATTTCTGTTTCCTTTGCGATATAGGTATCAGTTGTCGGAATGTATGCTTCTGGCTGATAGAAATCGTAATAAGAAACAAAATATGAAACTGCGTTTTCCGGAAAAAAGTCCCGCATTTCCTGGTATATTTGCGCTGCAAGTGTTTTATTGTGTGAAATAATAAGTGTTGGCTTATTATATTTTTGTATTACGTTTGCAATAGTAAATGTTTTTCCGCTACCTGTAACTCCCAATAATACTTGATTTTCTTCCCCCTTATTTAATCCTGTTGAAAGTTTTTCAATCGCAGTGGGTTGATCTCCAGTGGGTTTAAATTTTGAATGAAGTTTAAAGTTCATAACCTATAATTTTACCATATTCTGTGTCATGTCTAAACACATCGTCTGAAAACTAAAAATGCGGTGTTTTGATATTGTTTGTCATCTTGTAAAATTCAAGTAATTTTCGTATAAATTATGTATGACAGCGGTATTATATAAAAAAGAGAGGGAGTTACTTAATTTTATTATTCAATTCCAAGAACAAAATGGCTACTCCCCTACTTTGGCAGAAATGGCTCAGGCTACTGGAAAAAGAAGCGTATCTACCGTTCATGCCTTGATAAGAACCATGGTAGACAAAGGCTATGTCCAAAAAGTTGATGGAAACCTGAGAACTCTTAAAGTGTTAAAAAAAGAGTCACTAGGAAAACTTCTAGGACCTACCTCAAAATCACTTGGTCCGTCCATTTCCCTTCCTTTGATGGGTTATATTGCTGCAGGTCAACCGCTAGAGCCATATACTGATCCTGAAGCAACATTTGCGGTTGCCTCCAGTATGCTTTCAGGTACAAAAACTTCTTATGTTCTCCAAGTTAAAGGCACATCCATGATAGAAGACGGAATTTTAGATGGAGACTTTGTGGTTATTGAAAAATCTGAAACTGCTCATAATGGAGATATTGTTGTTGCCTTAGTTGATGAAAGTCTAGCTACATTAAAACGATTCTATAAAGAAGGTGAACAAGTTATTTTGAAACCGGCAAATAGCACCATGGAACCTATCTATCCAAAAGCTGTACGTGTACAAGGTAAGGTTGTGGGTCTTATCAGAAGATTTAACTAATCCCCTTTCTATTCTTCAAAAAAATTTAAACTTATTGTAAAGGAATTAACTATTTAGTTTTCAGTTGTGCTTTTCTTCACTGTTTTCTTTACCTCAGAGTAATTTGCATGGGATAGTTGTTTTTTTGAAAGCCTGTGACCGTATTTATGCTTAACAAATTCATAGACAACAGGAATGAGTGAAATAAATACAATAATAACAACTGCATAATGAAAATTCTTCTGCATGAACGGAAGCCCTCCAAAAAAGTAACCTGCAAAAACAAAGCTAGTCACCCAAAGAAATGCACCTACAACGTTATAAATAAGAAATGACTTATAGTCCATTTTACCTACACCTGCCACAAACGGCGCAAATGTACGTATAATAGGGATAAAGCGAGCTAAAATAATAGTTTTTCCCCCATGTTTCTCATAGAATTCACGGGTTTTCTCAAGATATTCTTTTTTAAATACTCGTGAATTTTCCCTTGCAAAAACGCGAGGTCCAATTTTATTCCCAATCCAGTAATTGAGTGAGTCTCCCAATATTGCTGCTGCTAATAATGACAGATATAAAACAGCTATATTCAAATACCCTAAACCAGATAGAGCGCCTGCAGCAAATAAAAGTGAGTCTCCAGGAAGAAAAGGTGTTACAACTAACCCTGTTTCAGCAAATACTACTCCAAAAAGAACAACATAGGTGAGCGGACCTAGAAGATTTATTATATAGGCAAGTTGGTCATCAATATGAAGAAATAGGTTTATGACATTTGTTAAAATTTCCATCAGATAAAGTATAATACCAATATGGGTATTTTATACATTGTACCAACTCCAATCGGGAACTTGCAAGACATAACGCTGAGAGCAATAGATGTATTAAAATCAGCAGACCTTGTCATTTGCGAAGATACGAGGGTTACAGGAGGTCTTCTTTACCATCTGGGGATAAAAAAAGAGATGATGGTTTTAAATGACAACAACGAGGAAAACAAAATCTATGAAATAATTGATAAGCTTGCTCAAAACCTAAAAATAGCTTTAGTTTCAGATTCAGGTACACCTCTTATTTCAGACCCCGGCTTTAAACTTATACGTACTGCAATTCAAAGAAAGCTTCAAGTCATACCCCTTCCAGGTGCAAACGCAATAACTACTGCATTATGTGCGTCTGGTCTTCCAACTGATAAATTTTTATTTCTGGGCTTTCCTCCAGATTCTTTTGAACGTAAAAAAAAGTTTTTTCTAAACATACATTTTATCCTTCAAGAAGGAACAAAAAATAACCAAAAACCAACAATAATTTTCTATGAGTCTCCCCACAAGCTCATTCGCTGCCTTGAAGCACTTAAAGAAGTATTTGGAGATATAGAAATAGTTATTGCTCGGGAAATGACAAAAATGTACGAAGAATTTTTAAGAGGCACTGTCTCTTATATGATTGACCACTTTACAAAATCTCAACCGAAAGGTGAATTGGTCATCATGTTCCATCAATAACCTACTTTTCAATTATTGCCCTTTCAAACGTTTTAGAAGTTTTAACTCAGACGCGTGAATTGTCCTGCGTGTTTCTATAACCGCATCAGGAGAAACAGAAATACTATTTACTCCCCAATGAACTAACTTCTCAACAAGATCGGGAAACTCTGATGGTGCTTGACCACAAATACCTACTTCAATTCCGTGTTCACGTGCTGCCTTTAGTACCCTCTCATACGACCACAGTAATGCCTTGTTACGTTCATCAAATTCCGTTGCAACCTCATCATTGTCACGATCTACACCAAGAGTTAACATAGTTAGATCATTTGAGCCTATTGAAACACCATCAATCCCCGAATCTATAAAATCATCAATTAGAATTACGTTTGCAGGAATTTCTACCATCATAAATAACTTAAATGTGTGAGACCGTTTTAACCCAGCGTCATAAATAATTTTTTTTACTGATTCAAGCTCTGCTACGGTACGTACAAAAGGAAGCATAAGCCGTAAGTTAACAAATCCCATTTTTTCCCTAACACGTTTTATAGCCTCAAGTTCTAATTTGAAAACGCGTGGGTCATTTATGTACCTGTATACACCTCTATACCCCAACATAGGGTTTGATTCTTCGGGCTCATACGGTTTTCCGCCCTTTAAATTCCTATACTCATTTGTTTTAAAATCAGTTGCTCTGTAAAGAACAGGGCGAGGGTAAAATGCCTTACAGAATGTCATAAGGTCCTGACTCAACCTTTCTATAAAAAGGTTTTCCTTACCATCTTCTATTAATTTTTTTGGGTGGATACCGATTTGAGCTATCATAAATTCTGCTCTCAACAGTCCTACTCCATCTACATGCATTGCTGCTATCTTTTCAGCAAGTTCAGGCTCTCCTACATTGACATATAACTTTGTTGCCGTTTTAACATGAGTTTCTTCCGACACTACTTCTTCTTTAATCTTTAGACTACCCTGAAACACCTCGCCTGTTCTACCATTAACTGTGACACTCATACCGTCTTTCAATTTAGTAAGTGCAAAATGCGCTCCTACGACAGCGGGAAGACCATATTCTCTTGAGACTATGGCAGCATGTGAAGTTCTCCCGCCTTCTGCAGTAACAATAGCAGCAGCTTTTTTCATAATAGGTACATAGTCAGGATTAGTAGCTTTCGCCACTAAAACCATTCCTGCCTCAAAAGATGATGCGTCGGAAAGCGAATGAATAATTTTTACCTTGCCAATTCCAATCCCAGGACTTGCTGGATCTCCCACAATTATAGGATGACTTCCAATAGAAGACGTAAGGGCTTGGGGTGTCTGACTTTCTTTTTTCACTTCTACAGTCGTTGTTATAGGTCGTGTTTGTACCAGATATATCTTCCCGTTTTCTTTTGCCCACTCCGAATCCTGAGGAAAAAAGTAATGATCTTCAAGTTTTTTACTTAATTTCGCAAGAGTAACTATATCCTCATCCGTTATTTTCTGCAAGTCCTGCAGCTTTTTGGGTACTTGTTCTTCTTTATTGTCATGTCCTTTCTTAACATACATTATTTTTTGATTTACAATTTTTTTTTCAAGTATTAAAAAGTCGCTTTTTGCAACTTCATAATGATCCGGAGTAACCTTACCTTGCACAATATACTCACCAAGACCGTAAATTGACTCTATTATTATTTTGTTTTTGTTGTTTGTTACAGGATCAATAGAAAACATAACTCCGCTTGCAGTCGACTGAACCATTTTTTGCACAACTAAAGCAATCCCTGTCTTAAAGTGATCCAAATGCACATCATGTCTGTAAAACATAGCTCTTGCTGAAAAAAGAGATGCCCACCCTTCACGAATTTTATCCATAAGTAGTGCCTCTCCTGAAACATTTAGAAAAGTCTCTTGCTGTCCTGCAAAAGATGCTTTCTTTGAATCCTCAGATGTTGCAGATGATCTAACTGCAACAAGCGTTTGTGTACCTATTTTTTTATAATGTGAAAAAACTTCCTTTACTATTTTTTCAGGAATTGGTGATGATAAAATTATCTGTTTAATATGATGTGAAACTTGAGAAAGAGAGTCTGTGCTCTCAAAGTTAATTGATCCCAATAGATGTTTAATCTTTATATCAAGTTTATTTTCTGAAAGAAAAAGGAAATATGCGTTTGAGGAAACTACAAAGCCGCCAGGAACAGGAAACGAAGCATTTATCATTTCTCCTAAATTGGCTGCCTTACCACCCACAAATTTTACATCATGTGAATTACAGTCTGACAATGAAACTACCAAATCGTGAGAGGAAACCATATATTTATTGTGGTGTATTAAAATGACTGTGTCAAGTAAAAAGATCAAATGTAATCAATTTGTGAACTGAATGGTTGAAAGAAGCGTATTAAAATAAGAAACACCGTAAGAAGTATCCAAAAGAGGCACAAACTCAACTACATTTGAGACTCCATCCAACACATAAACTTCACTTACTTGAGCGGATGGAGATGCGGAATATGTGACAGACCGCTCTAGCGCCTGATAGCCATTTATTGTAGTAGGGGTTGAACCATTAACATTTACTGTTCCCATATTTACTCCGTTTATAAACGTGTTACTTGCCGCATTAAGAGCCAACTGAGAAATTAGTTGATCTACTGTTACTATTCCTACTTGCTCAAGACGAGCTACAAGAATTGCAAATTGTCCAGGCGTATACCCAAATGGTATATTACCTGAAAAATTTTGTACATAAAGATATGGCGCACCTGATGTTTGCGAAACATTTACAAACCATCCTGGTGGATAGGAAAATGTAAGATTTAAAGCAGAAAATGTATAGGTACTCCACCCTGCAGCAGGACTTGCCGTAGGAGTTGCAGACGGAATTAATTCTTCATCAGTTGATACCACGTTTGGAGTTGGTGTTGGTGGAACTGCTGTTGGGAAAACAGGAATATCTGCCTCTGAGATACGGGGAGTTTCTGCAGTTTCTACTGGTTTGTTAAACATATTAGATGCAACCAGATATGTACCTCCTGAACCTAATGAAATAACTATTAAAACTACTACTAATGGGATGAGTACTGAACGGGCAAAGTGAGATGCGTCAGGAATTCTACTTCGGACTGTTTCAAGTAATGACTTTTTGTTATCTGGGATCCCATCAGACTCCTCAGTAGGTACGTTTGCTACTAAATTCTCATCCATACTTACTATAAGCGTACGGAATTAAAACTGTTAAGTCAATAAAGAAGTATGAAAAGTATTAATGCGCTGAAACAGTATTCTCTTTTATAGCATTAGCGTTAATGAAAGCTTTAAGCTCATCTCTTTTTGCATGCATTTCAGACTCATCAAGCGACTCAACGTTGAGCCTTAACAATGGTTCAGTGTTTGAAGTTCTAACAGATGCACGCCAAGTAGGATAATTTATGGCAATACCATCCAGCGTTACAAACTCACTATCTTTGTATTGTTCTTTAATTTTTTCCATAATATCTGAAGCATTTTTTACTTTATAGTTAATTTCTCCTGACTCATAACTTCTTCTATACTCAGCAACTAATTGCGACAACGTTTTCCCTTCTTCACTCATAACCTTGAGTACAGTTAGGATAACAGGCATTTGAGATTCTGCGTTACCTGTTTCCCTGAAAAAATAATGCGCAGATGATTCTCCTGCAAAAATTCCCCCTGATTCATGTAATCCTTCAGTAATATAGGCATGTCCAACTTTTGTTACCTTCATTTTTCCCCCAACTTCCTCAAGTATTTTTTTAGGTGTTAAAAGATACCTAATATCAACTAGCACAGTGTCTCCAGGTGAACGCTTCAGAAGATCTTTTGCAATAATTGAAGTAATAATAGTAGGGGGAACAATATTACCATTTTCATCAACAAAAAACAGTCTATCTCCATCTCCGTCAGGTGCTAATCCTAAGTCTGCATGCTCGAAAACAACTCTTTTCTGTAAGTCTACCAACGTCTCTGCCTGAAGCGGATCAGGTTGATGAGCAGGAAAAGTCCCATCATAATCAAAGTTCATTTTTATAAGATCTGCGGGAATTTTCTTAAATAACGCTCCTATATACTGTGCACCCATAGCGTTTGCTGTATCTGCAACTATTTTAAATTTTGAAATTACGGGATTTCCTACAATTTTTAACGCATTTTCTACTTCATCCTCCAGAATTCCATCCTTCACTTCTACTTTTCCACCTGGTTGCGGAGAGATAAATTTACCACTTATTGCACTCTCCTTAATCTCCATAAGCCCACCTGATTTTCCAATTTTTATAAGACCGCCAGGGCTGTTTTTAACTATCTTCATACCATTCCACTCTTTTGGGTTATGTGAAGCAGTAATTTGAAAACCCGATTCATATCCGTAATGAGAAACAGCAAAATAAAAAGTTGGAGTTGATACCATTCCGATATCAACAACATGAGCACCAAGCTTAACAAGTGTATCAATTGCTATTTTTGTAAGACTAGGAGATGACGTTCTCATGTCAGTACCTACAACAATTGTAAGAGGTTTGTTGTCTTGTTTTCCTTTATGGAGAAAAGTATAAACTGCCTTTACTATGGGTACAATATTTTCTTCGTTATAATCTGTTGGGTAAATTCCGCGGATGTCATACCCTTTAAATATGTGGTCTGGTACCATATAGGCAATTAGTTTAACTCTTGTATTAATAATATGTCAAGATGCTTCCTAAGAGGAAGCATAAGTCCCCCAGACTTCATTTTTACTTCTGTCAGATATAGCTTTTCATACAGCTCTGTAAGATTGGCATGTGTCCAATTTTTACCCTGATCGTGAAGCCTTGAACGCTGCCATGGGCTCATTTTTTGAAGTTCCTCGTTTTCTAAATTTGACTTAACTGACAATAGGAGGCGTATTCTTTTTACCATTGCATAAAAAACCTGTTCTGCTTCAACATTTTGCATCCTGAGCAAGGTATCAAGCTCTATACTCAAAGCTCCAGGTCTTAAATTATCTAAAAACGCGAAGAATAACTTGGGAAGCATAAAAGACTCTACCTGTGTATTTTTAAATTTTCCTAAAAATAGCTTTGATAGTTCTGTATTGTGCCACAAAATAATATGGTTATGAAGATCTTTTGAGTTACTCTCTAATATAACATGCGCCAAATCTTCTTTAGAGAGTTTTAGGACTTTCTCTATAACTATGCATTTTGCGTCAAAAAACATATCCGTTGAAGAAAAAGCTTGGGATATTTCATCACTTTTAGCCTTTTCCGCGTCAAGATATATTATGCTCTTTGAAGTTTCAACTATTTCAGTTAGCCTTTTTCTTGAAGCCGCAATATCATCCCCGTGAATTATATGTATCATGCTTTTTTCTCCATGCTCTTATAAATTCGTTCTACTTCCTTTTCAATTGTTTTTCCACTATGTTTGTGGGGAAGTAGGCTCCCTGAAAAATTTTTAGGAATATGTAAAAGCTCATGAATTAACACTTTTGTTTGCTCCTCATAACTTAATTTGTCGTAATATTTGTTTATTACCTCTATGACATACGCAGGCTCTATCTCAAGCACGTTCTGAAAAATTTTAGGAAATGCCCAAATTCTTGCGTATGCCCTAGATTTTGAACCTTCAGTCCTAAAACAAAATATTCTCTGTTTTTGAACATGTAAAAAACCAATCTCTGTAATTACACCTCTTACCCTTTCTGTTAACTTAGTGTCAGAATGCCAAGTTAATCTCTTTGTGGAAGAATTTTTCTTTTTGACTACTTGTTTTTTCTTTTTACCAAACATGAGGAGTGAATCATTGTATCACAGTTTAGTTTATTCCAAAAATAGTTTTGAAATACATGGTTACCAGAGGTGATATGGTAAGCTTTTTTTCTTTTTCCCCTGTTATTTCAAATTTTGCGACAGAAAGTGTTTTTGTTTTTGCCTCAGAAACTACTTTCAGAGATGAAGAAAGCAGTGGCGAGCCTTTTGTTTTTTGAAGTGATCCAATAAGTTTTGAGAAGTCTGCCTCAGTACCATTTTTGAAAAATGAAAATTGATCGAATGGCTCACCCGTTGCGTTCAACAAAAAAGGAGTGATAGCCACAATTTTGTCTTTATCTTTATTCCATATTTGTGAGATTGTCATATCGTAATATTTTGCAATTATAGAATCAGGGAGCGATTTATTACTCCAACCAGTTTCAGTAATAAACACAGGAAGCTTCTTGGGTGCTGATTTATTCAGCAATTCGTACTCAAATCTATAGGTTGCAACACCTACTTTTTTGTTTTCTGAGGGGTATGCTGAAAATGCAGGGTTTGGATAAGAGTGACTTGAAAATCCGTCAATTTTATCTTCTATGTTTGTTGTATTAACTAACTGCGTCAAATAATCTAATCCACTTATGTATTTTGTGTAATCATTAGGAGCTGCAGCATCCATTCCACCTAGTATCATAAAGAAATTTGGATCTCTTTCTTTAAATATTTCATAAGCATATGAAACAATATCTGCGTATTCCTGTGGACTTGGATATTCCCCCGCCCACTCATCAAACCTATTTACCTCATTAAAAAGTATTACATACTTGTTCTCAGTTGGCCAACGGATAGAGGACAAAAAGTTTGCAAAATCTAAAACATCAGAATAGGTAGGTTTTCGCCAAACACTTGTATTTAATGGGTGATTTTGAGTAGCTAAGCGCACAAGAGGAATTACATGCAACTCTTTTGCCTTATCCATGAACTGTTGCCACTTCTCCATATCACGGTCGTACATCTGAATAGGTATAGTTACATACCCCCAATCTCCACCTTTACTATTCACTAAATTCTTTGCCTGGTCAAGCTCTGAGGGGAAAAGTATATGAATTCCAAAAAAATTATTCGGTCTACTCAATGGATCTTGGGCAAATGCAGCATTAGCATTAGGCAATATGGTTATAAAACTTACCAAAAGTAGAAGGAAAGATATTATCTTTTTTTGCATATCTTTATTATACCATTTGACAAAACCTTACAGCCTCGAATTTTTCAAAAAATCATGGTAGAATAATACTTATGACAAAATACCAAAAATATTTTCTTGCTATGATAGAAGAAAACAAAGTTTTTTTTGACTCTTTTAAGAAACTGCATGATAACTATAAGCAAAATCCTGAGGAATACCAAGCTGAATATAACGTGGAAGGAGAAAAAGCATTAGATATTATAAGACGCTATGAACAGTCAGTAGTGGCTAAATCAACAACTTCTCAATACTCAAAATTTTCAAACAATTTATCTGAAAAATTTTGGGACGCAGTGCGGGGACAATTCCCAATGATTGATTTTATCGGGGTGACTTCATAATAGGTCTCATGCTAACGATATGCCAAAACTTACCACACATGACAAATTAAGTAAATTAAAAAAAATCTCCTTTACAAAAGAAGGATATCAAAACTTGCTAAGACAGGTAGATGAACTTAAAAAAACACGTCCGGCAGCAGTTAAGGAATTAGCACGAGCAAGAGAACTAGGAGACCTATCCGAAAATGGATTGTACACAGCAGCCAAGGCAAGACTTTCCTCTATAGATAACCAGATTTTTAGAGCAGAAATGACAATAAAGTTTGCTGAAATAGTAAATGAATCTGAAACTCATGGCATTTCTATTGGATCAACGGTCATAGTGTTTGACGGTAATAATGAAATAACCTACTATGTTGTAGGAGATACAGAAGCCAACCCTAAAGAAAACAAAGTAACACAGCATTCTCCAATAGGAAAAGCGCTAATTGGAAAAAAAGTGGGAAATACCACAACCCTTGTCTTGCCATCCGGTGAAAAAAAATTAACTATAAGGAAAGTGTCATAGGTATAACTATAATACTACTCTTTAACGTGGCTACGGAGCGGACGGACTAACTTTACCCCTAAATCAGCAAGCTTAAATCCGAATGATAAGATAAAGGTCATAAGTAAAAATTCTATACCCAAGTTTAACAATTTATTAAAAGCAGTAGTAGGTATAATTTCTATTTTTTGACCACCTCCTAAAAGCTTAGTCACAAAACTAGACGTGTCAATGGTAGGTGCTTTAATGTTAAACACAGAAACGGGCGCCATGTTTCCCGTAAAGGTAAGGATAACTACCCCTACTGCAACAAACATAGTGATGACTCCAACTCCCAAAAGTATATACCCGACATTTTTTTCTTGCATAGTATCATAATAGATAATATTCTTTTTTACTGCAAGTAGTACTTACCGCTTAACTCTATTTTAGGAAATTCATATTTTCCACGTTTATCACCTATTGTCCACCCTAAGGCATCTGTTTTATTCATAGAAAAATAGTAAATCCATACTCCTATATCCCCATAATCCATACGTAATGGAGAAACTTTTGAAAATATGTTTTGAGAATAAATAATCACTTCTTTTCCAGGAGCCGTTTCCCCGTAAATATTTTTTCTATTTCTTTTCACTAAACCATTTATTTGGTATAAAAATACTCTTTTTTCAGGATTCACATCGTGAGAAATAGTTACTGTATATGTTTTAAATAACTCTCTAACCTTCGTATTTCCAACTTTACCAAGGGACAAAATGTGCAATCTATTTCCATCAAGCGAATAATAAGGATTATAAACTGCCTGAGAATCTATAAATACTTTTTTATTGTTGAGTAGCGCACTGTTTATTTTTTGTTTAATAAATGCAATATCTTGCCCTGGCTCGTTTATAAAATATTTTTCACCTCTAAAAGTAACTTGCGGGCGGATAAGATTGGAGCTTATCAGAACAGAATCTTTGGGAATTTCTGAATACAATTGTCTTACTCTCTTATGCAATGTAGACATGCTGTTCTCAATTGCCAATGGTACAGTAAAAATTAATAGGCAGAACACCAGGAAAACAAAAGCTATCCTACTCTTAACATGTGCCGATAACAAGGCGATCGGGAAGCTTGCAATAAGACTGACTCTTCCAAACAATCCTATATGCCAATATTGGGAAGCTATAAGCACAGGAAGTATCCAGACAAGACAAAAGGCTAACCTCTTTTTGTCATATTTAAATAAATATATTAGCCCTATGAATGCGTATAAAATTACAATTGATGAATTATTTCGTAAAAGAATTATCACCAAATTCCGTGCAAATCTTCCTCCTGTTTGAATAGCGTCAGGCGACATCATGATATCTCCCCCATGCATAAATAACAATTCAATACTGTGTGAAAAACTACTACCAGTAAAGGCTAAAAGTAAAATAAGTGAAAATATGCCAAATCCCGCACCACAAAATAAGAACAGTATAATTTTTTTTAAAACTCCTTTTCTTTTCGACTTCTGTACAAAAATAATTGGCAAAAAAAAGAGAGGTAGCCACAAAAGTATCTGTGTGTGCGTAAAAACTGAATAAGAAAGACAAATAAAACCCCAGAAATACTCTTTTTTCCTTCTGTTTAGGATAAAACCTGATAGAAAGTAAAATGCTAAAAGGTAAAAGCAGATATAAGTTGTATCATTTAACAAATTCACGCTTGAAAGAAAAAAAACAGGAAGCAGTGAAGCAATTATCACGGCACGTAATGCAATTTTTTTACTAAAATATATTTCTGTAATTTTATAAAATACAAAAAGTGAAATAACTGACGCAACTACTGCGACTACCTCACCTGCAATTACGGAAGACACAGCAAAAAGCGGTCCTACGGTTCTAAACACGAGCCATGAGGGAAGAATGAATCCTGGGTGTATAGGCTCATGTCCAAACGTCAAGGCTGATAACAAATTATTATGCATTATCAACCGCTCATATTCAGGACCGTCAAAAAACAAAGCGTAAGGAGCAATAAATACAATTCTTGTCAGAAACAGCAAAAGCACTAGCACAAAATTCTTCATACCAATTAGTTTACGAGTGTATGGTATGAAAAATACGAGTTACGCACAAGGGGGAATTTAATTGTGAAAGCAACATATCCTTGACAGAAATAGCTATTTTTGAAAAACTAATAGGTATGAGAATTCTTGAAAATAAAGTTCCAAGTTGGGAAAAAAGAACTTCAATAGTACTTGAAATATTTATAGGCATATCAGGTGTATACCAAACGTTTCTGGGAGACACCACAAACGGACTACTCATACTTGTGTGTTTTTGTCTGATTGTGTTTCCTAAATTCTTTACGAGAAATAAGATAAAACAAATTCCTATAGAAATAGAGATTTTTCTCTTCCTGATGGTTCTTCTGCAATACGTTTTAGGTGGAGTACATGATTTATATAATAAGATTCCATATTATGATAAACTCGTTCACTTTATGCTACCCCTTTTTGTAGGAACAATAGGATTTCTTATTGCATACACAATGTATGCAACAAATAGACTAAAAGCATCGGGTCTTTCTATAGTCATTATTGTGTCTCTATTATCCTTAGGGGTGGGAGCATTATGGGAAATATTTGAATATTCTTCAGATACGTTTGTATACCCATTTGTGAAAAACTGGCATCATTTCCAAGGCAACGCACAACAATCAGCGAATGCAGACACCATGACGGACCTTATAGATGATTTTTTGGGTGGAATTTTTGGATCAGTTTTAGCTCTTATGTTTATAAAACACTCTCATAAAAACGGAAGGCTAGGAGAATTTGTGCAAGAACTAGAGTCAGATATATTCGAGGATAAAAAACATGATAAAAAGTAAAGGAATTATTAATATATAATACAAGAATGCCTGAAGCAGATAACTTCTTTAAACTAAAAAAACTTTCTTCACTACCCCAAAAAATTACTGAATCAAGTTTTATTGAAAAATTATCTAAAGATTACTTTAATACTTACCTAGGAGGACTCAAAGATAAGAAAAATAGACCTATTAATTTTCAGTATATTTTAGGACTTAAGCCGGATATTTCATTTGGAGAATTCATTGAGGAAGTAAAATATACGGAAACCTTAACTGAATATGCCGGTCTTCGAATATCTGATCCAAATTGGTATGAAGAAGGAAATTATAAAGTAGTAGCAATTGAGCCTGAATTATTTCTAAATCTTGAAAAAAACTTTAGATCAAATCAACTTTTAAAACCAGACGAGCGCCTACACCCTGTCACATACTACACGGATAAACCCTCCTTTAATGGTGGACAAAAGCTTTGGAAAAGACCTGACATGCTTATTTCAGTTTCAGGTGGAAGTTTGGACCACTGGATAAAATATGTCGCGCTAACCTTAGAGGACAATTTTTTACCTTTTCGTATAAATCAAAACATTGAATCTATCAACGTACTTCAAAAAATGACAGAGGAAAATTAGGAAAATAGAATATATGCAAAAATAAAGAATATGAAGAGTCTAAATCTAAGTGACCCTGAAATTGATAACTTCAAACTCGCTCTTTCAGATTACAACCTCATTTATTTACTCTAGCAAACTATAAGATGTTTGTGACGCCAAGGGGATTCGAACCCCTGATCACGACGCTGAAAACGTCGGGTCCTAGGCCACTAGACGATGGCGCCATAAAGTGACCATACAATTATACGAATTTTAAGACCAAAACTCAATTCTGAGGATTATTAAACATTTCTGTTAGAATTTTAGCCGCATAGACTTGATTTTTTAACTAAATTGTCACTGTACGCTCACGATTGATTTAAGCACATACAATCTGGTAAAATTTCATACATTCAAGTATATTCTTGAATATAGGTCCGGTAGCTCAATGGTAGAGCAAAAGCCTTTTAAGCTTTTGGTTCAGGGTTCGAGCCCCTGCCGGATCACAAATCAAAAATTCAAGGCCAAATAACTTAGCTTCATTTTCCTCAGTAAATTATTTAAGGCTAAAAGTGTTCCATACCCATTGGGCTGAATTTAAAATCCATGAGTGGAACATGTGGCCAAGTTGATCCAAATTTCTTATATGTGTTTATACAAACAGAGATAACTCTCAACCTATTGACATTTTTATTGCTTAATGATATTAATTATTTATGACATTAAATATATTATATCTATGAATGTACTTGATATTAAATTACTTGCAGAGTTTTTAAATAAAGCACTCAAAGTAAGAAAGTTGCTTGAAAAAACTAGTTCTTTTGAAGACAAAGCTCTAACTTTATTGCAAACTCAAGCTCTCAAATTTATTAAACAGAATCCCAATACCTCAGTTGGAGCTTTAGTTAGTGAACTAAATGTGTCATTTTCTTCCGTTACACAACTACTAAACCGTTTGGTAGATAGAGGTTTAGTCAAACGCGAAAACGATAAGAATGACAGACGCTTAGTTACACTTTCATTAACAAAAAAAGGTGAAAAACAATTAATGATATTTAACAAAAATTTACTAGCTTCAAAGTATGCAATTATATCTTCTATTCCGAAAGAGGATTTAAAAGAAATGATACGTATATTTACAAATATATTAGACTCTCAAAACAAAGCTAAATAACATGAAATTATATAAAATCTACATATTTGTTCCTTTAGTTGTTGTAAGCATAGTTGGATTAAGATTCTTACTAATTCAAAAACCAGACACGCGCCTTTTGTATACGGTACAACACGAAACTCTCCTTGAGACGGTTCAAGTAAGTGGAATATTTCATAAAACAGCATCAGATACGGAAAAAGCTGCTGCCTACACGGCATATCAAAACGCAATTAGCCTACTTACAACTGCAAATCAAAATAAACGAGCAGAAGACGCTACAATGTGGACAAAAAGACAAGCCATCTTAACAGCCGAAAATAATATTAATTATAAAAATGATCATACAATCAATCCGAGTACTAAAAACGAATACACAGATTTAGAAAAGATGAGTTTAGAATCGGCGCTCGTTCAGGCGCATAAGGATTTTCAGGCAGCGGAATCACAATATAAAGAGGCAGGTATTTCTATTGCGGCCGCTAACGCTCAAGTTAACCTTGCAAAAATTGCGTATGAGGACACGCTTGAAAATGACCCGTTATTAACTGTGTACGTCAATGAGATATACGCACCCAGAATTTCGGCAGGTCAAAAGGTTTCTATAATATTCGATGCATTTAAAGATAAAATCTTGACTGGAAAGGTTAAAAGCATTGACACTATTGGAACCAATACTGGTGGATCTGTAACGTTTGAAGTGAAAATTCAGATAGACGATATTCCAGCAAATCTCAGTCCTAACATGACTGCAATTGCTTCAATAGAAATGATTCATAAAGAAAATACACTTACAATTCCTATGAGTGCCGTGATTTATAAAGATGGAAAGACATATATTAAAAAAGCTGAAAGCAAAAATGATCAACTTACTGAAATTCAAATTGGAGAAAAAGGTTTCGTTAAGGCTGAAGTGCTATCAGGAATAACCAGTGGAACAAAATTGCTTGCTAGGCCAAATAGTAAGAGCCTATGAAAATACGAGCCAGCATAAATAACTTCGTAAATGATGTAACAGTGGGTCGATTTCTTGCAACACATGAGTTAAAGCGTAATAATCCTTGGTCGACAATGCTCATCATATTTGTCATGTCTCTGACATTTTTTAATATGGTCCTCATGGGTGGCATTCTAACAGGGTTGGCAGATGGAATGATGAACTCCTTTAAAACGTATTATTCCTCAGACATCTTAATAAAACCTGCTAGTAACAAATTATCTATTTCGCAAACAAGTTTGTTGTATACACTTCTAAAAAGTTTGCCATCTTATAAAGGATCTTCATTCAGATACACAACTCCTGCAATCCTAGAAAACGAAGATCAAATAAAGATTAATGCATCAGATATTGGGCAAAGAGTAAGTAGTACCTTGGTCGGAATTAATTCGACACAGGAAGATGAAGTAACTGGAATATCATCAAAAATCATATTAGGTGAATTTCTAAACGAATATGATACGAACGGCGTTGTGTTAGGAAAAAATTTGCTTTCTCAATACTCGCAAGGATCATCCACTGAACCTCGATTAGAAAATGTAAGAATTGGATCAAAGTTAAAACTAATTATCGGTCCAATAAATAGTGAGGTATTCATCAAAGGAATTGTTGATACGGGCAATAGCACTGTAGATAGTCGTATATTTATACCAGAAAGTACAATGAGGTTACTTATAAATAACAGTAGTCTAAATGCAAATGAGATTGCTATATTGCTACTACAGTATTCGGATAAAAATGAGGCTAAAGGATATATACGAGACAATTTTTCTTATAACAATGATATTGCGATAGAAACAGCAGAAGAAGCGTTGCCAAAAACAATTTCAGATATGAAAAAAACATTTTCGATGCTTGGCAATATCGTCGGAATGATTTCGTTAATCGTTGGAGCGATTACAATTTTTATTGTCATTTTCGTTAATGCTATAACGAGAAGAAAATATATTGGTATTATGAAGGGTATAGGCATTTCAGCACGTGCCATCGAAATATCATACGTTATTCAATCAATATTTTATGCTGTTTCAGGCATCCTACTTGCTAGTTTGATTATCACTTGGTTTCTAGCACCATGGTTTGAGATTCATCCACTCAAATTTCCGGTAACAGAGGGAAAACTTGCAATCTCCTCAACAGGTCTCACAATTCGCGGAATAATATTGACTTTTACAGCATTTATATCTGGATTCATTCCTGCCTGGATGGTAACTAAACAAAATACATTAGATGCGATTTTAGGTAGATGAATATGATTAAAATTAAGAATTTAACAAAAGTATTTAAAATTGGTGACAATGTTCTAACAGCGTTAAAAAACATATCTTTCGAAGTGCCGAGCAACCAGTTTCTTGCAATTACAGGTATGTCAGGATCAGGGAAAAGCACATTACTATATCAGTTAAGCTTATTAGATACACCCAACTCAGGAAAAATACTAATAGAAAACACAGATACTTCTACGCTGTCAAATGAAGAAAGAATATCATTTCGACTTAAAAACTTAGGATATATCTTTCAGGATTATGCGATTCTTCCTATGCTTACTGCTATGGAAAATGTGATGATGCCGCTGTTAATGCAAGGTGTAGATAAAAAAACTGCTCAGGATCGGGCTATCGAAGCTTTGCTGAAAGTAGACCTTCAGGATAGGTTAAACAATCTGCCAAATCAGCTTTCAGGCGGTCAGCAACAAAGAGTTAGCATCGCCAGATCGATCATACATAATCCAAAAATACTTTTTGCAGATGAGCCAACAGCTAATTTAGATACCGAATCATCAGAAAAAGTATTGTCAATTTTTCGCAATCTACACAGTCAAGGCCAAACCATCATTATGGTAACCCATGAGCCTGAATATGCTAAATTAGCGCAAAGAAACATCGAACTTAGAGACGGTTTGATAATTAAGGATAAATTTCAAATCGCACAAGATGCATTTAAAAAGAGAAGTTAAAACTCCATATGTGGAGCAAACTATGAATATTTATATGTATTTGTAGAGCTTTATAAAATTAAACATTTCAACAGCAAAATCTATACCTTCCATTCTTCTCATTATTTCTCTGCTTTTAGTTTGCGACAATATATTTAAACTGCCTTCCCAGAGTATCTCACGATCGATAATGGCCAACTTTCGGTGATGGTTGCCTGTACACAAGAAAACTTGGATACCTAACTCTTCCAAACGTCGTATTTCATCCTCAGACTGGATTTCATATCCATCGCTATGATCTTTTGGATCGCGGGTAATAATGTATATCTTAACTCCTCTGGAATAGGCACACTTGAGCGTTAACCATAGCAGATTCATTCGACTTGAGGTAATGAATGGGCTTTCGATAATAATTTCGCTTGTAGCCCTATCTATATCCCTCAAAAAGGCTTTGTAAAACGTGTTCTCATCATGGAGCTGGGAGGTAAAGTTATTCATCACTAACCTCCTTTGTATCTACGACTACAGTTTTGCCATCGACCTCTTGGACACCAAGCTCCTGTAATCTATAATATGTCTTGATTAAACTATTAAACAGGTGTTCCACCTGTGGAACAGAGAGCTCACAAACTCAACAATAATCTCTATGATATAATTCCTCTCAGTATGCCAGCACGATCTACAATTCAGGCAGGTCACCCATCTCTTAAGAAAAAGAATAAGAAAATTACCGATCTCCAATCTAAAGTATTCATAAAGCTAAAAAAAGATCTCGTAGATACAATGACTAAAACAGACTTGATTGGTATAGCAGCACCTCAGATAGCGGAAAACTATATGGTTTTTGTGACACATGCAAGAAACACCAAGTCACGAAATATAGGCAAGAAAGATAAATTAAGATTTTACATCAACCCTAGAATAACTTATGAATCAAAGACAAAAAGCATAATTTACGAAGGGTGCGGAAGTGTTGTTGAGGGAGATTTATTTGGTCCTGTAATAAGACCCAAGGAGATAGAGGTAGAGGCATTAGACGAGAAGGGGGAAAAGTTTAGTCTAAAATGTGATGGAATTCTTGCTCGAGTAATTCAACATGAATACGACCATCTAATGGGAATAGAATTTATTGAGAAGGTCGCAGACTACAAAAAAGTAATTGTGGGAGAGCATTATAGGGAAATGATAAAGAACTCTAAACAGCAAAAACAAAATTCACTTATTACGAAGGTAGTATACAAAAAAGCCTGAGATACTTTCTCTGCATATTCCAAGAACAAAGGTTCGATTACAGATACGTCTGGCTCATGAGTTGAGTTGAAGATCTTTTATTTTGAATTTAAAACTACTCTGAATATAGGCTCGTTTTTCTTAAAGAACTTATCTTGAAACCTTAATGAGATGGGGATTCTAGCTTGGTTATTCTCTTTTCGTGGCTTTCTACTTTTTCATACATTTCTTCAATCTGATGCGCTCCTACAAGATTTTCCTCTCTCATAGTTTCTAGCTCCTTAACAACTTTATCTAGACCATTGAGTATTTGATCCCTATAGCCTCTATTTTTCTCATCGACATCTTCTAATGCCTCAGCTAAATCAAGTTTTGTAGCGAAGTTTTGAAATGCGTCATCTAAATCCTTTCTCACAAGAAGGGTCTGCTTGTTTTTCATAGATTAATAGTATGAGAATCTCCTCATGAAGTCAATATTTGTTTTATCAGTTTAAGGCTAAGTATAGAGCAATCTAAGCATATTAAATTCTCCAAACGCCTCACGAATTCTAGCTACCAATTCATAGAACTCCAAATTTGAAAATGAAGGTTCGATTATAGAAACGTCTGGATCACTCAAAAGTATTTCTAAAAACACGCTTGCTTTTTTATCCCCATACCATTACAATTTTCGACTATGGGCTTAGAATCCGACCAACCTGACCGTTTTACAGATGATGACAGGCGTGCTCTTGCAAAGAGATTTCATACTCCACCGCATGAATCTACATCCGACCATGCCAATTCCTACATACAGAAGTATTATAAAAAAGAGGACCAGGAAAAAATATATGGAGATGATAGAGATTGGATCAGATTTAAAGATATTGGTGAAGTAATCACAAAAGGGATCTACATAGAAAATTTTCTAGAAGAATGTTTCAGAAATCCAAATGACCTTCCAATTCCAAAAAAAGGAAAACTTGCTCTAGATTATTTCCATAACTGGAAAAAACTTAGGCAGGAAGACTATCTAACACTAAACACGGATGAATCAATTCTGGCAGCGGACATAATAGGGTCGCTTACGATTTATGATGTTTGTAGATACGCAAACAATAAGATTGAGACATATGAAAACATGGCTAAAAATCCCTCTCTTAACCCCCACGATAAAGATTTTTATGAACAAAAATCAACTACTTGGGGGCGTTACAATAAAATACTAGTTGAAGCGACAAAAAGACACGCGAAACTGCGTCAGTAATTAATCAAATTTTACAGTTTTCACTATCTGCTCGGCAGTAGCCTCTTGACCATAATCTGAAGGATGTACTCCGTCATCAGGGTTCGTATAATACCTATTCCCATATTTTCCATTAAACTGCGTTCTTGAAAACATATCAATTACCACAATTTTTTGTTTCTTTGCTACTGTCTCAACTTGTTCTAACTGCTCTCGTATATTATTTGCCTGCATGTGTGCAGACGCAGTTGACATATTTGGTCCTTTAGGACCATCTCCAAAACCATCATATAACGGGGCAATTTCTGCCAAAAGATACACTTTAGCCTTTGTTTCTTTAGCTTTTTTTACTAAATCAGAAAGCCTATTCCTATATTTTTGCAAATCATGAGGATTAAAAGGGTTATAAGCATATGACCCCAAAAGAATCACATCAGGGGAAAGACTTGAAATGGGAGGAAAACTTCTTTCCCTATTTTTAAATGATGAATTCCACCGAGCAAGCCCTTGTTCCACGTTTTGAGCACCAATACCATAGTTATACAGCCTGAACGTAATGCCTGGGTATTCTTTTTTAAGTACCCGCTGCAGGAATTCCATTTTCTCACCCATAGTGTCTATCATAGAATCTCCAAATGCCGCAATGACGTACTCTTCTTTAGCAAGTTTTATTAGACTTGGGGTAGGAGTACTTTTACTATTTTCAGTATTTATACCAGCGACTTTAGAATTACTTTCTTTTGTTACATTTTCAGGTTGAGAGGGAAATAAATAATATTGCAGCAGTAGAATTGTAAAAAATACTACTCCCGTAAGTAAAAAAAAGAAATGCCCTGCTTTTTTCATTTATGTATATAGTATTTAAAAAAATCCACGAAACGTGCGTAATTTGCATAATAAACGTAGGCTGTGAAAACCATAAGAAGAGGAAAAACAATGGATTTTTCAATAGACCCCCCCGTTTTTATCCGAAGGTGCTTTAAGGGAGGAATCCCCATTTTCATAGGTATGGGAAATAGCCATGGAACGCCATCTCTTGTAAATGTATCAAGTACTAAATGTGACACATATCCGATCATAAATGACCACCAAACTACACCCATATCCACCAATAAAACACTGTGAATAACATCTAAAAGAAAATGGGCACCAAAGCCAAATAAAATAACTCCAACTACAGAATGTGAAATAAATCTATGACCTCCTAATAGTGGATAAAGAATCTTCCCTATGACAGTTCCTGCAGGAATTTTGTGCCACAGTTCAGCAGTAGGTTGATCAATATCGGGAGTTAAACCTCCTATAAGGTTTGCAGATACTGCAACAATAACAGTCGCCAAACTCATTTGAGGAATGTTTTGCGTGGCAACTATCAAAGAAAGTGCGGAAAAGGCAGCTAAATCATGTGTACGTCCAGTCATGAGTTAAGTATTATGTATTGCACCCGAACTATCAAGTATTATTTTGTGACTTTTTATGACTACCTTCAGTTTAAAAAGTAATATTTACAATATGATTTATGGTAGGTTTTTCCGAGTTATTAAAAAGTATTTCAATAGCATCATACCTATATGGTTTATTATGCATGTTTCTTTGTGAGAGATAAAACTGTGATGTCTTTATCATTTTTGAAAGTTTATGTTTGGTAATCGCTTCCAAAGGAGTCCCAAATTGAAGCTGCGTACGTGTTTTTACCTCTACAAACACTATTGAAGACCCGTCTGATGCAATTATATCTATCTCGCCAAATTTACTGTGGTAGTTTTTAGCAAGAATATAATATTCTTTTTGTAGTAAGTACTTTTGTGCCAAATCCTCACCCACTCTTCCAAAAGAATTATTCATACCAGTAGTAAAAATATTATATATCGGTAATCAGTGGAAGTGTGAGGAATATTGATTTTACTTGCGCTTTTTTGCGTTTCTCTTTCGTGTTGTTTTTTTTGACTCCTTAACAACCATTAATTCTATTTTTGTAAGCGTCGGAGAAGATATAGGAAATATACGATCAACTATAACACCCTCTAGCGCATTTTGAACCGTAATCATTTTATTAAGCCCTGCACCCTTAACTTTAATAATTTTGCCCTGAAAAGGAACAATACGCTCTTTCTTAGCATCTGTTATTTTTTGGTAAACTCTTACGAATTGTCCTTCCCGAAGACCTTCTATTGCTTCCATAAGAGAGTATTATACATAAAAATAAGGACAAAAGTCAAAAAGTAAAAGCTTAGGATAAGCACAGTTCTAAGCACTAATACGCTTAGACGGGTTAAAAACCCAGGAAACGTTCTTATTTTGAGGCAGTATCCAAGAATTCTTCAAAAATAGGATGTGGATGCAAAGGACGACTCTTATATTCAGGGTGTCCCTGAGTTCCCATGAAAAAAGGGTGTTTAGTTTTGGACAGTTCAATAATTTCCACTAAATTTTCTGCAACTGAACGTGCAGAAATTACTAAGCCAGCACCTTCAAAATCGTTTGCATATTTATTATTAAATTCATATCTGTGCCTGTGCCTCTCAGATGTTAATCCGTCTTTCCCTCCTTTAAAACCGTCTCTTTTATATATTTCATATGCTCGCGTACCCTTTTTAACCGTAGCGTCCCATCCTCCTAGTCTCATTGTGCCCCCATACGATCTTCTTTCCATAAGTTTTTTTTGAGATTCAATCATGGCAATTACCGGATGCTTTGTATGAGGATCATTTTCTGTTGTGTTTGCATCTTTCCAACCTAAAACATGCCGCGCATATGCTACGACTGCAAGCTGCATACCGTAACAAAGACCTAAGTAAGGTATTTTTTTATCAAGCGCATACTCTGCTGCTTTTATCATTCCTTCAGAACCACGCTCACCCCACCCTATAGGAACTATAATTCCGTCAGGTCTTCCAAGTGCTTTATCCACACCCTCTTTTTCCAACTTCTCCGCGTCCACCCAACGTGTAGACACCTCCACTCCGCTTTCCCATGATGCATGATCAATCGCATCAAAAAGAGCCGCGTATGAATCCCGCAATTGATAGTCTCCAGTCCCAAAGTACTTCCCTACTATTACAATCTCTGCCTTTTTCTTTTTGTGTGCCTTTATTTTTCCAATAAGTTTTTCCCATTCAGCTAATTTTGGAGCTTTATATTCTAACCCTAATTTTGTAAATATCCTTTTCTCAATTCCCTGGGAATGCAAAACTACAGGAATTTCATACACATAGTCTACATCAGGATTACTAATAATATCCTCTGGATGCATGTTGCAGAAAAGAGCAAATCTGTCACGTCTTCTCTGATCCAAATATTTTTCTGAACGAGCAATTATTAAGTCTGGCTGTATGCCCATACCGTTTAAAGTTCTTACAGACAACTGTGTGGGTTTTGTTTTTGGCTCTCCTAGATGTCCTGGGGTAGGCATATAGCTCACATGTATGTGAATTACATCTCCAGGGTTTCTTAAAGTCATAATGCGGGACGCTTCATAGTACAAAATGTTTTGGTACTCTCCAGCTGTTCCTCCTAGTTCTACCACAACAATATCTGCGTCCTTTTTTCTGGCTAAAGATGTCATTCGAGAAGTAATCTCATCAGTTATATGAGGAATCGCTTCCACATCTTCCCCGTTATACTCAAACCTACGCTCTCGGTCAATCACACTCTTATAAATTGCCCCAATAGTTACAAAATTCTCCTTTCCCATATCCTCATTGAGAAATTTTTCATAAGACCCTATATCCATATCCCCTTCTGTTCCATCCTCACAAAGAAAAGGGTCACCATGCTCTATTGGATTTATTGTTCCTGCGTCTATATTCAGATAATTTTCAAATTTTATGGGAGCAACTTTATAACCTGCAGACTTAAGAAGGTAAGAAATAGATGATGCAGTTAAGCCTTTTCCGATACCTGAAATGACTCCTCCGGAGACGAAAATGTATTTTGTTTTTTTAGCAGATAAGTTCTTCAGCGGCACGATTTATTCTACCAAAGGGTATTTTATCAGTCAAGCGCTTAAAGCACACGTGGCTCACTAACTTGGTCTTGTTGTACCGCACTGAACGTTAAAAAAACTTTCCTTTGTACAGATGCTATTCGAGCAATTCTATCTGTGGATATTTTCCTCTTTCTTCTCATTCCCTTTCCTACGGTCAGATGAGCAGCTAAAATAGTAAAGTCATTTTCCTCTAATATTCTAAGCATTTCTTCAATTGAATTTTGCGAATTTCCGATTGGATCATGATGGAACTCCATAATTATCATTTCTATCTGCTTTAATTTTCCGGACTGACTAAGATCTTTTATTGCATCTCCTTCTGAACCTTCAATGTCAATTTTTAATAAATCTATTTTCTCTTGATCTCCAATCAAATCAGATGCAGCTATTGTAGGGACCTGTATTGCATGTCCATTTTCTGCTTGTGTAGTACTTGATTGACTTACATAGTCTTGTGTGTGCCAACCTTTCCGTGGCTTATGTAGATGGAGAGTTGCTATACCGTTTGATTCACCGGTTACGGCTGCGTTCACAACTTTGATACCCTCGATTCCTCTTCGTTTGAGACCATCCTGCATTACACTCGCCGTAACTGGATTTGCCTCGACCGCAGTTATATTTGCTTTAGGAGCTTTATGTTTCCAATAAAGCGCTGAAAACGTTCCGGGGTCTCCTCCAAGATCAATTATTCTTGGCATCTCTGTGCGGGGAAACCAATTGCCGTACTCATTTTTTACAAACATTTCCGAAAGTATATACCCCATCTCTACCGCTCTTTGGGCATACATAAGAACACGTTCCATCTTCTCTACACCCGCGGATATCTCTTCAGCATTTTCTATTTGAGCTACGTCTGCATCCACAATTCGTTTTAACACCCAAGGTAATTCTCTAAGGGGACTATTTTTATTAGTTACATTTGCAATCGAGCTTACGAACCTCATTGCTTCGCGTTTATTTCCCATGTGCGCATTATATGTTAAGCAATAAATCCACGCAAGCACACACACCAGACTAGATTAAATTTTTAAAAAGGCTATAAGAGGAACATGGTCAGAAGCGTTTAAAGGAAGCGTTTTAGATTTTATGCTCTTCATATTTTTAACCCATATAAAATCAAGCTTTCTTCTTATATGAATATACCGAATAAGTAAGTTAACAAATGAACCATATTTGAATTTTGTGTTCCCAATGTCTGCTGTCCATGCAATATTACTCGTTACATCCTGAAAGTCTGATCCAATAATTCTTTTCTGCAGCTCGTACTCTTCACTATTTTTACGAATATCAAGAATGTTAAAATCCCCACAAATAACTTCGCCATCAACTTTCTTATCTTTTCTTATGCAATTGAGGACATACTCTAGTTGTTTTTGTCTATTATATAACCCCCCATTATGATCAAGGTGTAAATTTGTGATTCTTATACGTTTTCCTCTTAATCGAAATGTTCCAATAACTGATCGTCTTTGAAAAGGAACTAATACTCCGCCTGCGATTAATGAAAAAAGTAGCTCATGAATTGAAAGAAACTTGGATTTAGGTAGAAAAATCTTCTGCATGGTCTCAAGTTTTATTTTCTTCTCGTTCCACAAGATACTATTTCCCATTCCTTTGTTATTTTTTTCTTTACCCAAATTAGAAATTTCTCGCCAGTCAGATCCCAAAACCTTTTGAAGCGTATCGAGAATAAATATGCTCCTATCGTAATGTACAATTTCTTGCAAGCAGATCACAAAAACCCCTTGTTGAACCAGAGCTAGCACATCATCCTTTATTTTTTGGGGATTAGTAGAGAATTGAGTATTGTATGTAGCAATATTTAATGGATATATCATAATAATTGCTATATTCTTCCACTTAAATGGCTCGTTATAACCGAATATGCCATCCTCAAAGATTGACCCAGGTCCTCTAAAATTGTTGTGGTAGTCTGCATCGGCACAGTAGCTTTATTGCGTAATGCGCTAAGAACACTTTCACTGCTGTAGAGACTAATACCAAATCCTACATTTTTTGTATGTGCATCTGTATTGCCTACTAAACTACCCATTTTAGGGTTTTCCTCGTGTAAATTTAAAAATTGTCTTATTCTAGAATCATCTCTTCTAGCAATTATACCCAGTTTATCAAATCTTCGCATCATCAATTCTGAACCATTTACTACCTCTATACCATCTAAATATAAGTCGATATCTTTACTTCCCAATAATTCATGTAGTAGACCTAAATGAACCGAAGATGCACCCTTGAGATCTGGGTGAGGTATTATAACCAAACCATTTTGTCTATGTATGTCTCGTATTGTATCTTCAAGTGATCTGCCTCTTTCAACATCGCAAGACATGCCTAAAGCTAATACATGTCCGTCTCGTGAAGAAACCTCAATGCCCTTTACGACTTCTAATTGAAGTCCTTTTTGTTGAACGTAATCAAATGCGATTTCAGAGGACACAATTGTATTGTGATCAGTAATTGCTATAGCATCTAGACCTACAGCAAGTGCTTTATCTACAACCTTTTGTGGCGTGAGAGTACCATCAGTTCGATTTGTATGCAAATGTAAATCTGCCTTTTTATAGCTACCCTGAACATTTTTACTATGTGGATGTTTTTCCATAAACGGAATATAGCCTCGTTGTTCTTTCATATTTACTTTTTAGATGCCTGCCTCATTGTTGTTGCCAATTCTGCAAGTTGAGAAATGATTTCTGGATTACTAGTAAGTAGCGAGATCTCTTCAGTACCTAGTCTTACAAATAGCTCGTCAAAATTATGAGAACCAATTATGGCTGCCTTACTCCCTATGAGCAATGCTTTTGCATGCACCACATCTGTATACCTAAAAATTTCGAATCTTGGAAAAACTTGTCTGAAATTATGTACCATTTGGGATATTCGGGGAGTAAAACCGGACAATTTCTTCGGGGACGTAATTATTTGTACATCAACTCCTCGGTCACTAGCCGAATTAAGAGCTTTCCTAAGCATGCCGGAAGGTAAAAAAGGCGAAATTAATATTATACTCTCATCCTCTTCATTGACTAAATCATATGTTTTTCTCATTACAATAGATTCTCCCCGCTTCCCCTGATCGATTAACAGTGTATGCTCGTCATTGACTGCAATCAAACTATTGGATACAAACATCCCATGAAAAGACTGGAGAAAAATAAGAGATAGCTTGTCAGTCAAAGCAACGTCGTTTGTCTTTAACATAAAATCGGTACGTTGAGCATCTAAAGGTGCCATGTTAACACCCCCTATGTATGCAACATCGTCCACAATAGAAATCTTTTTGTGATCCCTTCCCCTAACACCCCTGAAAGGGAGTATGTTTGAAATTCCCATAGGATAATTTGTTTGAACAACTGCACAACATTCTTTTAGAGACTGTATCATGTCTAACTGATTCCTACGAACAAATCGCTGATGCTCTCGCTGTTCTCGATTAAGCGCAGGGAGGTGATTGAATCTGTTATCTGTCACGAACGTGGAATATGCGTCATATGAAACTCTAACATCCACTCCCCGTTTCGCTGCAGCAATAAGATGTTGAGTTAGCAAGTTGGTGAAGTGACCTGATTCTAAAGCCATAGTTTGAAGCCACACTCTTTGTGTAGCATCTTGTACTTCTAGTAGATGATCAGTCAGATAATCTATGGTTGGAAGTATTTTATAAAATTTATTATAAAGGTTATGTTCTGACCTAAACGATCGAGGATTCTTCTCCATGTGGAGATTATACATTAATTATCGCAGAGGTAAAAAAGCTCATTGAAAGATTCGTAAAAAACAGATGAATGTGAGCGGCGAAAGGGAGTCGAACCCTCTACATTCTCCTTGGGAAGGAGACATTCTACCGGTGAATTACCGCCGCAGATTTTCTTGATTATATCAGATCATCTAGGCAATTTGAGAACGTTGTCTACGTGAATGAGGTTAGGGTCTGAAATATTGTTTGCTCGTGCTATCTCCACCCACTTATAGCCATCATTATATACTCGCTCCGCAATATCCCATAAATCGTCTCCTGCCTTTATTGTATAGGTATCGTCTTTCATGTCAGTTTTTTTAGAAACATCTGCATCCTTACTGCTCATATTCTGTTCGGCTTTTATATCAGACTTCATATCAGGGCTGATCTCAGTCTTTGCAGTCGCTAGCTTCGGAAGTCTAAGCCTGTCTCCTTTAAAAATAATGCTCGGGTCTGAAATATTGTTTGCGCGTGCTATCTCCACCCACTTATAGCCATCATTATATTCTTTTTCAGCAATCTGCCACAAAGACTCATCCTCAGAAACAATATGTGTTTTCTCCCCTATACCCTTAGGCGCATCAGGAAGATATAGCTCTCCTGCCTGTTCCTCTGTGGGGATTGGGGTAATATTACTGATGCTTACTGCGTGATCATCTATCGCGGGAGTAGGTCTATTTATTAATAGCTTAACAGTACCAAATCCTATGATAAATAATATGATTACAGTGACAACCCCATATAAGAGACTTTTATAAGAGTCTGAAGTAGTAAGAACTTCTCTTTTTTTAGACATTGGTTTAGCTTCGTCTTTTTTGGTTTTTTTAGACATATAAAAATTGGGGCAGAAACGTGGACAGACTCGATCGTCTTTGTACTATACTATGTTTTTTTTAAAAATCAATATGGATTTCTCTAATGCGGGAGCGACGGGACTCGAACCCGCGACCTCCTCCGTGACAGGGAGGCGCTCTAACCAACTGAGCTACGCCCCCAAAGTAAATTTTATCAGTCAATAAGACTAAAATTTAAATTGGATATTCGTATTGTATTAAATTCTTGCGTGAAGGTCAACGCTTTGCTAATATAACCTAAGTGAAGTTACATATGTCGAATAAGGAAATTGTCCATCTCTTTAAAAAAGTAGCTGCTGCCTATACCATACAAGACGAAAAAAAGTATAAGTTTCAAATTATCGCATACCAGAAAGCAGCTGACGCTGTTGAGCGTGCAAACACAGAGCTTAGTACCCTTTATAAAAAACAAGGCAACCTACAAAACATAGATGGCATAGGAAAAACCATTAGCGAACGACTTGTAGAGCTATTTGAAACTGGTCACGTAGAACACTATGACACACTGTTGTCTGATATATCCCCTGCCGTTTTTCCACTTTTAGATATTCCCTCATTTGGTCCTAAAAAAGCGTATAAATTAGTTTCTCATTTTAAACTTCATGATCCAAAAAAAGTTATAAAAGAAATATACCAACTTGCACAAAACAATAGAATCGCTGAATTGGATGGCTTCGGAGAAAAATCTCAAACAGATATTTTACGGGCAATAGATGAATATAATAATGGCACTACTAAAACAGGAAGAATGGTGCTCCCACTTGCTTTTGGACACGCTCAAGCCGTAATCTCATTTATGAAGCAAAATAAAAATATAATTGACATTCAACCATTAGGTAGCCTCAGACGGATGGTTTCAACTGTTGGAGATATAGATATTGCTGTAACCACAAACGAATCAGAAAACGTAATAAAACATTTTATATCATTTCCAGGACAAGAACGGGTAATAGAAAGGGGACCAACTACTGCATCGCTCCTAATAGGGGGAGGAAAACATGTAGACCTTCTTGTGTTACCACCCAATCAATATGGCTCACTCTTACAGCACTTTACTGGCAGTAAAAACCACAACGTTGCCCTACGTGAGTATGCACTAAAAAAAGGTTTTTCACTTTCTGAAAGAGGAATAAAACTACAAAATAGAGAAAACGAGCTAATTGAATTTAAAACTGAGGAAAAATTTTATAAATACTTGGGCATGGACTGGATTCCTCCTGAAATCCGAGAAAACCAAGGGGAGATTGAGAAGGCAATAAACCATGACTTACCAAATCTCGTAAAGCTTTCTGATATACAAGGAGATTTACATATACACTCAAATTATCCGATCGAATCAAGTCATGACTATGGGAATGTGTCTATGGAAGTCATGCTAGAACGTGCAATTAAACTTAGGTATACCTACTTTGCCTTCTCGGAACATAACCCAAGCGTTATGAATCACAGCAAAAATGAAATATACGAAATATTAAAGAGAAGGAAAGATAAAATTGATAAACTAAAGTTAACGTACAAAAATAGTATTCGTATAGTAAATTTGCTTGAAGTTGACATTTTAGCTTCGGGAGATCTTGCGTTAGATGATAAGGCTTTTGAGTACCTTGACGCAGCGATTGTATCAATTCATAGTTCTTTTAAAACACCAATTGATAAAATGACGGAAAGAGTTATAAAAGGACTCGAGCATCCGAAAGCAAAAATTCTTGCTCACCCCACGGGAAGGCTACTGAACACAAGGACGGGATATGAGCTACATTGGAGTGAGCTTTTTTCATATGCTGCAAAAAACAACAAAGCACTAGAAATTAACGCGTGGCCAGAACGTCTTGATTTGACCGATAGCTTGGTAAAAGAAGCAAAAGACCAAAATGTAAAATTTATAATTAATACAGACAGTCATGCTCTATCCCACATGGATAACATGTTTTACGGCGTTTCTGTAGCAAGACGCGGATGGTGCACAAAAAAAGACGTAATTAATTCATGGAATTTTGAAAACTTTGCTCAGTGGCTAAGATCATAACCCCACTGGCTTCCTTGACAACTAGCGTGTGTTGTGCCAAAATGTACGAATGGGTGTATATATAGCTGTATTTCTTATTGTAGTTGTCGGCATTATTTTCTATTTGTGGCTTACCTATAACTCTCTTATTGTCCTTCGTGAAAGAATAAAAGAAGCACTTTCTTCAATTGATGTTCAACTTAAACGTCGCGCAGATCTTATTCCAAATCTTGTCGAAACAGTAAAAGGCTATGCAAAACACGAAAAAACAGTTTTTGAAAGCGTGACAAAGGCAAGAAGTGCCATGATGGGCGCTGGATCCTTAAAAGAAAAGGCGGCTGCTGAAGACATGCTCACAGGCGCGCTAAAATCTCTTTTTGCTGTTGCAGAGGCATATCCAGATCTAAAGGCGTCAGATAATTTTAAGCACCTTCAAGAAGAATTAACAGATACTGAAAACAAAATATCTTACTCTAGACAATTTTACAACTCAAACGTTTTGGACTACAATGCAAAAATTCAAACATTCCCAGCAAATCTAATAGCCACGCGCTTTAAATTTACTGAAAAAGAATTTTTTGAGGCAGAAGAAGCCGCAAAAAAAGAAGTAAAAGTTTCATTTTAACCCTCTCCATTTCGCTTTTTAATACAGTTATATGTCAATTCGCGGAAACATCGGCTCTAACAAAAGAAAAACAGTTCTTATCATGCTATGTTTTATCTTGTTTTTCTTTTTAGTGTCCTACATACTTGGACGCGCAATGGGATACGGACTTTCATTTGCAGGCATCATGCTCGTTATCTCTGGACTTATTTCTTTTTCCTCATACTATTATTCAGACAAACTAATACTATCTATGTCTGGTGCGAAACCCGCAACCAGAGAAGAGTACAAGGATTTATATCTATCAATTGAGAATTTAAGTATAGCAACTGGACTACCAATGCCCAAAGTATATGTAATAAATGATCCCGCACCAAACGCGTTTGCAACGGGAAGAAGCCCCAAACACGCAGCAATCGCTGCAACAACAGGACTACTTTTACTCCTTAAAAAATCTGAATTAGAGGGAGTTCTTGCCCATGAGTTGTCACATGTTAAAAATTATGATACGCGACTTATGGCTATAGTAGCAATACTAGTCGGTTCTCTTGCCATTCTTTCAGATGTATTTTTTAGAAGTATGTTTTTTAGCTCGTTTAGAGGTAGGGATAGCGATCGAGGAGACAGTCGTGCAAACGGTATTTTTATGATATTAGCAATTATCATGGCAATTCTTGCACCAATTATTGCAACACTTATACAACTTGCGGTTTCAAGAAAACGTGAATTTCTTGCTGATGCTGATGGAGCTCTTATAACCCGCTATCCAGAAGGGTTAGCATCTGCTCTTGAGAAAATAGCAAATGACAAACACGCACTCAAACACGCATCCCCTGCAACTGCCCACCTTTACTTTGAGAGCCCGTTTAAAAACGATACAAAACACAAAACATCCTGGTTTATTGGTCTATTCTCCACACACCCACCTGTTATGGAACGTGTAAAAATACTCAGAGAAATGTAGGAAGAAATATCACCTTAAATTAGATATTAGAAATACGCAATTTACCGAGTATAATAATGACATGAAGCAAATTCCAATTTTTACCGGTAAATTTATCATTAAGCTTTCAGAAATTACAAAAAGAGGTGCAGGATCCACTTGGCCAGGACATGTTGCTTTAAAAATTGACTCAAAATTTCTAAAAAATATATTTCAACTCAATCCACAACTAGATATAGTTCTTGTTGCAGGAACAAACGGTAAAACAACCACAGCAAAACTTTTACATGAAGCACTAACAAATCAGGGAAAAAAAGTCTTCAGAAATGATACGGGAGCAAATCTCATAAATGGTGTTGCCTCTACCCTTTTAAAAAAAATGTCTATAAGCGGCACTATTCACTATGATGTCGCAATATTTGAAGTTGACGAAAATAGCCTTCCCCTCGTTATTTCTGAGCTCTCAACTATTAAAAATGACATTTTTCTCATCCTTCTCAACGTATTCAGAGATCAGTTAGATAGGTATGGAGAGGTAAATTCTATCGCGAAAAAATGGAATAACTCTTTAAAAACACTACCGAAGAAAACAATACTTGTTGTAAATGGTGATGATCCAATGCTGAGATTTATCGGTGAAAACTGCTCACTTCACTCATTTTATTTTGGTCTTTCTGAAAGATATATGACAAAAAGAGAAGCGCCACATGACGTTGACTTCATCTTTTGCCCACATTGCGGAGAAGAACTTATATACTCAAAACGCTCTTATTCGCACATGGGAATTTATGCCTGTCCAAAATGTGACTTCAAACACCGCATAACAGCTACTTTTGAAGAGCTACCCAACCCTTTATTTGGGCTTTATAATAAGTACAACATTAATGCTGCCGCCCTACTTCTCCAAAAAGGATTTGGGGCAGACAGCACATTAATTAAAAAAACTCTTGAATATTTCCTGCCAGCTTTTGGGAGACAAGAAAAAATTGTATATAACGGAAGAAATATATTTTTACTGTTATCTAAAAACCCTACAGGTTTTAATCAATCAATTCAAGCAGTTTTAACACAAGAAAAAAACCCAAATGTACTGCTTGTTTTAAACGACCGTATTCCTGACGGACAAGATATTTCCTGGATTTGGGACGTCGACACTGAAGAACTTGCCCAAACATGCATGAACTTAACCATTTCAGGAGACAGGTGCTTTGACATGGGATTAAGAATAAAATACTCCTCAGGGATTCAAATTTCAAATTCACAATTTAAAATTGAGGAAGATCTTAACAAAGCAATAAATCTTGCGGTAGATCAAATCCCCAAAGACAAAACTTTGTATATCTTAGCCACCTACTCAGCCATGCTAGATACCAGAAAACATTTAAAAGGACGGGCAATATTATGAAGAAACATGCATTAACTATTGGATGGCTCTACCCAGAACTTATGAGTACTTATGGAGATCGGGGAAATATAATTGTACTTACCAGGAGATGTGAATGGCGTGATATAAAGATAAGCCTTGAAAAGATATCTATTGGAACAAACGTTGATTCATTAAAAAAAGTAGATCTTCTTTTTATGGGTGGGGCACAAGATACACAACAAGAGATAGTAAATAAGGATCTATTTGAGAGAAAGGGAAACACACTTAGGAAATTAATTGGTGACAGTGTTCCTGGATTATTTATTTGCGGCGCATATCAGTTCCTAGGACGGTATTATAAAACAGCAGAGGGTAAGAAGTTGCCTGGACTTGAGATCTTTCCTTCTTACACTGAAAATCCCGGAGAAAAACACAAAAGACTGATTAGCAATATTATTATTGAGAAAAATAAAGAAAAATATGTTGGGTTTGAAAATCATGGTGGAAGAACATACCTAGATGACCCACAGACTGCATTTGGAACTGTTATCAAAGGATTTGGAAATAATGGAACAGATAAAACAGAAGGGATTATTTTTAAAAACTCCATAGGCACATACCTTCATGGACCTATTTTGCCTAAAAACCCGACCCTTACTGACTGGTTCATCCAAAAAGCACTTGAGCGAAAATACGATGAAAAAATAGATTTAAAAGAGCTGAATGACTTCTTAGAGCACAAGGCAAAAAATACAATACTATCTCGCTTTAGATAGCTCTATAGCCTTGTCATACAGCAAATTATAGATCTCTGGGTCAGTACTACCAAAGAGACTAACATTTTTCATAACATCAACGACATGCTCATAGATATCGTTTGAATAAGGTAATACCTCATTAAAATCAGCCTGAACAGGATTTAGCCCACTCAACCCTTGCCCCCTTCTAGTTGTATGTATCACTACCTCTGGAGTATTTTTCATGCAAATTACGGCTATACTCATATCTCCCTGAACAAGAATTTCAGTAGAGATCTCTTTATTTATTTCTAAAGGACCACTTATCTTGATATACGGGGGCTCAGAATTTTTTATAATATTTGTTTTCTGTCCTTCCTTTTTAGTTCTTGCTTCAACTAAACCGTCAAAAATATTAACTTTAGAAAGTGGACTCACGCTCTCTATATACTCTGCTAGCTGTACAAATCCAGATGTGTGAAGGATCTTACGCTCCAAAGTTCTTCTTTCTGCTTGCGCTTCTGCCCATCTAAGTGTTCCTAATGTTCTTTCTATTACCATGCCGCTATTATAACCCTCTATCAAGCTTATTGCGAATAGAAATTTAAACACCTATAATTGAGCTTATGAAAATTGATGTAAAAAGGGTTGCAGAGCTTGCAAACCTTCCTCTTTCTCCAGAAGATGAAAAAAAATTTGCGTCCCAATTAGAAGAAACCGTTTCTTATATTCAAAGTCTGGAAGAAATTAAAACAGAAAATGTAGAACCTACCTCACAGGTTACAGGACTTGTAAACGTATTACGTGAAGATATTATAACCCCTTCACTTACCCAAAATCAGGCTTTACAAAATACAGATTCAACTTATAACGGGTTTTTTAAAGTGAAGGCAATTTTAGAACAAAATTAATATGAATTTATCATCTTTAACTCTCAAGGAAACTATAAGTGGACTTGCTGCAAAAAAATTTTCGTCAACTGAGGTAACTCAAGCATGCATAGATAGGATAAAAGAAGTAGAACCTAAAATAAACGCACTAGTTACAATAACAGAAAAGGAAGCACTTGAAAGAGCAGCACAAGCGGATGAAGCACTCTCATCAGGAGTAAGCCTTCCGCTACTAGGAGTGCCATTTATTATTAAGGATAACTTTACAACACAAGGCATTAAAACTACTGCATCTAGTAGGTTACTTGATTCATATATCCCTCCATTTGATTCAACTGTCGTAAGAAAATTAAAAGACGCAGGAATTGTCATAATTGGAAAATCCAATATGGATGCATGGGCGCATGGTTCGTCTACTGAAACCTCGGACTACGGTACAACAAAAAATCCGTGGAATACGGCTCACTTGCCTGGGGGATCTTCAGGTGGAAGTGCCGCTGCCATAGCGGCAGATGAGGCAATAGCCTCTATTGGGTCTGAAACTGCAGGATCTATACGACAACCTGCCTCTTGGTGCGGGATTGTAGGACTAAAACCTACATACGGCAGAGTTAGTAGATATGGCGTAATAGCAATGGGATCTTCATTGGATTCGCCCGGACCAATGACAAAAACAGTAGAAGACAGCGCATTAATCCTTCATGTACTTGCCGGACACGATCCACTAGACGCAACTACTTCAACCAAAGTACTTCCTAAACTAGCAGACAAACTAAACGAATCTATATCTGGTCTTACCATAGGCGTTTCAGACGATTATTTTGATGGAGTTGACAATGAAGTATCTCAATCTGTAAAAGAATCACTAAAACAATTTGAGAAGATGGGAGCAAAGGTTAAAACTATAAAACTTTTCCCGCCTAAATATTCAATAGCAGTTTATACAATTATCCAACGCTCTGAAGTGTCTTCTAACCTTGCCCGTTTTGACGGAATACGTTATGGAGCCGACAGGTCTTTTTTTGGAGACGAAGCAAAACGAAGAATCATGCTAGGAACCTACACATTATCTGCAGGATACTATGACGCTTTCTACAAAAAAGCACAACAAGTAAGAACTATTATAGTACAAGATTTTGATAATGCGTTTAAGGATGTGGATGTAATAGTAGCACCTACTAGCCCTACCCCTGCCCTTGCCGTAGGTGCAAGCAAAGGACAATCCATGTTTGGAGAACTAGCGGATGTATTAGTAGAACCGTCGTCTATAGCAGGACTTCCTGGAATAAACATTAGATCTGGTTTTACAAAATCAGGGCTACCCATAGGACTTCAAATAATAGGAAAGCAATTTTCAGAGGAACTTGTCCTAAGATTTGCCCACCAATTTGAAAATAAAACAGATTTTTCAAACGAAAAACCAAAAATATAAAAAAGCGATAAATCATTTACAAATTATGAATAACAAATACACGCCTATAATCGGTCTTGAGGTCCATGTAGAATTAAAGACTAAATCTAAGATGTTTTGCGGATGTGACGCTGCATATTTTGGTGAAAAACCCAATACCCACACATGTCCTATCTGCTTAGGTTTGCCAGGTGCACTTCCGTACCCTAATAAAACAGCTATTGAGTGGTGCATGAAAATTGCACTTGCCCTTAATTGCCGCATTAACCAATTTTCAAAATTTGACAGAAAAAATTATTTCTACCCGGATCTTGCAAAGGGATATCAAATAAGCCAGTATGACTTGCCATTTGGATATGAAGGCTTTCTTGAGGTTACACGCACAAAAGGCAGTAGGGAAACAAAAAAGATTAGAATTAGACGTGTCCACATGGAAGAGGACACAGGGAAGTTAACTCACGCAAATATAGAAGGCGAAAACGTTTCGCTAATTGATTTTAATAGATCAGGAGTCCCGTTAGTAGAGATCGTTACGGAACCAGATTTTGATAATGAACATCAGGTGGTAGACTACCTTCAAAAACTTCAAAAAATAGTGCGCTATCTTGCGGTATCAAATGCGGATATGGAAAAAGGGGATATGAGGCTAGAGCCAAATATCTCACTTAGAATGCCTGACGAAAAGAATCTACCTAACTATAAAGTGGAGGTTAAAAATATTAACTCATTCAGGTTTGTAGATAAAGCAATAAAATTTGAAATTGACCGTCAAACAAAAATACTTGATGAAGGGAAAACTCCAGCTCAAGAAACACGAGGATGGAATGAAACAAAAAACCAGACTGTAAGTCAACGAATAAAAGAGGACGCACACGATTATAGGTATTTTCCAGAGCCTGATATCCCCCCCCTTACTACATCTATTGAAAAAATTGCGGAACTACTACACTCTATTGGAGAATTGCCTGATGAAAAACAAGCAAGGTTTGAAAAAATATACAAACTTCCAGCAATAGACGCTGAAATTTTAACACGAGACAAAACAACAGCTGACTTTTTTGATAAAGCTGTTAAGGACGGGGAAGGGAAAATATTACCTAAGGAAATTGCGAATGTTATTATTAATAAAAAGCTCGATCTCACAGAGTTTGAACCATCTGAAGTGGTAAAAATGGTTTTAGAGGGAAAGAAAAAGGATAGTGTAAGCCCAGATATTTTGTCATCTCTTATCGCAACTATAATAACTGAAAATCCACAGGCTGTAATAGATTACAGGAACGGAAAAGAAAACGCTGTTATGTTTCTTCTAGGACAAGTTCTCCGTAAGGCAGGAAAAAAGCTTGACGCAACAGCTGTAAAGAATGATATACTGGAAGCGCTTAAATGACAGACGGACCATCAAAAACTGAAAAACCTCTAATTACATCTATTCCTAAAGCTACGATCCGAGAAATCCACCACCCTAACATAGAGAAAGTAAAAAAGCTGTTTGAAGAAAGAGGACTTAAATCTACTGAAAACAGGGGATTAATTTCTGACAACGCAAAGGAACTAACCAGAAAAGAGCTTGAGGGTGGAATTGATCCACTCACTGGATTGCACAATAGAAAAAGTTTTGATAAACGTTTTTTAGAGCTAGTGAAGGTTGCAACCCGTGACTCTGAAGATCTAAATGCCGTAGTTTTGGATGCCGACGGTCTTAAAAAGATAAATGACACCTTAGGACACAAGGCAGGAGATACATATATTTCCACTACAGGAAGGCTTATCAGCCAAAACTTACGAGCAGGAGATATCGCGGGAAGAACAGGTGGTGACGAATTTATAGTCATACTAAGAAACTCAGGAATAAAAGGCGTTAAAAAGTGGTGGGACAGACAAAATCAATTATTTTTAGAGCATCAAATCGCAATATCTGCTGGATGTACACAAGTTGACCTTAATTACCCTCTTGAGTCAATTAAAAAAGCTGACAAAGCGATGTATGAATCAAAGAGACTTAAGGAAAATGGCAAAAACAATTTTATACAAACATCAGCTGATGAAAATAATATTCTCACGTTTGAAAGATATGATTCTGGCAGTGAACAAGACATAGCTGCGTAAAATTATGGGAAAATTCGTGCATCTTCATAATCATTCTGAATATTCACTTCTTGACGGACTGTCAAAGTATCCTGATATGCTCGCACAGACTAAAAAACTGGGAATGGATGCAATTGCAGTAACAGATCACGGAAACATGTATGGAACAATAAAATTTTTTAAAGAAGCTCTTGTGCAAGGGGTAAAACCCATTATTGGCTGTGAAATATATATCGCAAAACGTTCAATGTTGGACAAGGAAGCAGGTATTGATAATGAATACAATCACCTGATACTTCTTGCAAAGGATAATGCAGGGTACAAAAATTTAATGAAAATAGTATCTATTGCGAATCTTGAGGGATATTATTACAAACCAAGAGTTGATATTCCACTGCTTGAGAAATATTCCGAAGGGATTATTTGTCTTACCGCCTGTGTAAACGGATACATAGGAGACCCTCTATTACAAGGCAAGACCGATGAAGCTGAAGAAAGACTTAAACGACTTCTCATGATATATGGAGACGATAATGTGTATTTGGAATTGCAAAAACACCTCAATGTCCCACCCCAAGAGCCACTAAATAAAGCGCTTATTGCTCTTTCAAAAAAAATGGGTGTTCCGATCGTTGCTACAAATGATAATCACTATACGCATAAAAACGATGCCGAAGCACAAGAAATTTTACTTGCTATTCAAACACAAACAACAATTCTTGATTCTAACCGGAAATTATCTATGATAGATTCTCCTGACTTCTACATTAAATCACCTGAAGAAATGGAAGGATTATTTGCTCAGTATCCAGAGGCAATTTCAAACACAGTAAAAATTGCCGAACAGTGCAACGTTGAAATTCCACTTGGAAAATGGATTTTGCCTAAATTTGATGTGCCATCGGGAAAAACAACAGGCGAGCATTTAAAAGAACTTGTAGACGCGGGTCTTATGGATAGATATGGGAAGATAGAGCAGAAAGTACGGGAACGGGTGGATTATGAATTGGCAGTTATTTTAAAAAAAGGGTACGAAACTTACTTTCTTACAGTGGCGGATTTTGTAGGTTGGGCAAAAAGTCATGGAATTAGTGTTGGTCCTGGACGTGGATCAGCTGCAGGATCAGTAGTGTCTTATGCACTTAGCATAACAGATATTGATCCTTTCTACTTTAATCTCCCTTTTGAGCGGTTTCTAAATCCTGATAGACCATCTGCCCCAGACATAGATCTAGACTTCGCAGACACAAGACGTGATGAGGTTATTTCTTATGTAACTCAAAAATACGGAGAAGACAAAGTCGCCCAAATAATTACCTTCGGAACTATGGAGGCACGAGGTGCCGTGCGAGACGCAGGACGAGCGCTCGGAATGCCGTATGCTGCACCAGACAGAATTGCCAAGATGATTCCCCCCGGATGGCAAGGACATGCCATGACATTATCAAAAGCACTTGAACAATCACCTGATCTTAAAAGAGCTTACCTTACAGAGCAGGAAACAAAGAGATTATTAGATGTTGCAACAAAACTGGAAGGGGTAGCTCGCCATGCTTCAGTTCATGCAGCAGGTGTCGTTATTGCAGATAAACCACTTACTGACTATACTCCCCTCCAAAGAGAAACAAACGGCGAAAAAATTGTAACACAATATGATATGTATACTGTGGGAGAAGACGGTGTCGGACTCTTAAAAATGGATTTTTTAGGTCTGCGAAACCTAACAATCATCGAGGAATCGTTAAAATTTATAAAACAAAATAAGAATGTGACAATTGACGTATCACAACTTCCACTTGATGATAAAAAAACATATGAGCTACTCTCCTCCGCTGAAACTACCGGAATATTTCAACTGGAATCAGCGGGCATGAGAAGGTACATTAAAGAACTAAAACCTAGCAGCATATTTGATCTTATGGCTATGGTTGCGCTTTATAGACCTGGACCTATGCAAAATATTCCTGAATTTATTGCAAGAAAACATAATCCTACAAAAATAAACTACCCTGATCCACGACTCGCTGATATACTAAAAAATTCCTACGGAATACTCACATTTCAAGATGACGTTCTTCTAACAACTATAGCTCTTGCTGGTTATAGTTGGCTTGATGCCGATAAATTCCGAAAAGCAATGGGTAAAAAAATTCCTGCTGAAATGAAAAAGCAAAAAGATATTTTTCTCTCAGGTGCTGTTAAAAATGGGCTAACTCAAAAAAAAGCAGAGGAAATCTACGAACTTATTGCTCCCTTTGCGGGATATGGATTTAATAAAGCTCATGCTGCGTGCTATGCAACTATCGCTTTTAGAACAGCGTATCTAAAGGCACATTTTCCGGTTGAATTCATGACTGCATTGCTAACCGCTGAATCTAGGGGGACAACTGGACCTGTAAAAAACGAAAAGATTGCCCAAGCTGTCGCTGAGTGCAAAAGGCTAAACGTTGAAATACTTGCACCTTCAGTTAATTTTTCTGATGCTGAATTCTCTATTCAAGGAAATAAGATTAGGTTCGGACTATCAGCAATAAAAAATGTTGGAAGCGCCGCTATACTGTGCATTCATGAAGCAAGAAAATCAGGCACTTTTACCTCTCTCTCAAATTTTCTTTCACGAGTTGACCTATCGAAGGTAAATAAAAAAACCATGGAAAGTATGATTAAAGCAGGCGCTCTTGATGAATTTGGAAAAAGATCATCACTTCTCTCCTCATATCCAGAACTCGTCGAAAAAATTTCAAGGCAACAAAAAGATGTTGCCCGAAACCAAGGAAATCTTTTTGGTGAAACTGATACAGCAGCAGAAGAAGTTGCGATGTTGGGGCTATATGACGTTGAGGAGTTTTCAGAAAAAGAAAAATTAATGTTTGAAAAAGAACTATTAGGATTTTTCCTTACAAATCATCCGCTAAGTCAAGAGTTAGAAAATATTGCCCGTTATATAACCCATCAGCTGACGGAGTTAGAGGAGGAAAGAGAAGGAACTCCGCTTAAAATAGGAGGACTTGTCTCTTCAGTTAAAAAAATAGTAACAAAAAAATCAAATCAGGAAATGGCATTTATTGCAGTTGAAGACAGTGCGGGTGCAAGCATTGAGTGTGTTGTTTTCCCCAAAACATACGAAGAAATAAAGCAAGTACTTATTCGTGATGCAATTGTAATAGTGGAAGGTAAGCTGCAGTTTAAGGACGAACGACCAGTTATCATAGTTGATACCATAAAACGCCTTGCTAATTGATAATATTTAACTCAAAATTGTACTAAGAACAATTAACGTTTAGCAAAAACGTTCAACCTGCGGAATTGTGCCTTCACATTTTTCACCAGTTGACTTGCTTTTACTCATTTTTTATAATGTATTCGATCTCAAGATTTTCCTTTAGCTTGCAAGGCTTGCTCAGGATCAATTGAGATTTTTGCTGTTCATTTGTCACACACAGTGATAACAAAATAAAAAATGGCTTCATTAAAACCTGAAATAATATTTGGATCTCAAGGAGTAGAATTAACAAATACTCTTTTTGCAACAATAGTAACTGATATCATACTTGTTGCCTTAATTTTCATTCTTACAAAAAATATAAAAAAAGTTCCAGGGATACTCCAAAGTATAGCAGAGATAGGGATAGGCTATTTTTATAATTTGACAGAACAAATTTCAGGATCTAACACAAAGCGAATTTTCCCGTGGTTTGCTAGCTTCTTCATATTTATCTTTTTCTCAAATATCATAGGTCTTCTTCCCGGGTTTGGAACTATTGGTTTTTTTCAAGAGATACCAGATGAGGGGAAAAAAGAATTTATACCAATTCTGAGAGCAGCAACAAGTGACTTTAATACTACCCTTGCTCTTGCAACTGTATCTATAGTAGCGACACATGTAATTGCGATAAGAGTTGTTGGATGGAAAGACTACCTGAGCAGATATTTTTCATTTAACCCTATTTATCTATTTGTGGGATTACTTGAAATTGTTTCCGAGGCTTCAAAATTATTCTCGCTTTCTTTTAGACTCTTTGGTAATATATATGCAGGAGAAGTTGTCCTTGCAACTATATCTTCTCTTTTTGCATTTGTAGCTCCACTCCCTTTTATCTTGCTTGAAATGATTGTGGCGCTCGTGCAAGCGTTAGTATTTGCAATGTTAACTATGGTATTTATGTCAATTTTAGCAACCCCACATGGTGAAGGAGGTGAGCATTAAATATGTCATTTGAAATAACAGGAGGTCTTATTGTTGTATTAGGAGGTATTTTCCCAGCAATTGCTATTGCTCTTATTGGATATAAAGCAATGGAATCAATCGGAAGAAACCCTGAAGCAGCAGCAAGAATCTTACCGCCAATGCTTTTAGGTATGGCTTTTGCAGAGGCTATTGCAATTTACTCTCTTATTTTAGCCTTTGTAGGTCATTAGATGACAGGTGAAATTCATTTTTGAATTTCGCTGTCATTATAAGGCTCTTAAGTAGTCATTTTTGCTTGGGCGTCTTGCAATGACAGTGAATCATTTGTATAACACTGTTTTATGTTTAATTTTTAGTAAGGAGGAAATATTTAAATGGAAATATTAAATCAATTCGGATTTGAACCAGTTTTATTTATTGCACAAATAGTAAACTTTTTAATACTTGCCTTAATTTTTAAAAAGTTTCTTTATAAACCTATTTTGAAGGTCTTGTCTGACCGAAAACACACAATTGAAAAAGGCTTAAAGGATGCTGAGATGGCAGCCAGAGATAGGGAAAGTGCTGAAGCACAAAAAGAGGCAATTATCACAAAGGCAGGACGTGAGGCTGAGCATATTCTTGAAGAAACAAAGAAGACTGCGGATTTGTTACGCGAAAAAATATTAACAGAGACTAAAAACGAATCTGAAAAGATTATTTTGGAGGCTAAAAAACAAGCCGATCTACAAATGGAGGACATGGAAAAAAGAGCCAAAAAAGCATCTTTAGATAATTCTCTAGCGCTTCTTGAAAAAGTAATGGAAAAGATGTTTACGAAAGATGAGCGAGATAAGATACTTACAAGAAGTATAAAAGTTCTCAAAGAAACAGAATGAAAAATACATACTTACTTAAAAACTTAGCAAGAACTATTGCACAGAACGGGGGCATATCAAAAACTCAATCAGAACGCCTTACCAAAATTCTAGCACCAAAGGAATTGAGAGAACTTATGGAAATAATGCTACTTGAAGAAGAAAAAGTGACTATGAGGATTACGAGCGCAGATGAATTATCAAAAAACGATAAATCTGAACTTACATCCCTTTTCTCTGGAAAAAAAATTGAAACTGTGATAAATAATAAAATTGGTGCAGGACTAAAAGTACAGGCATATGATATGATATATGACCTGTCTGTAAAATCTAAAATTGAAAAACTTGCAGAAGAGATAGAAGAAGAACTATAAAAAAGTAATTGTTTGGTTTACAAAGCATTACTTAACACAAGTTACATGACAAAAAACGATAAAAAAACATTTACAACAGAAGATTTTATTTCTGAAATAGAGAAAAAGCTCTCTGGTCTCCAAGTAGGCGCAGGGGTTGAAAACATAGGAACTGTTACTTTTGTGGGTGACGGAATAGTCAGAGCAACAGGGCTTACGAAGGCGGGATTTGGTGAAGAAGTTGAATTTGAAGACAAAACACGTGGTCTGGTTCTAAACCTTGATGAGGATGAAGTCTCTATTATTCTTTTCACTGCAGATAACAAAGTCCAAGAGGGGCAAAATGTAAAAACAACTGGAAAAATTCTTAGCATAACTGTTTCTGATGAGCTAGTAGGGCGCGTAATCGACCCCCTGGGAAATGCACTGGATGGCAAGACATTAAAAATAGGACGCGGAAAAGAATACTTTCTTGAAAGAATTGCGGCAGGGATAGTTGAGCGTGAACCAGTTGACACACCGCTTAAAACAGGGATCAAATCTATAGACGCAATGACTCCCATAGGACGCGGTCAAAGACAGTTAATAATCGGGGATAGAAATACTGGTAAAACAGCAATTGCGATAGACACTATCCTCAATCAAAAGAAAAAAGATCTTGGACTAAGACAAGTTATTTGCGTATATTGTGCGGTAGGACAAAAAAGAGGTAATGTTGCCAAAACTATTGCAATTCTTGAAAAAGATGGTGCAATGGATTACACAATAGTAGTTACTGCCTCCGCTTCTGATCCTGCTTCACTTCAATTTCTAGCGCCTTTTACCGCAACTGCAATCGGTGAATATTTTATGGAACAAGGACAAGACGTACTCCTCGTTTACGATGACCTTTCAAAGCATGCTAATGCTTACCGTCAAATTTCACTAATTCTTCGTCGTCCTGCAGGACGTGAAGCGTACCCTGGGGATATCTTCTACCTTCATTCACGACTACTTGAACGTTCCGTTAGAATGTCGAAGGAAAATGGAGGAGGTTCAATTACATCGCTTCCGATAATTGAAACTCAAGCAGATGACATTTCTGCATATATTCCAACTAATGTTATCTCGATAACAGATGGACAGATTTACCTTAAAACAGATTTATTTAACTCTGGAACTCGACCCGCTGTGGATGTAGGACTTTCTGTCTCGCGCGTTGGCGGTGCTGCTCAAACAAAAGGGATGAAACAGATCGCAGGACCACTTCGTCTTGAATTGGCCCAATTTAGATCTTTGGCTGCGTTTGCGCAATTTGGCTCAGACCTGGATGAGGCTACACAAAAGCAGATAGAACGAGGTAAAAGAGTAAGTGCCATGTTAAACCAACCCCAGTATGAACCGCTTGATGAAGTATCAGAAATAATTAGCATATACGCGGCTACAAGCGGTGTGTTAGATGATTTTCCTGTTGAAAAAATTCGCATGTTTGAGGAAAAAGTTTCATCATTTGTAAAAACGAGGGCAAAAAAATCTGTTGACGCACTTCAAAAAGGACAAAAGCTTGACGAAAAACTTCAGGAAGAATTAAAAAAAGCAATTATAGAGTTTAAAAAAACACTAGTTTAAAAAATCTATATAATTTTCTAAAATTTACACATATGGCTGAAAATTTACAACTTTTAAAACGAAGAATAAAAACTGCAAAGAATGTTTCCCAAATTGCGAAAGCAATGGAAATGATGAGTGCTTCAAAAATTAAAAGAGCACAAACAACCGTGGAAAACAATAAACCGTATTCTAAAAAGGTAGAAAATTTAACTTATAAACTTGTAAAAAAAGTGGATAAAAAAAAGTTTAAACATCCATATATTGACGGGAACAGCTCAAACAATAAACTCTTACTGGTAATCTCCCCTGATAGAGGACTTTGCGGATCGCTTAATACAAATTTATTTAAAGCATTAAGTTTGCAAGAAAATAAAGAAACTACACTTATTACAGTAGGGAATAAAGTTGAAAGATTTGCTGCGAGACTTTCTTTTAATTTTTTAGCAGCTTTTCCCATGGGAACTACAATTCCTAAATTTGAAAATGTATATGAAATATTAAAAATTATAAATGAACAGTATAATACAGGGAAAGTAGGATCGGTTGAAATTCTGTTTACTGAATTTAAATCTTTTTTTCTTCAAACCCCAAAGATAACAAAAATACTGCCAATTGATACCGCTCTTTCTGAAGATGATAGCAATGATCAATACCATCTATACGAGCCTGGATCTGCAAAGCTACTTGAAAGCATTCTTCCACAATATTTAGAAGCATCACTTTACAGCGCTCTTCTTGAAGCATACACCTCTGAGCAAGTTGCAAGAATGATAGCAATGCAAAATGCAAAATCAAATGCAAATGAGATTGCAACATATCTTACTCTCGCGTATAATAAGTCTCGGCAAGAACGTATTACAAATGAAATACTTGACCTATCAAATAACCAATTAAATTAAATATGAAAAATACAAAAGACGGAGCTGTTATAAGAATTCAAGGAGCTGTTATAGATGTTAAATTTGACTTACATAATGTTCCTGGAATCTATGAAGCATTGGAAATTGAGTTAAATGGGAAAATTCTTATCTTAGAAACAGAATTTGAGCTAGAAAACGGTGAAGCAAGAACTATTGCAATGGGCTCAACTGAGGGTTTAAAGCGTGGCGCCTCTGTAAGACGAACTCACCACCCAATTGAAGTACCTATTGGTCCTGAAACCCTAGGACGCATTTTTAATGTATTAGGAGAAACTATTGATGGTGGCGGTAAGATTCCCGCATCAGTTAAACGTGACTCAATTCACAAGAGCGCACCACCACTATCAGAACAGGCAACAACTCCTGAAATACTCGAAACTGGAATTAAGGTAATTGATCTTATTGCTCCATTTACAAAGGGTGGGAAAGTAGGAATTTTCGGAGGCGCAGGAGTTGGAAAAACAGTTATCATACAGGAACTTATACGTAACATAGCAATTGTTCACAAAGGTCACTCCGTTTTTGCAGGAGTAGGAGAGCGTACCCGTGAAGGCACAGATTTATACCGCGAGATGAAGGAAAGTGGAACATTGGATAAAACAGTGTTAGTTTTTGGACAAATGAATGAACCTCCTGGCAATAGACTTCGCGTTGGACTTACTGCACTTTCCATGGCAGAATACTTTAGGGATCAGAAAAACGAAGATGTACTTCTTTTTATTGATAATGTATTTCGATTTGCACAGGCGGGTGCTGAGGTATCAGCCCTTCTTGGAAGAATGTCGAGCGCCGTTGGATATCAGCCTACCCTTTCTCAAGACATAGCTTCCCTGCAAGAACGCATTACCTCAACAAAAAACGGCTCTATAACATCAGTGCAAGCTGTATATGTACCCGCTGATGACTATACTGACCCTGCTCCTGCAACCATATTTAGTCATCTTGACGCAACAGTAACACTAGAACGATCTATTGCGGAACAAGGATTATATCCAGCTGTTGATCCACTTACTTCCTCCTCAAGACTTCTTGATCCAAATGTTGTTGGAGCAGAACATTATAGAGTGGCTTCAGAAATTAAAAGAATTTTGCAGCGATACAAAGATCTGCAGGATATTATAGCAATTCTGGGAATAGACGAACTATCAGATGAAGATAAATTAACTGTTGCAAGGGCTCGTAAGATTCAACGATTCTTAACCCAACCCATGTTTGTTGCTGAAATATTTACAGGCGCACCAGGAAGATATGTTAAAGTCGCAGACACAGTGAAAGGCTTCGCTGAAATAATTGATGGAAAACATGATAATATTTCAGAACAAGCATTTTACATGACAGGCACAATAGATGAAGCAGTAAAAAACGCAAAGAAATAGTATATATTCCTCATGGCAAACTCAAAATTTCATTTTGAAATAGTAACCCCGGATGGAACAATCTACCAGGATAGTGTAGATGAGGTAAGATTACCTACTCCCACAGGAGAAATTACTATTTTACCAAATCATGTACCGCTTTATGCAAAACTAGGAGATGGCGAAGCAATTATTATAAAAGACGGCAAGGAAACTCTCATGGCTGTCTTAGGTGGAATTGTGGATGTTTCTGATGGTAAGGTAAGCATTGTTTCAGACTATGCAATTCAGGCTGACTCTATTCAATTAGCAAAGGCTGAGGAGGCAAAGAAAAGGGCTGAGGAGGCAAAGAAAAATAAACAAGAAACTCAGGACTTTATAACTGAAGATAAGGAACTAAGGAAATCTATACTGGAGTTAAAAGTTGCACAAAAAATAAGAAGACCACACAGACCTAGTTAATAAGATATGCAAGCAAAACAATCTCGCTTTTCAAGAAAAACCCAGGAAAAAACTAAAAAACAAATTTTTTTCTTTATTATTGCAATTATTTTACTCCTTTTTGTTGCTTTTCAGTTTGGTCCACTCTTGCTCGACTCTGCTTCATCTCTCACTTCAGTATTTAGAAAAAATAATACTGAAGTAGCCGTAAATGAAGATAACACACTCGAAACTCCATTTATTGACTCTCTTCCAACCGCTACAGGAGGCGCAAGCATTAATATTTCAGGATCTTCAACATACTCTGACGCACAAGTAGAGCTTTATGTGAATGATGAGCTCTTTGACACGGCAATTTTATCTGATGATCAAAAATTTTCATTTGAGAAAGTGAAATTAACTGAGGGTCAAAATATTATTCGTGCTCGAGTAAAAAGAGGGGATGAATATAGTTCGTTTACAAGAAGTTATTATGTATCTCAAAGCAAGGGCGCTGCAAAGTTAGATGTTACGACCCCATCTGAAGGACAACAATTTGGAAGAGGAGACCAAACAATAACTGTTCAAGGAATAACAGACCCAGATTCAAATGTTACTGTAAATGGGTTCCGCGCAATTGTTGACGAAAACGGTAACTTCTCCTATTACCTTAATTTAGCCGAAGGAGATAATGAATTAACTATTAAAACTCAGGCAAAATCAGGTCAAGAAACAGAAAAGAAAATTAAAGTAATATATAAACCATAAAATTTTTATTTCTTTGAATCAGAACTCTTATTAAAAAATATTCCGGAAATTAATATCATCCAAAGCACAAATGGAGTATAAAAAAATGAATTTTCAAAAAAACTTTGAACTAGAATTGCGCAGATAGATGCCAAAATTGCACCACCCATATATGCGTTTCCTTTTTCTTGCTTCATCCTATAAATCACATCACGTAAAAAATAAATGCCTAATACAAAATAAAGCAAGATACCTACAATTCCCGTTGTAGCAAGTATAAAAATATAGCTATTCGGTATTCCATTGGCAGCGTGTGAAGTAATTGATTCAATTGGTGAAATTAGTCCCAATTTAACATTAGTAAATCTTAAGGTATTGAAGCCTACACCTATTACAGGACTTGTCATAAATATGTATAGTCCGTTACTCACTGCATTTACTCTCGCAAATATTGAGGCTGTTCTAGTCAAATTTACTCCTTCTCCTCCGAAACTTTTAGGAAGCAAAAGTATGCCTATGGTGAACACCAAAAAAAGTACTAATAACATCCTTTTTTTTCCAATTAAAAAGACAAACAACAAGCTTGATATTATAAATGCAACATAAGAGCTTCTTGAATATGTCAAAAAAAACGCAGCTAGTATATAGATAGATCCGGTAATAAAAACTAAAAATTTGCCAATTAAGAAGTTTTTTTTGTAGAAAATATCAAATGACAAAAACAAATAAAAAATTAAAAGCGCGTAGACTCCAGCGAAGTTCGGATCTAACAAAGTTGAGAACAAACGATACAAATGCTCGTCCCAACCTAAATAGTAAAGATTGCGCAATGAGGGGTAGTAGAAATATTGAACGTAGCCTAAAAAAATAAAAATAAAACCTGAAAATAATAGCTCTTTTTTCATAAAAATAATACTTTTGTGAGGCAGTGAGAGAATAGGAATTAATAAAAGAATATATGAGAAAAAACGTAAAGAATATGACATGCTTACAAAGAATTCAAAAATAGAGGAAACATGAATAATAGTGCCTAAACACCCTAAAAGAAAAATTAAAAAAAATAATATTGTATAAATATTTTTTTTTCTTAGAAACAAATATATGCTACGGAAGTTTAAGAGTAATATGCATAAAACTATAATATCTAAAATAGACACTGCAAGCTGTGGAAAAATATAAAATCTTGTAATCACGCCTAAAGGAATAAATGCGATAAGTAGATAGAAAGGAAAACTTTTCATCATTATTTTTTATGCAATAAATAAAGCTTTCCTCTTACTAAAAATGTATGAAAAGACATCATAAGAGAAACAAGTAAACCCGGCACTCCATCCATAAAGCCAAGCTTAAAAAAGTAGGTGTAAAAAAATTTCCCTTGAGTGTAAATAATAATAAGTATCCAGTTTGTAGTTTTACCTGTTTTAAATAGCTCATTTGCCCGAATAGAAGTATACATATTAATCTCAGAAATAAATTCTGTAAAAGTCTGATGAGGATAATGGAATAATGGCGCCTTCAGAGTTCCCAGATCTGCCAAAACCATCCATTCTTCATGTACTTTTCCTACCCATTTCCCACTATCTTTTTTTGCCAAACGGAGAAATTTTTTATTTCTCAATTCACCATACCTCAGTATTTTTCCAAACATACTATCTAACCGTTTTATATAGAACCCACCTTTCGTGGTTACCTGTAATGTTTTTATTATCTCTTTTTGTAATTCAAGACTTACTCGTTCGTCGGCATCAACAAATAAAACCCATTCGTTTCGTGCTAGATCTAATGCGTAATTTCTTTGGTTAGAAAAATCGTTTTCGAGCAGTCTTGATACTATTTTTACTTTTTTGTCCTTTGCTATCTTTAGCGAGTTATCATGTGAACTATCATCCACTACTATTATTTCATTGCAAAATGAAACTGAATCAATACATTCAGGTAAATTTTTTTCCTCATTTCTACAAAGAATAATTGCTGTTATCATTTTGTTTTATAATTGATATGTTTATTTTTCGTTCTTGTTCCCATACTTGAATTACTCTTATTCCTTTGCCTTTTGACAGTACTTCACCTCTGTGCCATAAAAGGTATCTATATGGGTCTAAAAATACAGGAAAGTCGCTTAGTTCTCCTTTTCCTACTATAGCATATTTTCGACCTTCTGATAATTTTATGATGTTTTCAACCGCTTCCATTCTCTGCTTATAAGTAATTCTGTAACCATACTTTCCTTTAGTGTAAAAATTTGTTGATAATAAAAATAATATATTTAACACACAAACTACAAGAATTAAAACGATAGAAATTACATGATGCTTAAGCTTTTCGGCAATAAGCGTTGCGAAAAGAACAAATGCTAAGACAAGAAAAGGTGAAACAAGCAATGTATCTGCTTCAATAGGAACTCGATGAATAAATAGTCCCACACATGCTGTGCCAAGAAACAAGGCAAGAAGAACAACTGACGTATTATTTTTCTTAATCATAAAATAACCCAGGGCTAGCAGGGACAGCGCAAAAAATAATAAAGAAACAAAACCATTCCATACAAAAATTAATTGTTGGTAGTACATTAAAAACTCGGGCAACGTTGAAGAAACTGGAGTGCGAGATGAAAATTGAGAATTAAAAATACTTAGAGGAAATTTTATGACTCTATACATAACCCAAATGATAAACCCTACGGTTTGCTTGTACCCATGTCCTATATCATAAACAATAAACGGAATCATAGGGATAATATACATAACACAACACATGAGTACGTTTTTTAATGTTACATTAGCTATCCATTCCTTTTTTTTAATTACCCCAAAAATAATTACTCCTAAAACTACTATCTGGAATACAAATGTAGTTATCTCAAGATTGTAAAGTACTGATAAAATAAAGGCGATGAATGGAAGTACAAATGACTTTCCTCTGACAAGAAGATATACTAAATAAAAAAGTAGAATAACGAAAAATGGAATTGGACTTGTGTGGTATGGAATCCGTGAATTCATTACAATTAAAGGAGAAGTTGCAAAAATACAGGCAGCTAAAAAACCTATTTTTTTCGTAAACATCTTGGACGCAATAAAATACAACAACAGAACAGTGACTGCACCAAAAACGGCGACAACGTATCCGGGTCGTGTTGGCTCAAACTCAAAAATATACAAAATTAATGCCAACGCATACGTCCACAATGGACCATGGTGTATCCAAGGGTGAGATGTAGGGGGACCAACAAGGGGGACACTACCTGTTATTACCATATCTTTTGCTGATATATAAAACCATCCTTGATCTGGAATAAATTGCATTAGGTCGCTCAATTTGTATACTCTTAAAAAGAGTGCAATTAAAAATAAAAATATACTACTTCCAAGTACAAAAAACGATCGCCTAGTTAAAAAACCTATTTTATTCAAAAGTAATCGCTCTACCAGTAGCCCTATTACTCCATAATATTTTTTAAAATAGTATCTTCTACTCGTTTCAAATATTTTTTGGGTATCCTTCCTCTGTTCGGTACTTTTTCCCCATTCGTGCATTACTACAAGTGAAGGGTCCATAAAGACTCTAAATCCTTTGCTACGAACTCTATTACAAAGATCGTTCTCTTCAAAAAATAGAAAAAAATTCTTATCAAAACCATGAATGGATTCAAATAAATTCCTCTTTATTATAAAGGCTGTGCCAGGTACCACATCAACCTCATATCTGTCTTTCTTATCCCACGAGGAGAGCCAAAAATTTTTTGCAATTATATTATTGGGGAAGAATTTATACACAAATGAAAGCGAAAAGATTGCGTTTACAAGAGTTAACTTACGAGTGCCTTGTTTCTCATAAGGTAGTCCTTTCATGTTTACCAAAAGAGGTGCAACTATTCCAGTTGATTGTTTGCTAAATGTCTTAAGCAGTTGGTAAATGCTTCCTTCTTGTATTTTTGTGTCTGGATTGAGAAAAAACAAATATTCTCCTGTTGCGTGTTTTGCTCCTAAATTATTTCCTTCACCAAAACCCAAATTTACGCGAGCCTTACAGTATTTTACTTTTTCATATTTAGAAAAGTCAGACAGAAAATTACTTTCCGGATCATTTTCTACTACTATAATTTCGTAGGGTATTTTATTAAAATTTTTTTGAATAGATTTTATACATTCTAGAACCCTAGACTTAACTTTATAGTTTACGATTATTATAGAAATTCTAACTTTAGCCATTATTTTTTTACATTCTCAGAAAGTATCTTCTCAAGTGTTCTTGCATGATTTTTCCATCCCCACTTTTTTTGCATCTGTAGCACTCCATTTTCGGAAAGTTTTTTATAAATATCTTCTTTTTCAAGAATCATAATTTTTTCGGCTATTTCTCTTGGATTTTTACCCACTAAATATCCAGTAATACCATCCTCTATAGTTTCTTTATACCCACCTTCATTTGCTGCAATAACAGGAGTACCACATGCCATTGACTCAAGCGAGGCTAAACCAAAAGGTTCATGTACTGACATAGATATAAAAACAAAGCTTTCAGAATAAAAAGATGAAAGCCTTATATCATCTACAGATTTTATCTTAGATATATCTAAAACCTTAAGTGAATAATATTTTGGCAAATACTGCATTGTTTTCTTTACAACTAAATATCCATTAATATCTTTTTTTGCTCCTATAAATAAAATTTGTTTTTTCTTTTTACCCGTACCTTTATTAAAGGTTTCAATATTAACTCCAGGATACACCACGTCAGCATTTAAAGCATATGCTTTTCGAACATTTTTTTTCGTAAATTCAGAGTTAACAACAATCGCCCTAGATCTCCTTGTATTTTTGATATCAATTTGTTTTTTAATAAATCTTGAGAATGACTCATATAGCATTTTTATAGGTGATAGGGTCTCTGTAATCCTAAACTCTTTTTCATAAGCAATCCGTAACCATTCATGACAATAATAAACACTTGGTGTTTTCAAATATCTCAGTATAAACGGCGCTTGCGTATACATATCAGGATGCACTAATACCACATCAAAAGATGAGCAATCAATATCCTTTGCAATTTGTTTATGGACTACTCGTAGCTCTGTAATAATCCAAAAATCTTGATATATTTTTTTAAATTTTTTGTAACCTCTTTTTTTTATATTATATCTTCTGACTTCCTTACAGAACCCTCTGACATCTAAATATTCCTCATCTGTTGATTCTAGTTCAAAAAGAAAAACTTGATGATGAGAAGATAAATATTTTATTTGTTCAAATAGAACTCGTTTTGCACCACCCGGAGGAAGATTATGATAAACAGCAATTTTCATTTAATATTTTTAAGCACACTTATAAAATCGCTTCCAAACAAAATATTTAATGGAAAATATTTTGAAGCAGGATGTAAAAAAACGAAGATATTTATCAAAGTATCCTTTTTACTGATAATTGGTTTTATTACGGTTATATTTGAGCTATATAGCTTCCCATCAAATTTATATTTTTTATAAAGTCTTTTTAATGAAAAATAAGTTGGCTCATTTATGTGCATTATAGAATGTGAATCTGTCCGGAGCTTACTAGGATTTAGTATATTGGGGTATTTTCCACGCGCGAGAAAGTTCCAAATTGAAATGATTACTGTGCTCAGCGGATAAGCATAATACTTGTATCCATAGTCATTAAACCATTTATTGGGAGCCGTATGTATTATTAATTTACCGTTTGATTTAAGCACTCGCTTTATCTCAGAGAATACCTGATCTAGCTCCTCATCATACAGATGTTCTACTACGTCTGTTAATACCACAACTGAAAAAAATGAATCAGGATACGATAAATTCTTTGCATCCATTTCCTGAAAATTCATTTTCAAACGCACACTTTGAGGCTTCTTATTTCTGAGTCTTAATGCGAGCTTTACTGCGCTTTTTGAATAATCAATACCGTAAGAATCAGCTCCTTGACGCGCCGTATAATATACAAGCTCTCCTCTACCGCATCCCACATCAAGAACTCTATCCTGCCTGCCAACCTTCAAATAGTCCTTTATTTCAAGGAATCTTATCTCCAACTCCTCACCATATGTCTTTTTATACGCATCGTACCCGGTACAATCCGTTAAATAATATTCTTCTGTGTATACCTTGGGATCAACTCTTCTCATACAGTATTTTAATTGTGAAATAAGCCATTACGGGTAAAGCTACAATAGATCCGATTACAGACGCAATAGCAGCTCCCAATATACCGTATGCGTTTATAAGGGGGATTATTGTAGTGATCAAGCCAAAAAAACTAACGAATGTGACAAGTGCGACATATTCTTGCTTATGCACAGATAAAAATAATGCTGAAGTCGTACCAGAAATTGAACGAATAACCCCAAAAAAACCTAAAACTTGTAAAGTTGGCCAAGCGCTTATCCACTTCTCACCCAATACTATAAGAATTATTTCTTTCGGGAATAATATACAAAGCATACCTAGTGGGATTGAAAGAGTACCCACTAATATACCAGTTTTTAAAAAGGCAATTTTTAATCTGCCTCTATCTCCTGCAATTTTCATATAAACTGGAAAAGACACACGTGAAATAACGTCAGCCACCTCAGAAATGGGTAATGTAGATATTTTGTAGACCATGCTATAAAGTCCGAGTGAGCTTATACCTATTATTTTACCTACCAGAACATCATCAATATTATGATATAAATAGTTAAATACTCCTGACATTGTTACCCACTTTCCTCTATGTAAAATTTTTTGTGTGTGTGAAAGCTTAAAATCAAATGATGGTCTTGGATACACAATAATAAATGATAAGATAACTTCCGCTATTCCGCCGACCAATAACCCGTATATAATTCCAGTGGGCGATTTTAACAAATATACTAAAGTGACAGAGACCACTGCGTCCAAGGCAAAAATACATGACTTAATATAGAATTCTTTTTTAAATTGTAGCTCTTTTTGAAGAAGTGCCACTGACGGATTAATAAATCCCCTAACCAAAGGGACTAAGCTTATTAGTAAAATTAATCCTAATGAACCTTGCGCGTTAAAGAAAGAAACAATAAATGGTGAACTGATAATAATTATTAAAAACACAACAAATCCTCTTATAATTGATATCATCCATGCAGTATTTATATACTCCCCTACCTCTTTTTCATTTTCTTGAATTAAGAAAACATTGATTCCTGTCTCAGTTACGATTTCTATAAATGCAAGAACGATTGAAGCAATGCCAAATAATCCAAACTGCAAAGGTGATAAAAGCCGTGCAATAATAGCGATTTTGCCAAAAGACAAAATTCTTGTAACAGCCCTCAATAAGGCAACCCAACTAACACCTTTTATTGAAACTTTTAAATATCCCATTTTTTACCTACCAAAAATTATTTTCATCTCTTACTTTTGCTGCAGTAATAAGCACTTCATAACCGCCTTCTATTGTAACACGGGTGAGCTTTTTTTCATTCAAGAATAAAGGTATACGCTCAAGATTAATGATGCATACATCAGGGTGGACACACTCCTTAAATGATATTTTAGATGCTAGATTACGTGACCACAATGATATTTTAGCTGTCTTCCCGCTTTTGCTTTTCGCAGAAACTAAAATTACCATATTCTTCGTATCAAATGGCTTTTTAAGTAATTTTGCATTAAAATTTCCAATGGTCGTAAAGCTTAAGATAGGAAGATTATCTTTTTTATATCTCCCCTCAGAGTATGGTATAAATCCTAAGTTTATTGAAGAAAAATACTTATATACTTCTGTATTTTCAGCAAAATCAGAAATTAATTTGCTTTTTTTAAAGATTAGAAAATTATCTACTGTTTTGTAATATGTGAAGTTAGTTAAAATATAACGTAAAAGATAGCTTCCTCTTACAACGTCAGGTACCCCATCCTGCGTTGCGTACGTTAAACTGTTATAAATAATATAGTTTATATCCATATTTTTTATATAATTTATTTGTTTTTCCTGAGAATGAGTGGAAGAAGCATCGTATATATTCAAAAAGTATGGAGGTTTTTGACTAAACAAAATATAAAAAATGGGATCATTCGGAAAACTATAAATTTTGGGAATAGTATTTGTATCTTTTTTTAACTCAGAAACTACACTCATGTAATTTTTTTGATCTTTTAAAAACGAAAAATTCTGAGCATAAGCACATTTACCTTCATTATTTTTTAACCTATAAACTGGTGTTAGTCCAAAATAAAACACGAAAGCATAAAACAGAAAAAATATTACTATCACCTTCATAATTTCCATTCTACTCTTAAGAGCTTTGCCATTTACTAATACTGATGAGAGTAAAATAAGTAGCAAAAAAGCTATAAATGTGAGAGATGAGCTTATGGAACGCATGACACTTTTTTGCTCAAACATAACAAACACAAGAGTAATCGCAAAAACAGGTAATCCCCTTGCAGGTTTTTTTGCTATTAAAAACAAGTGGACCAAATATGTGAATGCGCTTATTAATACAGCAAGTATAAATATTTCATTCATTGATTTTAATGTAGGGATATAAGGCGCTTTTGCGTAATCCGCAATATTAAAAAGTAAATAAAGATGGCTCATATAGAAGTCTGGCATCTCAGTAATTAATAGATATACAGCCAAGGGTAACAACCCCAACGCAAAACCTAGAAAGTAAAAAAATGATATACATGAAAAGAATAAAAATTTATTTTTTATCTTATCTTTCAAAAAAATAGTATGTGTTATCGTAATTATTGGAATCGCAAACAAAAGATACAGTCCTTGATCTGGAATAAAACTAAAACAAAAAGAGATACAAATACCACTGAAAAAAAGCACTCTTCCTTGAATATTTTTTTTCTTAAGTATATAGAGGGCAAAGAGTAATACCCCAGATACTGCTAACCCATATCTTGCAAATGTTTCAACTCCTGTTATGTGTTCTATGAAGAGGAAAAAAAGAATAAAAAAAACTAAACTTATAAAATTACTTTTCCAGAAGTACTGAATTACACTGTACATAACACAAAAAAACAGTACAATTAGAAAGAAGTATACAATTGTAAGAATTTGAATTTGATCCTTATAGTAATAAAAAATCCCATATGGGAAAAAAATATCTCTAAACGGTACAACTCCTATGCTTTTCGCGTAATCCCATACTATAAAATTCTGAGAATCAAAAATTAATTCCTTATAATATTCGCATGAGTACAGAATTTTTTCATAATAATAGATAAACAAAAAGATAGAAATCAATACATAGTATTTTAACTTTTGAAAAAAAAATATTATTTTTTCCATTTTTTTAATAATAGAAAGACAAAAAATAAAATACTTATTGGTGTTGAAACTAGCACACAAAAAAATATTAGGTCAAACAAGGGAGGATAGTTATAGAACTGAACAAATCCTACAATATTCTCACTATCTATTATTACAGGGGGAAAAGAATCCCTAATTTTTCTAAATTCGGCAAGAAAAGTCAACGAGAAAAAAATATATACAGATAGTAAAACAAAAATAAGCTTTTTCTTCATATAAAAAAATTCAATTCTCCTTGATTTAAAAGACAATATCGATTATATTATAACCAAGAATTTAATAATATGATTACTTTTAAATCTCCAACACTTCTTCAGGGGGGGACCCACATAGATAAAACCGGTACGTTAAGGTTTGTAAACAATTTTACCTTTGACCATATTAAGCGTTTCTATGTAGTTATACCAAATAGCAAAGGTGATATACGGGCATTTCATGGTCACATGAAAGAAGCTAAATATGTATTTGTAGCGCAAGGAAAAGCTCTTGTATGCGCGGTTCCAATTGACAGCAGCAGTGCACCTTCAAAAAAAGCACATATTACGTCTTTTGTACTAACTGAGACTGACCCAAAAATTCTCTACATTCCACCAGGATATGCTAACGGTTTTAAAGCTCTTACAAAAAACGCACAAATTATCTTTTACTCAGACAAAACACTTGAGGAGTCGAAAGAAGATGATTATAGATTTTCAGAAGATTACTGGGGAGACAAAATTTGGCAAAAAAATGTATAAATATATAAACGTTGGAACTCATAAATATTTTTCAACTTGTAGGTTCTGTAACAGTCATCAGATTAAACAAGTTTTAAATTTAGGATATGTTCCACTTGCTGGAGGCTTTTTTAAAAAAAATACACCACAAGAAGCTTTAGATAATGAAAAACTCTACCCTCTACAGCTAAACTTTTGCGAAAATTGCTATCTGCTTCAATGTAATGCTTCTATTCCTCCTGAAACGCTATTTAAAGATTATTTTTACTTCTCGTCTACCATAAAAACACTTGTCGAGCATTTTAACAAAACAGCCAAAGAAGTAAAAAAATATCTAGGTCAAAAAAAAGCATTTATTATAGAGATAGGGTGCAATGATGGGACATTTTTAGATGCCCTTGAAAATGAAGGGTATACTGCCTTAGGCATCGACCCAGCAGAGAATATAACAATTCCCTTAATAAAAAAAGGTAAACCTATAATAAACGCTTTCTTCACAGAAGCTGTAGGCAATAAAATTGCAAAAGATTATGGGAAAGCTGACGCAATATATTCATTTCATTCTATGGCACATATCGAGGACATGCATAGCGTTATAAAAGGTATTAAAAAAGTTATGAAAAAAAATGGGTATCTTGCGTTTGAAGTACATTATTTAGGAAAATTAATACAGGAAATGCAGTATGATATGATATACCACGAGCATCAATTTTATTATTCCCTTTTATCTTTAAAAAAACTTTTTGCCGTATATGATATGGAAATATTCAATGTATCACAGACACCTCTCCGCGGAGGGTCAATTATGTACTATGTTCAAAATACGAAATATGGCAAACAAAAAGTTAATAAATCAGTTAAAGCACTTGAAGCAGAAGAGAAAAAACAGAGACTCAATAAGAATGAGACATACACTTTTTTTGCTAAACGTATTGAGAAAACAAAAAAATCACTTTTAAAAACTGTTAATGCATTGCTAAAAGATAATAAAAACATTATTGGATATGGTGCATCTGGAAGGGGAACTGTTGTTATGAATTACTGCAATTTAACTGCAGATATTGTCAGCTTAGTAGTTGATGATGCTCCTGCGAAACAAAATTCCTATATGCCGGGAACACATCAAAAAATACACTCACCAAAAAAACTTTTAGAAAACCCTAAGTCTACTTACGCTGTACTTTTTGCATGGCCATTTGTAAGTGAAATTTTGGGAAAAAACAGCGAATATGTAAAAAAAGGCGGAAAGTTTATTGTTCCTTTGCCTTCTGTTAAAATTCTACCAAAATGAAGAAAAAAACACTTGTTTTTGTCGCGGGTATTAGACCAGATATTATAAAGCCTGCGCTTATTCTAAGGCATCTGAGAAAACAAAAAAAAATAAACTTTATATTTGTCTGGTCAGGACAACACTATCAAGATAATTTAAAAGATATTTTCTTTAAGGAACTTAAGGTGGGAAAACCTGATATAGATCTCTTCTGTAGTGGCGATACAGATGCTGAGATTGCTTCCCAACTCATTGCCAAACTTTCAAAAACTCTGACAAAAATTAAACCTGATGCTATTGCTTTTTTTGGGGACACAAACACTACCGCTGGATGCATTGCAGCCGCTCAACTCAACATTCCAATTATTCACATTGAGGGATGCTGGCATTCTTATGATTGGCGAATGCCGGAAGAAAAATATAGAACTATGATTGATCACCTTTCTGATGTTATTTATACTTACGCCCATGAGTATAAGGAAAGAGGAATTGCTGAAGGTCTCAATCCTAAAAATATAATTGTCACAGGAAATCCTATTGTAGACATATTAAATGAATTTTATTACAAAAGAAAAAATAATCTTGAAAAAAAAGCTACACCACAATTTTTTAAGAAAAGAATGATTGAGGACAGAAATTACTATCTTATGACTTGTCACAGGAGAGAAAACGTACATATAGACACGTCATTTGATAACATTCTAAAGTTAGTAAGAGAAGCCAAATTACCCGTATATTTTCCTGCTAGCTACAGAACTCAAAAAGTAATAAAAGAGCGGAGAATAAAACTACCAAATAATCTTTTAATGGTAGATCCTATTGGGTATGAGGAAATGTTAATTCTTGCAACTCATGCCAAGGCGGTTATAACTGATTCTGGAATGCTAAGTGAGGAGACTTGCGTTCTCAATATCCCAAGTATAAATATTAGAAAAGCAACAGAAAGACCAGAGATTTACGACGTAAAAGGTACTGTAAAGTTTGATCCATCCCTTCCTAGAATGTATCCAACTAAACTCGTCTTAAAGAAACTTAATAAAATAATAGGAACCACATGGAAGCAACCATTTGGGAACGGTAAGTCATCAAAGTTTATTGCAGATGATATTGTAAAAAAAGTTTTTCAGGGAAAACTCAGAGGACATTTACCAAAAGACAATCATCTTCCTATTAAACGTTCATTTATGGATGATAAAATTAAAGTATAAATATGAATAATAATAAGGAATTATCTCCACTTGTTAATGAATTTAAGCAAATATATAATGCTGAAGCATCAGGAGAGAAAAAAAGAATTAACCCTAATACAGATGCGATTATAGTACTTTCAGGTCATGCTGTTTATGACAAAGATGGAGCTCCTATTACATGGGTATCACCTGAAAACATTGTAAGAATTGGTTTTGCAATTCAAGTGATTAGAGATATTATTGCAAAAAGACTTAAAAAAGATGAAGTCACAAATAAGGATATTAAAAATTCAAACTTAAAACTTTTTTTAAATGGAGAAAGCAACCAGCAAAAAGATATTTTAAAAACTCAACTAGACGATATGAAACATATTGCACAAGCTTATAACTTTCCTGGGGATAATATTGTTCTTGAGGACTGCCTTGAGAATGGAGAAGCAAATACAAAAACGCAATTTAAGTCTATAAATCTTGACCCAAGTCTTAAAGAAGCATCTCATATTACAATAATAACAAGCGACTATCATGTACCTAGGGTCAGACGAACTGCGGTAAAAAATTTAAGAAGTGATATTTCTTTTGACGTATTACCAACTCCACAACTTGAGTATGATTCCTATAATGTTTATCCAAAAGTTATGGGAGAAATTAAAAGAATAATTAAGTACTCAAACAAAGGAGATATCTCAAAAGTACCCACCAGAGAATGATAAGAGAAAAAAACGCATCTCTTGCGGTTATTATCCCTGCCTATAATGAAGAAAAAGGAATACTTAAGTGTATCCGTGCCGTTATGGCGGAGTTAAAAACAAAAAGCATTAAATTCACACTTATAATAGTAAATGACGGTAGCACAGATACTACTCTTGATATACTAAATAAAGCAAGAAAAACATATGGATCAAAGCTTCATATCGTAACTTATAGACGTAATAAAGGGTATGGACTTGCTATCGCAAAGGGTATTCAAGCAGCTATTAAACTGCGTTTTACCTACGGACTGATTATGGATTCAGACCTAACGAATAATCCAAAGTATATTCCTCAATTTTTTAAAAAAATACAAGAAGGATATGACTGCGTTAAAGGATCAAGATATATTCAGAGAGGAAGCGCGAGAACAGTTCCCATAAATAGGAAAATTCCCTCATATGCTGGCAATATTTTTGCTGGTCTGTTTTTCCGTTTAGGAATACGTGACTATACAAACGGGTTCAGGATTGTTAAGCTTGCAAAGTTAAAAAAAGTTACGTATAAAGAGCCAGGTTTTGCGCATATTCTTGAGGAGGTGTATTATCTTAAAAAAAATGGTGGACGCTTTGCTGAAATTCCAATAACGCTTACTGTAAGAAAAAGTGGTAAATCTAAATTTAGATATTCATTTGCGACGTATATAAGTTATGCAAAATATCCTATGCAAATGCTTACAGACAGCATATATGGAAAACATAATTGAAACAATAAAAAGCAATATATATCATCCCGTAAGAAGTCGTGCTCTATACGATTTTTTTGTTTCAGGCTTTATTTCTTTGGGTGTCTCATTACTATTGTTGTCAAATAATATACAAGTGCATATTCAATTTCTGATTTTATTTCCTATTATTGTGACACTGGGGAATTCTCTTTTCGGACTTTATTCAGAATATAGACTTAGTGCAACAAGACAGAAAATATTCATCTTATTTTGCTCTTTTCTGCTAACAATATTTGTTCTATATCTTCTTCAGGTAAATTTTTTAGCTATTTCATTTTCCTCAATTTTTTCCTATGTTTGTTTGATTCTTCCTAGGATTTTTCTAAATGTTAAAAAAACTAACTATCTTGCTTCACAAAAAAATATAAGTAGTAAAAACAAAATAATTCTAGTCACTGGAGGAGGAGGGTTCATTGGCACTGTTTTAGTAGAAAAACTTTTACAACGAGGCTACAAAGTACGAGTCATAGATAAATTTATATATGGTACTGATGTATTTAAGAACACAAAATTAGCTAAGCAACTTGAGCTTATTCAAGGTGATATAACTGATCCTTTTATTCTGACTAAAGCACTCTTGGGCGTATCAGGAGTAGTTCACCTTGCAGGAATTGTTGGGGAACCGGCAGCAGCACTTGATGAAAATTTGACCCGTCACGTGAATATAGTTTCAACTCAAATGCTAAAGGAAACTGTAAAGGCACTGGGTATTTCTAGGTTTATATTTGCCTCAACAACGGCTGTCTATGAATCAGGACTTAAAATATCGGATGAAAAAAGCAAAGTTAGACCAACATCAATTTACACAAAAACAAAATTGGATTCCGAAAGAGAACTTTTACATGACACTCATGATTCATTTCATCCCACAATACTCAGAATTTCAACGGCCTTTGGTCATTCCAGAAAACCTAAGTTTGATTTAGTGGCAAATTTGTTTACTGCTCAGGCTTACTATAAAAAAAGCATACGCGTTATTAACGGAAATCAATGGCGATCATTTATTCATGTAGCAGACATAGCAGATGCGTTCATAAAAACTTTAGAAGCACCTCTTGAAAAGGTCAGTCGGCAAATCTTCAACGTTGGGGATGATTCTCAAAGAATTCAATTAAAAGATTTGGCAGGACTAGTAAAAGTTGTCGTAGAAGATAAAAAGAAAATCAGTATCTCATATGAAAAGAAAAATACTGCCACAAATTACAAGATATCATGCTTAAAAATCAAAAAAACACTGCATTTTGCAAGTACACATTCCATTGAATCGGGTATTATTGAAGTACTTTCTCATATTCAAAAAGGTGACTACAAGAAACGATACTCTGATCCATATTATAGTAGCTATGAAGGGGCAAAGCTAGTTGTGAAAGAATTTTATACTTCTCAATACAGAAAAAAACACTATTCTACTCTTTTTTCAAAGAAATAATAAATCCAAAAGTTGTTCCTATTATTACCGCTACGTCAGATATTAATTGAAGGAGCGGCAAGTAGATATATTTTTTCCAGCTTTTTATATATCTTGAGTTTTTATAAATTGCCCATATAAGATATGCTAAAAATACAAATGCCAGACCCGCAATGAGCAAATACGAACCTGTAAATAGTGCGTAAGAAGTAATTATTGCCCCTAAAACGTACCGAACAAAAAGCAGGGGAGTTTTATAACGAAAATAACGAGCACGTCCGTCGCCCTGAGCATACCCATAGAACTGTTTGGCTGCTTGAAAAACGTTTGTGCGTTGTGGCCAGTAGACGATAGCGTTTTTTACCGTCACAAATACGAAACCTGCTTTTTTTAGTCTTTGATTAAAAACCAAGTCCTCACAAGTGTCAAGATTTTCTGGGTAGCCCTTTACTTTTTCCCAAGCAGTTTTTTTAAATGCAATAGACCGTGAGGAGGGCAAAAAATTATATACATCCAGTTTATCCGGCATTATGCATGTATAAGTAGCCAAACACTCCTCAAACGGTCCGCTTGTTTGCGCTCTATAAAATCCCGAAACAACATCTACGTCTCCTTCCTCGAGTGGTTTAACTAACCTTTCAAGCCAGTACTTGTCAAGTATACATCCAACATCAGTTACAGCAATAATACTATTTTTGGCTCTTTTGATGGCAACGTTTCTTCCTACGGAACGGTTCCCTCTCTTCCTTATTATTATAGCCTTAAAGCTACGAAGATTTAAAACTGTGTTGTCTGTTGAACCACCATCTACAACTACAATCTCATCAGGTAACCGCGTTTGTTTACCAATAGATTCAAAAAACATATCTATTGCGGCTTCCTCGTTTTTAACTGTCGTAATTAAGGTTACTTTTTTTCCCATAATTGAAGATATACGTCTGTGACTTTTTCCCATGTCTGTTCCTGTGCCCATTTTTGCCCTTTCTCAAGCTTGTTAATATTTGGTCTAAAACGGCTTAGCTGCCTTGCTAATTCGTGCGCATTACCAGAAACAGTAATATATTCTGCAAACGGAGAAGTACGCAAATAGTCATGCTTAAGCGGATTGTTGTATGCTGCAAAAATTGGCTTTCCTAACTGCATAACCTGCAGCATGGTTAGGTACGAAGAAGAAAATACAATATCTGATTTTTTAATACTGCTTCGTAAATCCTTTACGAAACCTTCGACTTTCCCATACGCCTCTATCTCGGCACGCAAACTTCCCTCTCCATGAATAGTTAATGCAAAATCTATATTCTTCTCAGCTAATATCCTTAATGCATCTCTATAAATGAGAACTCCTATGTCTTTTTCAAGCCGCCCTATAAATAGAATTCTCAACTTACGTCGTCTTTTGTTTGTGATCTTATATTTGCTCAGTGGCATTTTATCCACACCCCCATACATCACAATGTCTGGATGTGTTCCATACCACTTCTTTATAAACTCACCTATGATAATATTCCCATACGAAAGCTTCTCGCTGATTTTCCGAATAAATTTTGCTATTTCTTCAGGCGGAAATACTGTTTCATACCCATGGAATGTAGTAAAAACTTTTTTGTTCCAAAAGTAAAACCTTAAAGGAAGGTACCAGATAAAGACATCATGCACATGAATCACATCTGCGTTAGAAAACAAACGTCTGCTTTGAAAAAGATATATCCAAATTTTAAATTTTTTAAAAAAATTGTACTGACCGAATTTGAAATAGTATATATCAATTTGATCTAGTCGTTTACGAACAAAATGGGTTGATTTTACGTTACTTTTTGATTTACTAGCCTTACTATCACTCTTTCCCTTAGATTGCTTATTTTCGGTTATTATAGTAACTTTGTGCCCACGCTTAGAAAGTTCTCGCGCAACTGCAAGCGCATGCGTCTCCACTCCACCAATGGATGGATAAAACGCAGAAGAAATAAATACGATTTTCATATAATACTTGTGCCTGTGCGTATTATACTGTATATCTTATAGGTATCAAAATTACTGTTACCAATTAGATCGAAATAAGGATTCCAGCAACGTTTCTCTCCCCACTTTGCCTCGTATCTCCTCCAAACTCGATGTAACTATCTGAAAAGGCAGAAGTTGCAACATCCACATTTGCATGAGTACGCTCTGCAGGAATCGACCTACCTACTAACTTTTCGGCGAGAACATTCGGTGCCAAACCATTTCCTGTAATAGATGAGTCGGTAACAAATATCTTCAGGTTAATATCTGGAAAACGTTGTTTTATCTGTCGGTATTTTTTTATAAGAGTATCTATATGGTTTTCTACTATCGTAGGTGAATGAATACCATACACCCGATCCAATACAAATGCCACGCTTTGAGAACCATCTGGTAATCTAATTGGTTCGACAAACACCAACTCGTCCGAAATGCTTCCTCTCAGCTGCGTATTGGATGTAGTATACAGAAAGAACTTATTTGAATCTCCAAACGTAAGATTAGTGTCGTTGTTAATTCCAACGGTCTTGCAAGACAGACATTCCCGAATATTTTCTATGACATCATTTAGGTTATTTGTAAATGTACTGACAATTGTTTGTTCTGTAGACTGTCGGTTGATGATTTTTTCAATTTCACTCAGTTTTTCAGTAAGTAATGGATTATTTGTGCTTCCGCTTCCTTGTTTTAATGCACCGAATTTATTTTTTACCTGATCATATATCTTTTCCAGTGAAATCATTTGGCCCCTTATCTGATTTAAATAATCGGTCAAAATCTGCTTCTCTGCTGTGTTTAAATCTGCCTCTTTTTTTACCATGAGGTTTTCAAGGTAATCAAGATCCTGAGAAAGTGCCATTGCCCCTGATTCTGGCTGGAAATCCTCTCCCAATCGCCTAAATATAGAGGTAATATCTTCAGATGGAACGATGAGCTTTTGCAATGCACCTACCTCGTTTTCTGCTCCTGATTCATCTATGTAAGTAAGTATATTTACGATTGTTGCAAGCGGCTTCATTTGATCTTGGAACTGAGTTTTTAGCGTATCTGTCGTTAAGGTTAATCCGTTTTCTGCAATTACCCTTTCGATCTCCGTCTTCACCTCTAATTCGCTTTCAGAGAATTTGATTTCTTTCCCAGGATTGGTAATTCCTTGGTACATACGCGCTATCACCGATCCTACGCTTTTATTTCCCCATGTTGTGAGAAGTTTTAGTCGTTCTTTGTCTAATGGATCAGGATATAAATCAAGATCTTCAAGTTCCCGTAAGTTTTGGACTATGTTGGTCATTTTTATATCGATGGTTTCCACACTTCCCACTGCAACATTTTGAGCCTCTGATTGTAACAACTCCTGAAAGACTCCTAGATCCTCATCTGCAATACCTAATCTCTTCGGGGTCAAAGGATCTAACCGCCTTCGTTCTTGGAGTAAGTCTTCGAGTATCACTGCACGATCCTCCGATAAGTATTCTTTTGGATCAATGTCTACTCCCCTCCTAAATTCCTGCCACTTGCCATCCATCTCCAATCCTAAGTAAAAAGCCAGGATTGCCTCATTCTTAGGATCTTTGACGCTTATATTCGCAATATATAGTGAGACATCCGTTAAGCTTCGGATATTTTCGGTGGTAAGACTGTCAGGCACCTTGATAATTCCTAATCTTTCACGAAACAAGCCTTTAACATCAGTAAGTAATCTATTCCGAATAAGAGAGAAGGGATCTTCTTCCGTTTGAATGGTCTGATTAAGTTCCCTTACCTCCCGTCGAACTCTTAAAATGTCCTCTCCATCAAAAGATCTCCCTCCATGTCTAGTACTTTTCTCAAGAAAAGTAAACTTTGTCTTATAAAGAGGGTATATGTCTTTTGAAAACTGTTTCATTTGAGAGGAATTCAGATTTGAAAATAGGCTTAAATAGTCGCTGAAAAGCTCTGACGATATATTCAAAACGTCCGACGTGATGGTGTAAAAATTACTTCTCTCGTCATTGGACCATTTATCTTTAGAAAACATTCTTTCCAGGTCAGACAATCCGTGAATCATCTCTTGTCGAGTCATATCGTTAGCTGACGGTAGAGAAAATGCATGATCAACTGAATACATAAGCTCAGAAAGAGTATTAACTTGAGTCAAAGGACCTGCTCCCTCGGTGTAGTGCAGGTATCCAATCAAAAATTTTAAAGTAAATGGCATTGTGCTTTCTCCGCTTTCCAAGAATGAAGTCCATTCTGCTCGAAGTTCTTTCAGGCATTTATCCTTTGCCTTAGTGGATTTAAATAATTCATTTAGTTTTTCTGCGTTTCCCTCAGACAACATGCTAATTGGCATTAGACCTGCATCTAACTCTGCGTATGTCATAAGAAGACTTTTCCAGTTCTCCAAATTTATATCAACGTTTTGTGTCAGTTGTGCGTCCGCAAATCGTCTCTGTGCTGTGGATATATGTAAAGATAAAGTAGGATTAAAATCTGGGTCCGGCATTAAGTACCCAAGTCTTTGATCTAATTGTTTATTGAGTGCAAAGCCGATATCACTGTTAAACGGTTTAAAAAAACCTATTCCATCCTGCAGTCGCTGCTCGTCGACACCTTCATGAATAAACTGTGCTCCGAATTCTTTAATCCCTGTTGGCAAACTCTTCCACTGCCGCAAAGCTTCTCGCCTGTTCTCACCGAATAAATCCAAAACCTCCCCTGTAAGAAGCACACTTGCAGGATTTAGCTGTTTTTGCGCTATTAAACGGTTAATCAGTAAAGCTGTTGGTTTCCCATTCGAAAAGAGCTCCTCAAGATCTCCGCCATATGTAAGAATACTATTGGCAATCTCTGTAGACAATGACGCATAAGAATTCTGCGGATACTTACATATATCCGCAAGTCTGTCATACTTTTCAAACTGCTCTGGCGTTAAATGCGGGAAGGCTGGATCCTGCCCTAATACAAACTTCACCTGGCCTATTTTTTTAAAAAAGTCAATATTTTCTGCTACTTCAGGGGTCAACAAGTCTCTAACACCTGGTATATCTACCATTCGCTCAAGTTCAGTAAACTTTTTTTTGGAAATCATATAATCGGTAAGCAGTCTCGTAGGCTTTCCGTCCGCAAAAAGTTCACTTGGGTTTGGGTAGCCTACCAAGATTTGTTCAAAACCAAAGCTGGATTCTTTGAGCATATCAATTTCTCGATACATCCTACCTAAAGCTTCTACCTTGCTAAGCGTTTCCGCGCTGAGTGTCTTATTTCGATCTTCATGTTGGAACCAATTACCATATGCATTTGTCGACAAGAGACTAGACTGAAGTGAATATGGAATGTTTAGTGCGTTTTCTACCCATTCCTCCTGTTGAGCAAGGGGAATCTGATCCCGTATGCTTTCTTGCATAAAAGGGCATACCTTAAACGATTCTATAAATTCACCATCTAATAACTTTTCTTTCGGTACTACTCCCAACCTATCAAGTTCCAAAATAAACCCCATGTTTTTTGCGAGAACCATATAATTAAAGATCTTACTTCTTGCTTCATAGTCAGGAGTATCATTTTTAAGGTATGAAGCTAATGAATAGATATCATCCCCGGCGTATTTAACTGCATCACGCACCTTAAACAGGGTAAAAAGCTCCTTCTTGTCATATCTATATGAGTCTTTATCAATTAATGGTTCGAAGGTTACCCCGCGCGCCAATAAGTCTCTTATAAAGTCAGGGAATTCCGGGTTGATAAGCACATCTCTTATATCTTTATCTTGAAATAACGGAACAATTTCATCAAAGGCAAGTTTTACATATGGTCGTCTTTCTCTCGCATCATTTGGAACTATAAGATTATTCTCCGTAAAAAGTCCATACACAGAAACGAACGCATCCCGATTGGGAAACAGCTCTGCAACGAGTTTTGCATCCACATGTCTTTCTGCAATGCTTGCAGTAACTCGCGCGAAGATTTGCATCTGTAAATTTTCAATAATTGCTTCTGACTCAGGCCGATGTAGGTATTGGGCTAACAAATGTATCTCTACCCCAGCAATACCTTGGTAATTTCTCCCTAACTCCAGATCAGCTTGCATGGCAGTCGTGGTCTCTTTCATCAATCCGCTGTTGGATAGAGCGCTCGCGAATCTTATTAGTTCATGTCTCCCGTATTCACCTGTATACCCTTTTACCAGCGCAGTCACTAGAAATTCGAAAACCGCGTCTGATTCAATTACTTTACGCATCGAGGAGATACCACCCAAATCTGTATGGGTACCGCATGCCCGAATAAGCACATTTGCTTTCTCAAAAAAATCCGTTGAATATTCTGTTGCCGTACCATCTTTTAACATATCCAATAATCTCTCTGTGTCAGCAGAACCTGAGCTATATACGCTAAAATATTCCAAATGTGGAAGTTGCGCGAATCCTTCCAAAAACTGAAGATTCTTCTCTTCGCCTGCCAATTCTACCAAGGCTGTAAAGCGATCCAACTCCTCACCTTCAAGATACTTAGGGGCAAAGCTAAATCCTAACTTCTGTAGTACCTTTATACTTTCGACCGGATTATTGCCACTTTCGAGAATCTTTTTTATAGCACCCACATCTCTTCTGCCAATATTTACCGGTATATCCCTATGTAATGAAAGCTGACATCCGTTCGCCTCATCATATGTCATTTGAAAATCGTATATAGTGGCTTTATACCCCTTCTGCTCCCAGTTTTTGAGAATCTGCTCCTTCTGAACATCAGACGGTTCTTCTTTAAAATACTCTGTTCTGTATTGTGTTGTAGTCGTCGTTTTTTCGAATTGTTTTACTAGGTCCCTAAAACCTTCCATGTCTTTCACTCCCTGGGATCGGGCAACGACTTCAAGAGATTTATGACGTAACCTGTCCTGATAAGTAAACGCTCTGTTGGGTTGTTGGTTGGAGTCTTGATCTACCCTCATCTTATCCTCGACTGCATGTTTAAGGTCTTTATAGGCACTCTGGGCATTAAATGGCTTTAGATTATCAACCAAACGCTGATATTGGATTTCGGGGGACAGGGATGTATCAAAAAGTGAAGGTGTTTCTGTGTTGGGAGTTATTGCTTCTTCTGGGATATGATCAGGAACCTTCACCAAATCCTCAAGCGTCTTTCGAGCTGATTGATGTTTAAATTTTCTTGTTATTCTATCTTTTACCGATGTCTTTCCCACAAGCCTTTGATTTTCCACAGCTTGAGGAACAGGACTATTTTGTTCTGGCATACATTAACAATATCACCTGTGAAGTGCGCGTACAAGAAGAATTGAGGTGGACCCGAGGGGATTTGAACCCATGACATCTGCAATGTAAATGCAGCGCTCTACCACTGAGCTACGAGTCCTAAAGTTTTCTGTATTGTACCAAAAAAATAAATTTGCGGTTGACTTCTGAGATCAAATCCAGGACAATATATCGTATGGAATTTGTACGTCGTGCCTGGCATTGGCTTTTGGACATCGCTGAAACATTAGCTATTGCTGGAGCAATTTTTTTTATCATCTATGCTTTCCTCCTACGCCCATTTCAAGTAAATGGGAATTCCATGTTCCCCACTTTTATAAACGGTGAGTTTGTGTTTACCAATCTGTTGTCTCAACGCTTTGGTCAACTGGATAGAGGGGATGTTGTGGTGTTTAAAGCACCGCCCGATCAAGACAAAGACTACATTAAAAGAATAATAGGATTACCCGGAGATGTGGTACGAATTCAGGATGGAAAGGTATACCTAAATGGCAAGGTATTAAATGAAAAATCTTATCTAACACAATCAATTACAACGCAAGCAAGAGGTTTTGCCCACGAAGGAGAGGATATTAAAGTATCAAAAGACAGCTATTTTGTTTTAGGAGATAACAGAGTCTATTCTTCTGATTCAAGAGATTGGGGATTGGTACCTTTCAATAAAATAATTGGCAAGTCGGCATTCGTATATTGGCCGATTAATAGAATGCGACTGGTTGAACACACAAAATACTCCAAAAAATAAGTGTCTGAAAAAAAATCAACCAAAAGCTAGACTCAGGAGAAAACTACATTGACTCAAGAAGGCTTTTCAGAAATGGGGTAGTTTCATTCGGGTCTCCCTTTTTAATTATTACAATTCTTGCCTGTTTACTTGTCTGATCCACCTTAACGTCATCAAGGCTTCTTCTTGCTTTATATGAATCGGCAATTGCATCAAGCTCAGGAACATGAAGTTTTGCTGTTTTTCTTTGAGGTTCTTTTTCCTGAATTTCGGACTTCACTTGACGAGCTACTTCCTCTGCACCTCTTACTGAAATTCCTTCTACTAATATTCTCTTAAAAGCAGCTAGCATAAGCTTATGATCCCCAATAGATACAAGCGGACGCACATGACCCTCTGTTATAACTCCTGCAGCAAGCGCATCTTTTATAGCGTCCGGCAAGGTGAGAAGACGAATCGTATTGGAAATATATGGCAGACTTTTACCCACACGCTTTGCAACTTCAGTAACAGACAATCCGAATTCGTCAATAAGTCTTTTGTATGCCTGGGCACGCTCGATTGGGTTAAGATCCTCACGTTGAACATTCTCAACGATTGACATTTCAAGCATTACCTGTGGTGTAACACTTTTTATAACAACCGGTACATTTTGAAGCCCTAATATCTTAGCACTTCTCCATCTTCTTTCTCCTGCAATAATCTGATATCCTGCAGGGGTATTCGCAACTACAATTGGTTCAAGTATTCCTTGCTCTCTAACCGAATTTACTAAATCGGTAAGTGATTCAGGCGAAATAAGTCCTCTGGGTTGTAGTGGATTAGGTTGCAGAAGTGTTGTTTCTAATTCAACAATTACTTTATCATCGTCCATATATATGCATTTACGCTAAAACCGTAACAATTTTTTTCCCTTGTTTTTTCTTAAAGGTAACTGCCCCTGTTGCTACAGAAAAAATAGTAAAATCATTTCCCATACCTGTACCTTCACCCGGGAAAAAACGAGTTCCTTTTTGGCGCACAATAATATTTCCAGGAATTACGCTTTGACCACCAAAAACTTTAACCCCTCGTCTTTTTGAGATGGAGTCTTTATTTGTTTTTACTGAACCTTGTGATTTTGTGTGTGCCATTTTTCTTTTTTGAAATACCGGAAGTCTCAAGCTTAGAAGCGAGGCTCATATTCAAGCGACGCACTAAAATTTAACTGTATAATATTACTTCCTTCCCCTATTAGTATTTTTCTACTTTTGTGAAAAGTTGATTTGATAGTATCGCATGCATTTACGCTTGTCAAGTAGGCGAAAATATATCAAAAACTACTATTTCTTCTTAGGCTTTTCACTAAAAGGTAGAATTTCGACAGTAGTTAAACTTGCTCTAAATCCAATTGTTTTTCTGTATCTTGATTTAGACTTAAACTTAGATACTCGAACCTTATCACCCTTTGCAGGTCCTAAAACCTTCGCCTTAACACTCATACCCACAATGTAAGGCATTCCTATATTAATATCTTCGCCTGAAACTGAAAAAAGAACATTCTTAAGCTCAAATTCTCCTTCTGTAAGACCTAGGTTATCTAATTCCAACTTCATTCCAGGCGTAACTTTGTATTGTTTGCCCCCAGATTCAACTATTGCGTATTCCATAAGTACATATTGTACAAAAAATCATGCCCAAATACAAGCTCTTTTGCTAAACGAAACTGCAACATAGTATAATGCATGCCATGAGCCTTGAGGACAAAAGAGAATGTCTTGCAATAACAAAAAAAGATTTGACCCGGGTTGTGCGCTCTATAAAAGAGTCTAAGAAGAAATTAACAGGTGTTCAAACATGGCCGATATATGACAGCAACCACAGCGCTTATAAAAATCATTTCTCTGAATTTCAACGATCAATTGAGGATATATCCAAAATTGAAAACCCGGTTGTTATAGACCTATTATCGTCATCATCAGCAATCCGCAGTTTATTCTTGGATACCCTACATGAAGACATGAAGGGAGTTTCAGTTGGACTTGAAGACTTGAGACCTGGTAACATACGCGTAATAGACAGAAAACTTCATGTCACCCATATTGTTGGAGATTTGGGAAAGCCTTCCACATGGGACTGCATAAAAACAGAACTAGGAGAAAGAAAAGCGAATTTAATACTTGAGCGTGGTTACGCAGGAGTCGCATACCTTCCCCAAGACCCTCTTTACTTTTTATATGCGATGGATAAAATATGGAATACACTATCTTCCGAAAATGGTACATTTATCGGAGATTTTATTCAGATTAGCATTCCAAAAAATAGTATCTATAACTGGTCAGAAAATATGCAAAAAAAAGGAATTGATATTGAATGTGGAATCAATTCAATAAAAGTCGTAAAGCACATAAACTCACCCCAAAAACTTCCAAAATAACTACTTCTATTTAATCTCAAAAAGACCGTCTTTCCGTTCTTCTGAGCGCAAGGAAGACAGCATGCTTAAGATTACAAAATTGGTAAGAAGAGAGCTTCCTCCATATGAAACGAGGGGAAGAGTTATCCCTACTATCGGCAGAATTCCCAAATTCATCCCTATGTTAAAAAAAACATGAATTAATAAAACAAAGAAAAAACCAAGAGAGATCAGATAAGAAAACTGATCACGCGAGGATACGGCAATTCTATAGATGTGTGACAGCAATAGTATAAATAGAAAGAGTATTACTACACCTCCAATAAGCCCTAAGCTTTCAGATATTGTGGCAAAGATAAAGTCAGTGTGCCGCTCAGGTAAAAACCGTAAAATTGATTGAGTTGCTTGACCAAAGCCTTTTCCAAATATTCCTCCGCTGCCTACTGAGATGAGTGATTGTATCGCGTTGTATGAAGAACCAAACGGATCAGACGTGGAGTTTAAAAATGAAAATATTCGCTCTCTTTGATAATCATGCAAAAGACTTATAAAAATTGGCATCGGTATCAAAACAAGTAACCCCAAAGACAAAAAGTAGCGAAAAGGGAATCCATACACAAGCATCATTGACAAAGCCGCGAGAAAATAAATAATCGCATTTCCCAAATCTGGTTGTCTTAAAATAAGAAAGAAAATTGGAAAAAGAAGTACAAGCGCTGTAACAAATTTACCGAATGAATGAGATTCATCCCGAGTTAAAAAATGAGATAAAATAACGATAAAAAAAGGCTTAAAAACTTCTGAAAATTGAAGCCTAACACCTAAAATATCTATCCACCTAACAGCCCCTTTTGCTTCAATACCGATAATAAATAATAGACCTAACGATACCAATATCCCAATATATATTTGCTTTGAAAAAGCACCCAGGTATCGCATATTCACGTTTAAGAATAAAAAATACACAACCAGACCTAACAATAATGCCATTAATTGCTGTTTAAAAATAGAGCTATCCAACGAGTAGAGAGTTGCGAGGCTGATTGCGACAAGAGCTAATGCTGGGAGTAAAAGCAGAAAATCTACTCTGTGAATTGAAAAACTACGAAGAACATTATTCATTTCATTTTATTCAATTTTACTGACCTTAAATGATCCTTTTGATAAATCCTGAACAAGTGCCTTGGATTTAATTTCATTCTCAAATTCTTCCGGCCACGCATCTAAAAATACATTTACTTTTTCTGAAAGGCTTGTGCCCAAAATTTTTCTTTCCTGTTGGATTTTACGTATTATATCCCTCGCATCTCCTTCTTTGGCTAACATCTCATCTGACACATCTACTCTTGTCTTAGGATAAAATACAACATTATTGACTGAAATATTTTTTATGTTTAATTCCTCCAAGACAGTTTCCCATACAGCATCCTGTATACTTGAAAAATCCCCAACAATATCAATTTCGAGTATTCTTAAAGGAGTTTTCACTTTCATATTTTTTAATTTTCTTATCGCATGCCCTGCTTCAACCACCTGACGGGCAAGCTTCATCTCCGACTCCAATGATGGGCTTATATAATTGCTTACAGTTTCCGGCCATAATTCCAAATGAACTGAGGGCAAATCTGTCAAATTTCTAAATATCTCCTCTGACATAAATGGAGTGATGGGGGCTAATAACTTTGTTATTGTTGTAAGCACAATATATGTTGTGTGGTAGAATGACTGCTTATCCTCCTGTGATACTGCTCCTGAACCAACCCTGTCTCTACTTCTTCTTATATACCAGGTGGAAAAATCTGCAACGAAATCTTGCATTTTTGTGATAGCAGAAACTGTATCATATGAATCAAGTGCTTTTGTAACTTCTAAATTGAGATTGTTCAATCTGGACAATACCCATAAATCAAGAATATGTACTGGATTAAAAACGCTTCTTTTAGGAATATCACCTACTCCCCAGTTATCAGAAAGTGCGTATGAAACAAAGAAATTATAAGTATTCCACAAAATCAACATCATTCCTCTGACTTGTAACTTATATTGATCTTCTGAAATCAATATATCTTCGCCATTCATAACCGGACTTCCCATAAGGTATAGTCTTAATGCGTCTCCTCCGTATTTTTCAAGCATTTCCTTGGGGTCTGGGTAGTTTTTAAAGTTTTTACTCATCTTACGTCCGTCACTTCCCATAATAACTCCAGACACGGATACATTTTTAAATGCTTGTGATTCGTATAAAGCTGCCCCAATAACATGCAGAACATAAAACCATGCACGTATTTGACCTGTATACTCTGCTATATAGTCTGGAGGGAAAAAATCCTCCAACTTTTCCTTTGTATTAAACGGAAAGTGTCTTTCCGCAAATGACGCACTTCCAGCCTCAATCCATGAATCTAGAACTTCAGAAACTCTGTGCATTACCCCATGACATTTACTGCAGGCAACTGTCACCTCATCAATTTCAGGTTTATGAAGATCATTTACCTTCATACCGCTTGCCTCCTCTAATTCTGAAATAGAACCAGGAACAAATCTACTCTCGCAAGATTCACACTCCCACACAGGTACTGGACTTCCCCAATACCTATTTCTAGAAATGTTCCAATCAGGAGCATTTTCCATACTCTTCAAAAATCTTCCATGCTTAAAATGGGCAGGAAACCAATTTATATCTTCATTTGTCGTCTTCAAAAGCGGCTTTAATCTCTGAACATCAACATACCATGCATTGATTGGAGCATAATAAAGCCTCGTGTGACATCTCCAACAAAGTGGCACACTGTGTTTTATCATTTCATCTTTGTAAATTAAATTTCGCTTAAGAAGGTCTTCGTTTACTGCCTTGTTTGCCTTTAAGTAATACATTCCACCAAACAACGGCACTTCCGTAAATATTGTTCCCTCCTCATCCACATGTATCTCTTTGTGGATTTTATTTTCATTCATTGCCAACAAATCTTCAACACCATATGCTGCAATTGTTACAACACCAGTACCCTCATCAGAGGTTACAAAGTGTCCTGGAATAATAACAAACGCGCGCTCAGACTGAGCAATTTTTTCTTTGTAGTAATCATAGTGAGGAATATATTTTTTACCCAGTAATTTTTCACCACTAAATTCTTCAAGGATTTTATAAGATTCGGAATCTCCGAGTATTTTAACAGTGGACTTAGCCAATATATAATATTCACCATTTTGTGAAACCCTCACATAATCAAGTTCTGGATTTACAGCCAACGCTGGTGTGACAATTTTATTCCATGGTGTTGTCGACCATGCTAAAACATATGTGCCCTTTTCATCTTCTAGTTCATATTTATAAGTCGTTGCAGCATCCGAAACATCCTTATAATTATCCTGATCCATAGCAACTTCAAAGTTTGAGATAGGCGTTGCACAATGAGGACAATAGAGTGACACTCTAAGCCCCTTGTATATAAGGTTTTTTTCATACATTTGCTTAAATACCCACATTACACTCTCCATATAATCTTTATCCCATGTTTTATATGCATGCTTAAAGTCGACCCACCGTCCAATATGGTCAATGTACCATTCCCACTCTGCGGACATTGTATCTAAGTATTTCTTGCATTCATCTATAAATTTATTTACGCCTATTTTTTCTATATCTTTTTTGCTTGTGATATTAAGTTCATTTTCTACTTTGTTTTCAATTGGCAACCCATGACCGTCCCACCCCCAAACGCGCCTCACCCTATATCCTTTCATTGTCCAGTATCTCCCGAATAGGTCCTTTGGTAGACTTGAAAGCAAAGATCCATAGTGAGGCATACCTGTGACAAAAGGAGGACCGTCCAAGAAGGTCCAACGCTTTCCTTCAGGTCGTTCATTCACTGACCTCTCAAATATATTGTTTTCTTTCCAATACAACAAAACCCTGCCTTCAAGTTCTGAAAATGTTACATGTGGATTTACCGGTTTAAACATATCCTCAATTATATGGGAATTGAGAGCGTCCTTCAAGCACGCATCAGGTGAGAGTTTTTATGCCAAAATTTTCAAGCTCTCGTCGTATATCTTTCAAGGGAAGTCCAACGACGTTAAAAACGTCACCTTTTATATCTTCTACAAATACTCCCCCAACCTCCTGAACTGCATACCCGCCTGCTTTGTCTTTATATTCACCCAGCTCCAGGTAAAAATTGATTTCCGCGTCAGTTAGATTTTTAAAGGTTACCGTAGATGTAACTGATGATGTCACGTGTTGATTTGTCTTAGTATCAAAAATAGTATACCCAGTTATAACCTTATGTGAAGTTCCACTTAACATGTGCAATATCTCACGAGCATTTTTTTCATCTTTTGGCTTTCCTATTACTGTTTCCCCCAAAACAACTGTAGTATCTGCAGCAATTATAACCGCATCTTTGTGCTTTTCAGACACTACTTTTGCCTTATTAAATGACAACCCCTCAACCATTTCTTTTCCGTTTGAGAATTTCTGAGATTCTTCGTCATAGTTACTTGCAATAACTTCAAACGGTATCCGTAAAAATTTCATAAGTTCTTTTCTTCGGGGTGAGCTTGAGGCTAAAATAATTCTTCTCATTACGTTATAATAGCATAATATGCAAAAGAATGAATTCCAGGGATTAATCCTTACAAATCATGCTCTTAAAAGAGTATATGAACGTGGAATAACAAAAAAAGAGGTATGGGAAACATATACATTCCCAGACGCACAGGAAGAAAAAAAGAACAATACAACTGAAAGAAGGAAAAAATTACAAGCAAAAGAAATATCTATAATTTTTAAAAGAAATTTGAAAAATGAGGTAATAATTCTTTCCTGTTGGATGGAGCCACCACTTCCAGGAAGTAAAGACGCAAGAGAAAAGATATGGTGGCAGAAATACAAAAAAGCGGGATTGTTTGGAAAACTATGGCTTACGTTTCTGAAACAAATTGGAATATAACTATTCTTTACCTGAGCCAGAATTACTAATTGCATTATAGACCTCTGTTCGCTTTTCAAATTCCCAGGACAAGAATGCACGAATCGCTACAATAACTGCCAAAATAAAAACTGAATTAAACGTTGGAGGGGTCGCTATTGAGCGAATAATATCTCCTGCCACAAAAAACTCAAGACCTAGAAGTATTGTTCTCCCTAAATTAAAACGTAAGTAGCTATAAGAAGGAATGGGTTTATTACTTTTTGTGATAAAAGATGACAAATAAATAGATAATGACAGGATTACTCCTACAGCAAGAGTCACAACTCCTATAAAATCTATGGATAAGCCTATACTATCAACTATGACAGGATAATTAAATTGCGAGGGAAAATTATAGAATAGTGGCACAGATATATAGTAGAAAAACTACGATTGGCAATCAAGTAGGGGTTTGTTGATTAATCAAGAAAAGTCAGAGCAATTCCCGTTTTGTCAGCTCTACCAGTTCTTCCAATTCTATGAATGTAATCCTCATAAGAGGAGGGCATGTCGTAGTTTATAACATGGCTTACGTTGTCTATATCCAACCCGCGTGAAGCAACGTCTGTTGCAAGCAATATTTGTATATTATTGTTTTTAAAATCAAATAATGTTCTCAACCTTTGATTCTGGTTTTTATTTCCATGAATCGCTCCAACTTTAAACCCTCTTTGGATAAGTTCATCTGAGAGCTTTTGAACTCCCCATTTGGTTCTTCCGAAAATAAGCACCTTCTCAAACTCTTTTTGGATTAAAAGATCATGCAGCTTATCTATTTTACTTGCTCCTTTTTCTACTCGAACAACTTCTTGCTTAACACTTGAGGTAGCGTCTTGCTTTTTTACAGAAATAGTAATTGGATTTTTAACAAAATTCTGCAGTACTTCCTTTACCTTACCATCCACTGTTGCAGAAAAGAATAATGACTGACGAACCGGAGGAAGAAATGAAACAATAAACTTTATATCATGAATAAATCCAATATCTACCATATGATCAGCCTCATCTAGCACAACTGACGAAAATAATGATAAGTTGAGTGACCTATCCTGAATAAAATCTTTAAGTCTCCCAGGAGTTCCAATTACAAAATTTGGCTTGCGCCTTAAATCTTGTTTTTGTCTATAAGTGCTTGAACCCCCAATACAAAGCGTTGAATATATCGGCATTGAACCAACAAATTCCCGTAATTCATCTCTAATCTGAACAGCAAGTTCACGCGTTGGGGCAACAATTAACACCCTAAATAAACTATCAATTATCACCTTGTTCAAAAGTGGAATTAAAAATGCAGCCGTCTTTCCTGTTCCGGTATTTGCTATTCCTATAACATCTTTTCCTTCAAGTATGACAGGAATTGCCTGATCCTGAATCGGAGTTGGAGTAATATAACCCTTCTCTGCAATATTTTTATTTAACTCTGGATTTAATTTAAAATCGGCAAATGTATGCTTAGAAATATATGCTTCAACAACTGCTTCAGAAACAGTACTTTGAGAGATTATTGAACTTGGGTTAAAAAACGCCGGAGCTCTTCTTCTTTGCACGTTCAAACGACCAAATTGACCCTGCGGTCTGGATCTACCCTGGCTACTATATGATTTTTGAAACCGAGAAGGACTACGCCCCCTGCTATCTCTTGTATATGTCATGTAAAAAGCTGTACGAAGAAAGGAATTAAAATCTTAACGTAGTGTGAGAAAATGTAAAGAAGTAAATATAAAATAAGAAGTTCTTTCTTTCTCTATAACTAATCAAGAGTACTTTGTCTTACAAGTACAGCATTAATAAGTATAGCAGACAAATGATGAGAAGTCAAGAAAACTATAGGATTTTGGTTAATTGCTTACGTCCAGAGGTGGTTTATTGTATATCCTCTCCATAAAATCTCTATTTTTTGATATAAGTAGCTTAGTAGTATCTGAAAGAGGAAGGGTCTCCAGTTCCTTAAATGAGAAAAATTGCAAAAGATGTCCTTCTCCCCGTTCTATACTATTTACCTGTTCATCTGAAAGCTTTGCGTGGTACAAATATGTTTTTTCTTTACCAGAAATAATAGTTGAAAGGACATTAATTTCAGAAAGATTTACCCCTGTAATACGTCTAACTTTCTTTACTATTGAATCTTTAAATGAATCATGGGCTCCTTTTGCACCTCCAATAAATTTCCATGTATGATTTTTTATTAAATAAGGACTGTTGAAAATCAAAGGATCGTTCTCAAAAAGCATAAGAAGTATTTTTCCTTTATAGGTAAGAAGTATCAAACTTGAATCATTTGAAAATGCCATAGACTCAGTATAACACACATACTCTCGGATAAACCTAAGCAAAACACAAATTGGCTTAAAAGTGATATAATTACGAAATGGATAGTACAGACGAATTTAAGATTGAAGATATAATAGTAGGAACGGGAAAAGAAGTAGCTACAGGAGACACAGTTTTAGTTCACTATGCAGGTTGGCTCAAGGATGGAACAAAATTTGACTCATCAGTTGACAGGAATGAACCATTTGAAACAAAAATAGGTGTCGGACGCGTAATTCAGGGATGGGATATGGGAATATTACATATGAAAAAAGGCGGAAAAAGAAAGCTCACCATACCTTATAATTTAGGTTATGGAGAAGCAGGCGCTCCTCCAGTTATCCCAGGATTTGCTACTTTAGTTTTTGAAGTGGAATTGTTAGATATTAAATAGTTTTCGTATAAATCTATCTTGCGAGTTGAATAAAGGACTGACTAGGAACATCAAACCAATACTTAGAACCTTTCGTGCCATCCTCTTTTGTAGTTTCAATAATAAGTAGAGTCCTATCAGCCCAACCTGTCGCACCCGCAAATTTATTTGGTAGATTTTTGCTATTGTACAGACTGTACACGTCTAAAAACTGCGTATTGTTTTTAAAAAGATTCTTATCAGTTGCAAAAACCAGTGCATTTTTAACTCCTCCGCCATTTTTTTCTAAAAATAAATACTGCTCGCCTGGAGAAAAAGCATTATCTGGTAGACCTAAAGATGTATTTTGAGGTAGTGTTTCAGTGTAAAAAGGTACAGTCTCTGAACCATTAAACACTAAATAAGTAGAGGATTCATTTTCCTGTTTCACCCTCAATGTAATTTCTTTTAATCCATCACTGGAAGTAACTTTACGAATACTTTCTTTCGCTTCTGCTATGCTTTGCGGAATTTGCGGGGAAATAAGAGTTGTATTTGGCTTTTTTTGTTCACGAAGATTTGCTGAGAAAAAAACAAAACCCGCACCAGTTAGCGCAGTTAACAACACAAGCACAAGTAGGATATTTCGTAAGTGGTACATGTTATTAAGTATAACACCTTTGGGAAAATTCTGACAAGAGGAGAGGGAAACATACTTGTTCGTTTTTTAGTACTTCAACTCTAAGATTACTGACTACCATAAATCCTTTGCACCCCCTCAATTTTATAATAAGAGTTTGAAATAGAAAGATAGGCAGAACTTTTTTTTATGGCTTGTCTATCATCTATGCGATCAGCTTCCTCCTCAGCTCTCGTAAGCGCTTGTAAGGCTTCCTCACCTTTCAAATTTCTTGCAAGGTAATTGTAAAATTCTGATCTTTCAGCACCAGGCTTAAACTCAAGCGCAACTTGCTTCATCATCTCAGAATCATCTATTCTGAATACATTTTCCGAAACTCTCCACATTGCTCTTTTATATTCTTCTTCACTAATGACACCACGCAAACCTCGGATAAATTCATAGTGGTATCCTGCCATCTCTTGTGCCTTGCTCATGTCACCCAACTTCTGGTGTATACTGGAAAGCTCGCTATATAAAAATGAAGCTCTAGCAATTCCTGATAGAACAGATGGTTCACCACCCTCACTGATTTTGGAACGACATTCACCTATTGTTGAGTTAAAAGTACTATAAATAACCTCAAGCTGTTCTTTCGCTTCACTCAGTCTTCCGGCATGGATTAGATTCCTAGTTAAAATAACTCGCTCATCAGTCATCGACTCATTTGATAAATTAATCAAAAAAGGAATAAGATCAATGTTTCCCCGATTAGATAATTCACCTATTAAAACGTATAGGTCCTCTTTTGCCAATTCAGGCGCTAACTGGTCTAGCCTATCAAATGCTTTATCCTTTTCCCCAATTTCAATTTGCGTAGCAATTATATCTAGCTCTGCATCAAACTTATATGATTCTAGATGTTTACTCTCCAACATCTCTCCTAGTTTAGCTTTTGAAAGATTTACTGTTTCCTTTGCGCCATCAATATCGCCAGAGAAGAATTGAGCCTTTGCAACATCGCAGTATGCATTTATTGTTTTAATGTCAGGCTTTCGCTTATCCAAGAACTTCAATCCTAAATCTACCTCCCCCATTTTTCCAACAGCAAAATTAATAAATTCCTTCCCTAGGTTAAATATGGCTATGCCGTGCATCCCATAAGAAGACTCATTCGTAAAAAGGGAAAGCAACTCACGGGCGTACTCCACATTCCCAGACTCAAATGCCAATTCTGATTTTGCAAGTAAAGCACATAATTTTGCATTCTCAGAAGTGCCATCTAAATCACGGAATTTTTTAACAAACTCAGTGTCATCTTTTCTTAATTTAATATTCTCAATCCTACGCAAAACAGATGGTTTTTTTTTCTCTTCCAACAATGATGCTGCTTGAATAGCTTGCATTTCATAGCCATTTTCTGCCAAATCTTGTGCTGCAGAACTTACTTCATCTTCATAATCTATATGCCTTTTTATTTTGTTAAAAAAGGACAAAATGGAATCTAATTCACCCATTTTTGCAAATCCTTTTACAACGTCTGTTAGTGCTACTTGAGGACCTAGACCATAGGGGTCTGATGCAAAAGTTTTTTTAACAATTGCCGCAGCCTCATTAAGTAACAATAGCGCACCATAAGTACTTCCTTCCCCAATCTTAATAGTAGATAGCTGAATATAAGTATCCGCAACTAACAGATTTGGGCTATGCGTAAGTTTTAGAGTTTGGTGAGCTTGATCGTACTCTTGAGATTCAATTTGAAATTTTGCACGCCTAATAAGTGGGTCGGCAGGAGGTGTTAGACCAAGACCAAAAGCTTTTTTAAATAGTCTTTCACTATTAGACTGAGAACTCAAAGACTCTTCGGGGGAGTGACGGTTAGTCTCCTTTTCGACCATTTTGTAATAAATAGCAATATCGCGCGTGCAGTCTCTATAGAAAAGATGCTGCTATTGCCACAGACTATAACAGATATAAAATTTAAAGTCTAGTGATTTATGAGGATATTTTAATGAACTCTGGTAATACACTTGCTCTTGATACTGGAAACATTTTACAATTAATAAAGGTTGACTGTGCCTCGCCTACCAGTATAGGGGTTTATATTTCCTTTAGTACTATAGTTATCAAATTTAGTACTGTTTCTGTCACTTCTAAAATAAGGGGCAACATATGTACCGTTTTTTCTGTAATACCCTCTTACGCGGGTTACAGCGTCAACAGATGATGGGATAAGAACAAAAAATGCCAAGACTAAAATTAAGATAATATAAATGATTTTTTTCAACATACTGGGGATTATACTTAAATATTACTGATTTTACAACCTAAATTTAATTTATAGCTTCAAAATTATGTCGCGCAATGTATGAAATGCAACATATAACCTGGTTTGTCCCGATTGATAAACGTTTAGCCGCTCGCTAGTATTGTGTGGAATATGAAAATGAAGTCTAGTTTCTCTGCCTTATAAAGGCAAGGGTTTTATAGTTTCTTTTTTTTAATTATTATTTGGTTGGGTCCAATTTTTGCATCGGTAAAGTCAAAACCATTCTTTTCAAACACCATTAATCTAGTTCCAGCATTAATCTGAATAAAACTCGGCATACCCTGTTCTGTAGTAGTAATTTGAATAGTAGGATTCTTGCCCTGTTTTACTATAAAAGTACTTTCCGCATTCACAAAACCCTCTCTTCGTGCCTTCATAAATTCATCATAATGCACACCAACAGTGACCTTATCGGATAGAGAAAGATTCAAATTTGAAACAATTAAACCCTCTTTAAATGCCATATTAGTTCCTCTGTCTTAGAAATGCGGGAATTTTATAGACATAACCCGCTTATACCCTCAGTATTCTTTCCTAACACTCGCTGGCAAACTATTCTATATCTCTCTCCGGATACTTGCGTCCTCTTTTTTCTTCATAAACCTCTGCTTCCATTGTATTAAATGTTTCTTTAAAATAATTAACTGCCTCTTTCACATCGAACTCCTTACACGAATAAACATCAATAGTTACAAATCGCCTCTTGATAAATGTATGAATACTAATATGAGATTCTTGTATTATAACAAAACCTGACCATCCACCTGGATCTTTTTGTGCATTTGGATTGGCAAATAAAACACACGGCTCCATCAACTTTTTCATTCCAAGTTTCTCAGGAAGAACATCAAGAACATTTTTTACTAAACTTTTGTCATCGAGGGTTTTGGGATCACAGTCATAAAGATCCATCATGAGATGTACGCCAAAATGTTTATTATCATTATTCATAGAGTCTTTTATTATACTAGATTATAAACATAGGCTCAACAGTTAAGCATTCTGTAACTGTTTAAGATATAATACAGCTCAATAACCTTATTAGTATGAGTGAGAGAATAATTGGCATTGGCAAAGCTGTTGTAGACGAGAAAATCAGAGACTCTTCAGTAATATTACCCCCAAACTCTGAGCTTTTTACCTTCCTTGATGGCTTTCAGAACAGTGAAAGATCAGCAGGGGGAGTTACTCCAAATATTCTTGCAGCTTTCACGGATTTTTCCACCTATAGTAACTTGAAATTAATAGCATGTATAGGAAATGATAATCGTGGTCAGTATTACGCAAGCAGAAATCCAAGTAACCTGGGACCACTTCAGATAGATAAAACAAAACGAACAGCTGTATCTGTTGAGGTGATTGATAATAAAGGCTCAACAGTTAGATACGGTTGGAATTACGACGCTGCAGATTCAGCAAGGGTTGAAAAACAAGATCTTGAAAATAGACATGCACTTATTGTTTCTGACACTACTGTTTTAGGCGTTTCAGATTTGTTCAATGAGATTGACAAGGTGCTAAAGCATCCAACTAATAATTCAGCTGCATTTTTTCTAAATCTTTGTGGATTATCTGATTTATACTCTCCAGACGAAGTAAGAAGTATGTTTTCATCCTTGAAAAAACAACCAGATATTGTTACTGGAAACAAAGAGGAAGTTTCTTATCTCTCAGAAGCTCTAGGCTTCCCTCCTGATGAGGTGCTACCCAACGCAAGATTACTTGTTACAACATTGGCCGAGCAAGGTTCCCTGGTTAGGTTCGAGCGAGATCTACATCATATTCCTGCTGTCAACGTCTCTCAGGAAACATATAAAAATGAAACAGGGTGTGGAGATGCGTATGCGGGAATCATGCTTGGATCACTATTCAAAGAGGAGTATAATCAGTGGTCGAGAGACCAAGTACTAAGCTCATGCAAAACTGCATCGTTTGGAGCATCCCTTGTAGCTCAGTCTATGGACACGAGACTAAATACACAGGAAATGGCAAAAGTTAAAAAATATCATGAAATTTAATAAAAATAACAAACAGATTAATATTGTTACGGTTTCTGGTGCGTACCCTGATGTAGGAAAAGGTGTATTTAGTGCTTCTCTCTCCTATCTGCTTATGGAAAATTCTTATTCGGTTTCCCCTTTAAAGTTTGACGGATACATGAACTATTCAAGCGGCACCATGAATCCTTACCACAAGAGCATGGAATCAAAATATTCAGAAGAAGAAGTTTTTGTGTTAGATGACGGATATGAAACTGATGTTGACTCAGGATATTATGAGCGTTTTCTAGACTCACATTTCAAACATGATTCCGTTATCACAAATGGAAAGCTGTTTTCAATGCTGCATGAAATGGAAATAAGTGGACTTCTTAAATATGGCGAAGTACTTAACTACAGATCTGTTAGACAACTCCTCGCAAAGCTTATTTTAAAAAAAGCGGAAGAGTCTAATTTCTTAGTTATAGAAATTGGGGGCACCGTGGGGGATAAAGAAAGCGAAATAATATATGATACTCTTTCCTTATTAAAAAACCAGAAAAAAGTTAATCTTTATTCAATCCTCCTCTCCCCCTACTTTAAACAAGAAGGATCAGATTCTTTAGAGTTATCATTTCGATCTAAGATTACAAGACAAGGATATGAAAAAACCTGGAGACTTGGATTGGCGCCTGATGCAATCGTGCTAAGAACAAATAGCACATCAGAAATAATGAAAAATGATATTGAATATATCTCTCTTGAGACAAACATTCCCGAAAGGAATATTTTCACTGATGAAAATAGTGACTCCATCTATTCACTACCAAGCCAACTGCACGCTCAGGAAATTGATAAAAATATCCTGTCATTCTTTGATCTATCCAGTAAACAGAGTAAAACCAAAAGGCTAGAGAAATATGTAGATACATTAAGATTAGTAAGAAAATTAAAGAAAAAAACTTTGATCGGAATCTTTGGCAAAACAGTTTCTGACGATTCATATGTATCTCTTAAAGAGGCAGTCGAGCATGCTGGGGTGGAAACAGGCAGGAATACAGAGATCATATGGTTAGATGACGTGAAGAACTATACTCCTGTACTTAAAAAGCTTGATGCAATAATTATAGGCGAGGGTTTAGGATATGTTAAAGAAAAACTTGCTTGCATACAATACGCCCGAGAACGTGATATCCCCTGCCTTGCAATTTCTTTTGGATGCGATTTATTGATTAAGGAGTACATAGAAAATCAACTAAAACAAAAAGTTTCGATTGAAGAACTGGATCAAACAGGGAAAACAACCATTCAAAAGATTAATCTTGAAACAGGGGCAAAAGATATAACCTATACCCAAGCAAAACATCATATTGGCTCACATATACGAGAAAGAATAAGATTAAATTCATCTGTTTCCGATCAAATTTCAACTTTACTACATACATCAAAGTTAAAAATTTCCGGAGTGGATAGTAAGTCAAAAGAATCTCTGTATTTTGAACATACCAGTAATACATTTCTTGTGGGGTGCAAATTTCATCCAGAATTTTTGTCGCATCCGGGAAAGCCTCATATACTGTTCGTCAAGCTGTTAAAATCAATAAGGTAAGGCGTTTACTTTTTATTGAAGTAATCTTTCTTAATCTCTTCAGTAGATTGTTTCGCTAAAAGAACCCAATCAACATACGAGGTAGTATTTATATGTTCCCAAAGCTTCTTTGCGCTTTCGGTCTGAATTATTGATCCAATTTCATCAATCCATAAGTCCATCCCTAAAATACCTTTTGCAGTATATTCTTTTACTCGCAAACCATCATCGATAAAATCAGCATCTTTTACCAAAAGAAATTCTTTATCAGAGATGTTGAATACTTCTCCAAACTTATCATCAATTTCTTTCCCTAACGGTTCAAACTGGTCTTTATGAATCGCATCGACTACTGAGTTAGGAGTTTCCATATATTTATGGCTTATGCCATTTCTGTCGAGAAGTCTCAATTCGTGGATATCGTGAAATAAGCTATATACTGTAAGTTTGTATACATCTGCACCCTCAAGGTTTGCAAGAATAAACGTTATTATAGCTGTTCTATAACAATGCTCTGCAATGTTCTCTGGATCTTTTACCCCGTATACCCAAGGACCTGTCCTTTTGATTTTTTCTGCAGCTCCTGTCTCAAAAAGAAAGTTTAATATGTTCTTGTATTGATCGTTGTTCTTGGCACCATCTGTTGTCTTCATAATATAGGAGTTTATCATATTGATGTAATAATAATCTAGTAAAAGTTTTTTTTGTTAAGAATGTAATCTTGATTTTGACTATGTATGATATAATTATGGAAATCTTATTATGCCAGCAGAACAACCAAACTTCATCCCAATGGATCAGATAATGGTAGATGTAAGAAAGAGAAAAACGCTACCAACTTTCGTACCCGCAGAACCATCTGGACTAGACCAACCAAATATTTCTCGAACAACAGCTGCAGACTTCCCTGACGGACAATTTGAACTACCGATTACTGAACTTGATTTGTTCCGCCAAGGAAATGTATCAATTCACATTATGGGAACAGAATGGTGCAATTTAAAATGCCCTCATTGCTACGCTCCTTATGCACCCGATAGAGGAATGACAGCAAATCAAATTGACCATGTAGTAAACGAGGTAGAAGCAACTGGTCTTGAAAAATACTGGTACGATCTTTCTGGAGGAGAAATCATGGGAAACAGAGAGTGGCCACAAATATTTGACAGGCTTCTTTCGACAGGAAAGGATGTATCCGTAAACACAAATGGAACACTTGTTACCGATGAAAATGTTGGCATACTAAAAGATCTAGACACAAGATATCCCGACAAGCTATTCTTAAGTGTCTCTCTTGATTCGGAAGATCCAGAAACAAATGAAAAAACTCGTCCAGGAGCAGCAAGTAAAAATGTTTACCACGGCATGGAGCTGTTAAAGAAAAATGATATTAGATTTAGAGCCGCACTAACACTTACCGGACGAAATATAGATTCAATTGAAGATACTGTACGTTTCGTTGTTAACAACTATACGAGAGAATTTATAATCGGAATCATACGCCCAGTATTTCCGATGACTGCTGAGAATCAAGATATTGTAGTTCCCTTAAATAAAGCGCGAGAAGTTATGAAAAGAGTTTCAGGTATGAAAGAGGAGTTGGGAGATTTTGATTTTTATCACTGTTTTGATGGAAATGGCGATACATTCTGCGAAGCAGGACGGGACAGAATAGCGATTAAAGCGAATGGTGATATAACAGCATGCTACGCCCTCCAAACAGACCGGGATACTATAGGTAATATTTTTGAAGAACCTCTTACAGGCATTTTAAGAAAAATGGACGCAATCCATAAGGGACGTGATAGCACCGTATTACTTTGTGAAATGCAGGACGATATATGGGGAACTCCACCACATAGATTAGGTAAGATGCCTCCAACAAATTAAGACTCTAGAACTCGCCTTCCCTGTAGTCTAAGAACGGTATCAATTTGCGTTTTTCCAAATAGAAATAATGCTTGAATATCAGAGAGCACGCTTGTGTCAACTTTGGGATCCACAAAAAGTAGTGAGGAGACTACATCCGTTCTAACTCCAATGACAGTGCCGTCCGCATTTCCCATCTGCAATCTCCCCGGAGAAGAAGCTATCCGATCGATAGCAACATTTTTGTGATTAGGTATGACCTGCTCTATGCCTGAGTTAAACGACATACCACTGGGGATTTCGTAATATTTTTCAACTCGTTCGTATGTTGATACATAATCTTCAAATCTATCTCTCTCTGCGTGAGCGTCTTCAAAGTCGCCAACTACTATCTTTGTGTCAATATCGACGTATGTTCCAAGCACATGAGATGCGTCAAACGCATCGATATGTCCATATTGTGGACTCTTCTCTCTTGTTTCTTTTGCTGAATCTAGCTTAAACGATGTGCGCTGATTTAGTCTAACTCTTGTTTGTACTGCTCCATCCCTGCTAACCCTCATCGACACGGTGTCATGCTGGAACCTATCTTTTTGATCACCTCTTAAAGAAATGTTTACCTTACTTAGGTAAACATCATGATGAACTTCATCATACGTATATATGAAACGATCAGTTCTATTACCTGTTGTTTGATTGATTCCGATATCTTGCTCCTGAAATTTTGGATGAAATGCTTCAATTGTCCATATCTTTCCATCGGAATCTCTGTGTTTTACAACTGCATATTCTGCTTTATCTGCAACACGATATCCTTCCTTACTAGAGAAAATAGAGGGATTTTGTATTTGCGAATAGAATCCAAAATCTAGTCCATCAAGTTGAGAAGCAAATGCTTGGATATTTGTTCTATGAAGATTATCAGCAAACACTACCTCAAGGGAACCTTGGGTGTAATCCGTTAAGCCTATATGGGTTCTGGGGCATGCACTGCTTATGAGTGCTCTTAGGTCTGATTTTTCATGTGTCATGGCAAGCATTATAGCACAAAATGAGCCTGAAAAAGTATTTATATGCCGGGTATTAAAATATAAAATCAGTTTCTCTGTCTTAAAAATGCGGGGATATCAAAAAAGTCTTCGCCTTCTTCCTCTTTCTTCTTTTCTTGAGGTACTTCCTGCTGTGTACTTTGAGAAGACGTTACGGTTACCTGCTCATGTTTCCTCTCCTCATAGGTAGGTGCCTGGAATGGAACTCCTGATGATTGAGCAAATTCTCTAAGTCTACGCCTGGACTCATCAAACCCAGTTGCGATAACAGTAATTTTTATCTGATCATGCATGGTCTCATCAATTGTTGCACCAAATATAATATTTGCATCCGGATCAGCTGCTGCAGTTATAATCTTTGAAGCCTCATCAACTTCAGACATGGTTATATCAAGTCCACCTATAATATTAAATAATACTCCGCGTGCTCCTTCCATAGACACCTCCAAAAGCGGGGATGAGATAGCCTGACGTGCTGCATGCTGTGCTCTATTTTCTCCAACTCCTATTCCTATTCCCATAAGAGCAGACCCTGCATCACTCATAATAGATTTCACATCTGCAAAATCTACATTTACCAATCCCGGAATTGTAATCAGATCAGAAATACCTTGAACACCATGATTTAGAACTGAGTCAGCAATTTTAAAAGCCTCCAGAAGCGAAAGTTTTTTATCTACTACCTCTAAAATTCTCTGATTGGGAATTACAATAAGTGTGTCTACTTTATCCTTTAACTTTTCTATCCCCTCGTCTGCAGCAACAGCGCGTCTTGTCCCTTCAAACGTAAATGGCTTAGTTACTACTGCTACAGTTAAAGCTCCAACCTCTTTTGCAACTTCAGCAATAACAGGTGCGGCACCGGTTCCTGTTCCGCCTCCCATTCCGGCTGTGATAAATACCATATCCGTTCCCTCCAATAGTTCTTTTACTTTGTCGCGTGACTCAAGGGCTGACTTTTCACCAATTTCAGGATTTCCTCCTGATCCTAGCCCTTTGGTTAAATTTTCCCCTATCTGGATTTTTGCTGACGCTTGTGAGTTAAGAAGTGCCTGACCGTCTGTATTTATTGCGATAAAATCTACGCCCTTTATTTGAGACTCACGGATCATGGAATTGACAACGTTTCCGCCACCGCCTCCTATACCTATTACCCGAATTTTCGCAAATGAAGCTGTTTGTGGTCTGATAAACATATATTTTTTTAGGTTATTTCTAAACTTTGGCTTATAAAAATAGTCATTGCGTGAAGTACACTCATACTAGCACAGGAAATAGGGTATTGCAAGAAGTTAGTTCAAGTAAATTTCGATATTTAAAGATAATGTTATAAGTATAAAAATGAGGCTAAGGAATGAAGTTCTTGAGTAATTTTTTAACCTTTCCGGATAGTCCTGCTGTTTTCTTTCCAGGAATCATGGAAAAAATTCCCTCCAACATTCCTGTAGACTCTGCAACGGTAAAATTACGCCCAAATGTTAATAATCCTATTGCAGTTGAAAATGATGGATTCTCAACATCATCTATAAGTCCTGTTAAATGAGTAGGAACACCAACTCTCACAGGCATGGAAAGCATTCTTTTAGCTGATTCTTGTGCGCCAATTGTTCTCGCGCCTCCGCCTGTTATAACAAGTCCCGCGGGAGTTTGTGTGGCAAGGCCTGATTTCTTTAATTCAATTCCTATCATGGTAAATAATTCATTCAACCTTGGTCTAATAATGCCATCTATGAGCGTTTTCTTGGAAACCTTCTTTAATTCCTCTAATAACCTCAGCTCAGATAAGTCTATCTCATCCCCTGTCTCCTCATCCCCTCCCTGAGACTTTTTACCGTACTTTTGCGAAAGGTAAAGTTTAATTTTCTCAGCAGATTCAAGCGAAATGCGGAGTCCTATTGCTAAATCGTTTGTTATGTGGCGTGCTCCTATTGGAATAACTGAAGAGTACGCAAGTGCCCCATCCACAAATACACAAATATTTGTAATGCCTGCTCCTATATCCACAAGTACTACCCCCAATTCCTTTTCCGTTTCAGTTAAAACTGCCAATGATGATGCTAAACCAGAGAAAACTAGCGCGTTAATCCCCACTCCTGCCTCCTGCTCAAACACCCGATCAATATTTCTAACAGAAGTAGTATTTGCAGTTATTATATGCGTGTCAACTTCCAAGCGTACACCGGTCATGCCTATTGGATCTTTTATCCCACTCTCTCCATCCACGGTAAAGGTTTTTGGTAACACATGAATTATGGTAGCAGTAGAGGGTAAAGATACGGCACCGGCAGCCTCCAATACGCGTCCAACGTCAGAATCTGCTATCTCACCTTGAGGAGAAGCAATAGCCACAATACCCTTTGAATTCTGCGATTCTATGTGAATCCCTGAGACAGATACAAAAACCCGCCCCACTGAATACCCGGCCATTCGCTCTGCCGCATCTAAAGATGCATTTATTGAGGATGCTGCCTCTTCAATATCTACAATTTGCCCTTTTCTTATACCTTTAGAGGGAAGCTCAGAGACTCCTAGAATATTTATGGTTTCCTCTTCTATTTTACCTATTAATGTGGCAATCTTTGAAGATCCTATATCAACGCCTACAACTATTTGTGAATCAGCCATATTTTTTAATCACTAAACACCTATATCCGCTTACCATTCAATTCAAATAAACGGTACAATTAAGTATACAATATTACATACCCGAATACACAATAGAAACCAAATTAAATATCCATTTGGTTATAACAAACTCTCCTATTCATTTCATGTAAAAGGTATGAATATATACTTGTTATAGTACAAATACAGGGGTTTTACAAGCACTTTTAAAAAAACTTAAAACTTTATAATGGGCTTTTCAAACCGTAAATCTACATATTTTAACTTCTTGCTCTTATTTTCAATCTGAAGTCTAGACAAAATATTCTTCAGCAGCTTCACTTGAGATATTGAATTCGCATTCGTAAGAAGATATGCATAAGCATTATCCGGTAATTTTACTACAATTATAGGAGATTCAGTTGCATAATAGATTTTCTCAAAAACTACTCCCTCTTTTTGAAGCACGGTAGGGATTGAATCTTCTTCCTCAGTAGCCCTTGGGCTCATAACGGTTGCGCTTGAAGGCAGAGTAATTTTTGGAATATTATCCTGAAATATATATAAAAAAATTGATGCCGAAAAAATAAAAATTCCTATAAAAAGCAGGATAAAAAAGATATCATTTCTTCTTTTAACACCTGTTTTCCGAACCGATTGAGACAAATTTCTTTTCTGTCTGTTGATTAATTTTAATTTCATCTTACAAGTACTGAAAATACCTCTTGTGCAATTTTTTCTGCTGCATCGTTTTTAAAGGGAGGCATGTGGGGAATTTTTGATTCATGTATTGAAAGAAGTTTTTTAACAAAAGTATTTAGGTTTACGTTTTTTTGTAAGATATACTCCCCCAAGCCTGTATTCACATAGTATTTTGCATTCTCTAATTGTTCTTCCCTTTGAGCAAAAGGGAGAGGTATTAAAAGTGCTTTTTTCTGAAGCGCAATCAGTTCAGTCACAGTGTTTGCGCCTGACCGTGATAGTACAACGTCTGCCCGCTTATAAACCCACCCTATCTCATCAGGCAGTATAAACTTTTTTACCATGTATCGAGTCTTTAATTCTTCAGTTAGGCTCCCTCTTAGTTTTGTTAAACGTTCGTAATCTTTAAATTCCTGAGAATCACCAGTCTGATGAATTACAACAAATTTTTGCAAAAGGCTGGGGAGTATATATTCAATTATTATATTTATTGCGTGCGCTCCAGCACTTCCTCCAGTTACATACAAAACAGGTAATCCTGCAGGAAGTTTTAGAGAGTCGTAAGCTTTAAACACTTCTGGTCGCACAGGATTTCCAGTTATAACAGTTTTCTCAGAGGGAAAAAAGCGTGCTGAAGTAGGATATGAAATACAAATTTTAGTCGCAATTTTACCGATTGTTCTGTTTGTAAGCCCCGCATGCAATGTTTGCTCATGAAGCACAATCGGAATACCCTTCATGTATGCTGCGAGCGCAACCGGAAGTCCAATATATCCTCCAAAGGTCAAAACCACATCCGGTCTTTCATGATTTAATACACTTCTTGCGCTAATCAATGCACTTGGTGATCTAAAAAGTGAGGGGAGCGTATGCCTGGTAAACCTTCTTTGAAGCCTAGCTGCAGGTAAATTATAAAAAGAAATATTTTCTTTTTTAAAAAGTGTATACTCTAAACTCTCAGCCTTATCAGCTTCAAATGTATGCTTTCTTCCCACAATAACACAAGAAGCTTGCCTTGAAAGCACTTCATATACAGCAAGCAGTGGAGCCAAGTGTCCACCGGTAAGAATGATTTTATATTTTTTTCCCACGTTTTATAAGTGTTCCTGCCTCAGACTTTGCAATACTTAGTATAATACCTATAGACATAAAATTTATAACCATTGAGGATCCACCATAAGAAATAAATGGCAGCGGAACACCAGTTAGGGGAAATAGCACCACCTGCGAGGCAAGATTTAATATTGTTTGCACACCCATAAAAGTAATAATTCCGAAAACAAGTATTCTTCCAAAAACATCTGAGGTGCGTATTGCAATCCCGTATCCTATCACAAGCTGTATAAAAAAAAGTGAGATCAGAACAAATGACCCAATAAATCCAGCCTCTTCAGAGTAAATTGCAAATATTGAATCGGTCGTGTTTTCCGGAAGATACGCATATTTCTGTACGGATCTACCAAACCCAACACCACTTACACCTCCTGATCCCAAAGCAACAAGTATCTGCTTCACATGATATGAGGTTGTGGAGAAATCCTTTGTGTTAAAATTCATGTACTCAGCAAAGCGTGCAGCTCGATACGGCTCAAGTTTTATAAGAAAAAATACAGCCACCAAAAACAATACAAGAATTGCAATAATTTCTTTTATTTTGGCACCTTGGAAAAAATACACCAATATTGCTGTAGCTGTAATAATGGTAGTTGTTCCCAGGTCAGGTTCAGCAATAACAAGAAACACACATGCTCCTAGCAAAAGCAAAAACGCAAGCAATCTCCCTTTCTCCTTTACTGAAAACCATGCTGCAAGATAGAGCGTGAGCGTGATCTTTAAGAGTTCAGAAGGTTGTATGACAGTAAATCCCAAGTTTATCCACCGATGAGCTCCTTTTAGGGAAAGACCAATTCCCGGCAAGAAAACCGCAATCAATAAGGCAAAAGTAATAATAAGAAATGGCAAAGCGAGACTTTTGTAGAGTTTATAGTTTATCTTGGCTAATATAAGACATAATGTAACACCTAAGACCAACCACATACTTTGATTTTTTACAAAGTAATATTTATCACCTATGTTAAGAAGTGCTGTATAAGATGAGCTTTCGTATAATATAAATATTCCTATAAGAGAAAGTGTCAAGGTCACTAAAAACAACGCAATTCCCAAAGGATTTTTCATGCTAATAAAGTATACCGCTTAAAAGTTATGACTGTAAATAGAAGTGTTATGCAATAAAGGCAATATAAAGCCCGATTACAGCAAAGATAATAGCAAATAACCAAGCACGCATTACAGTCTTTGGCTCGCCCCACCCTTTTTCCATAAAATATAAGTGGAGAGGGGCAACAGGCAACAACTTTCTTCCCAATATTCTTTTACCCAGTATTTGTATTAGACTTGATGCAACCTCTACGACAAACACTCCCCCAATAATTCCGATTGCTGCTGTTTTCCCTGTTAGTAAACCAATAACAGCAAGTGCTGCACCCAAAGAAAGCGAACCTACATCTCCAAGCCATAACCGTGCAGGGAAAATATTAAAATATAAAAATGCAGCAATAGCACCTATGAGAATTGAGATGAAAAGACCCAAAGACAAATCAAGAAGAGCATGAGATATTGTAAGAAAGGCAATAAGTGCTATAAGAAATACTCCCGATGCAAGACCATCTAACCCGTCTGTTATATTAAAAGCATTAACAAATGACACAATAACAAACGCTGCAAAAGGAATAAATAAAAGCCCTAATGACACCTTACCAAGCCAGTGCAGATAGATAAATGAGTATCCTAATTGGTAGTAAAATATTGCACCAATAATAAGCGCAAGCACCCACTGTAATAGAAATTTATATTTAAAAGACAATCCGAAAAATCCGTCAGTTCCGCGATTCAATATCTTTCTTAAATCGTCATAAAAACCAAGCGCACCAAATCCGATAAATGCAAATAAAAGCACAAATAATTCCCAAAACTTTACTTCAACTGAAAAAATCCCATATGTCCATAGTGAGATCACCGTTACCACTATGATAATCAAAATCCCACCTCCAAAAGGAGTTCCCACCTTCCCACGTGAAAATTTATCAAAAATAGGAGTCCGTTTATTAAACATATCCCTTGACTTAAAGTGTTTTCTCTGAAGTTTAATCTTGTAGAGAAAATCTATAAATGGAACAAGTAATATTGCGGTAATTGTAAACGAAAGAATTGCTAACCCAAAAATTTTATCCATAAAAAATTAAATACTGTAACAAAAATATTCAATAGATTGAATTATAGGGCTTTTACCATTTACTTTCAACCTATCTTTTGATTTTGTATGAAACTTTATTTATTTAGCAAAATATTTATCAATAATCTAATATATTTATTGCTTAGGTTTTATTATCTGGTATTGGTACTAGACATTTATAATCTCATAGTGTAAAATCCAGGATTATGTCTTACGAAATTATTGTAAAATCAAGAAAATTTTCCCGAGAGTTTTTTGCATTTTTTGTCCCAAAGACCGGTGTAAAAAAAATGCTCACGCATGTTTCACATAAAAAACGTATAACCATAATTATCCCCACATTTAAACCTAAATATATAACTTATAGGCTTATAAATAATATATCCTCTTGGGACAAGAACATACAGATAATTGTTGTTGATGATAATACTCCAAAAAATGCTTTACAAAGCGCAACCATCCTTGAAAAAATTTCAAAACATACACAAACCAACAAAAAAATAGTTTTACTAAGAACTGATAAAACACATCTAAAAGCTAACGCGCTAAATTTTGCACTTAACTATATTTCAAAACAGAAAAGTAAACCAAATGTTGTTCTCACATTTGATGATGATGTCACAATAAATCACAATACAATCCAAATATTAGTTGATGTACTTTTTCAAGATGATAAAACAGGAGCGGTTGTATCAAATGCTTGGGTTAAGAACAGAAAGAAAAATTTATTAACTAGACTACAAAGTCTTGAGTACCACGGATTCAATATCACAAAAATCAGCGATACAGGATTTCTTTCAGGGCCACTTGTCATGCAAGGAATGCTTTCAGCGTTTAGATATAATGCACTTTTAGACGTAAAGGGATACAAAACCGATAAGCTTATTGAAGACTATGACATAACAGTAAGAATAAAAAAGGCTGGGTGGAAAACAGCAATCGCGCCTAGCGCCCATGCATGGACAAACGTTCCTGAAACCCTACCTGAGTTGTGGAAACAAAGAGTTAGATGGAGCTATGGTGGTATTATTGTGGTTAAGGATTTTTGGAGAGATTATGCTCATGTACTTCAGGATATTATCGGACACACATTGTTCTTATCTTTACTAATAGTTGTACTTCTGTCACTTGCTATAGTAAGAAATCATGAAACACCACCACTATTAGTCTTTGGTATTTTTGTGATCGCTATATTACATTTTGTACTTTCCTACTCCTTTAATTTAATTTCCTTACTCACCTTTAGGGAACGCGACAAATGGGATTGGATTGTAAAGGCGCTTATCATTCCAGAATTCATATATTCAAATATTTTATCCGCCATATTAATTGGTTCATACATGTTCTTTATCTTCAATACCTTGTCTAAATTTGCTATCAAATATTCGCCTAAGTTAATTGCAGCAGAACAAGCAGGACACAGAGCGTTTCAGAAAATTGGGTACACACTGTCGTGGGGTACAAGAGCATAAAAGAAAGGAGCTATATAATATGACAGACTATGGACGCGGAAGCGTATTAGGAGCAGCAACATCATTACCTGCAACAACAGCAGGAGGATTATTACTGGCTAACAATGCAGACCCAATATTAGTGGGGGCACTCTTTACAGTTAGTTTTGTAAGCTTAGTAGTTTTAGTTGGGTCTATAACTAGATTCCTAATAAATTCACAGAGACAAAGATAAACATGAAAAAGCTTATTTTTAATACAAAGCAAACGAAGGAAAAACTTCCGTTGGGAGTAGGATTATTTGCGGTTATAACTGCAAGTATTCTCCAACTATCTGGTGTTACTTCTATTGCAGCAGCTAACTTATTACCGGGAAACCCACAACCGGCTACTGTTTCCTATGCAAATCTTACAACCTGCACAAATAAGGATGATTATATACCTCGACAAATTTCTATTAAAAAAGTAGGAATAAATTTACCAGTTACTAAGGTTGCACTTCAAAATGGCACATGGAAAGTAAATGAAGGAGTAGCAAACTACGCAGAAGAAACAAATTCAGTGTCAAAGATGAAAGGGAATGTGGGAATATTCGCGCATGATAAGGAAAATGGGTTTACAAACATCAAAAAGCTCTCGACAGGGGACGAGATAGTTGTAAAAACTGCAGAACATACTGCTGCCTATAAAGTGATATCCGTTGGGGTAAGTGACCCTGCAAACGTTGAGGCTTTTTATCCGACAGAAAAACCTACGCTTACATTAATTACATGCGACGGAGCTTTTTCTGAGCAAAGATTTGTAGTAAAAGCGAAACTTATGTCTATTTCGGAAGGAGAATGTAATGTTTAATAAAATAAAAAAAATATTAACAAGCACCCTATTGGCTATTTTATTTATCCAAATCTTATTTGTGGGAAATACCTACGCTGCAGTAGATAGCACAATATACCAGAAGGCACAAATTTCCTTAACATTTGATGACGGGTTTCTGTCTACCTATACTGATGCTTTACCAATTCTCACATCCAGAGATATAAAAGGCGTTATCTATGCAACTTCAGGATATATAAATAATGGTTTAACAGATGATGGACTTCCTGCTATGTCCTGGACACAGTTACAAAATCTACAAAATATATATGGGTGGGAAGTGGGAAATCACACTACAACCCATCCTGAGCTACCCCTCTTAACTCAGGCTCAGATTATCTCTGAGTTTACTACCTCTAAAGAAGAGCTTGAAGCGCATGGACTTTCAGTTACTAATCTTGCTACACCTTTTGGAGCATATGACAATATCGTCTTAACTGAAGCGCTTAAATTATTTGACTCACACAGAGGTTTTGCAGACATTGCGTATAACTCAGTGCCATCAAACAAGGCAATATTACAAGTTCAAGATATAAATTCCGCAACAACTATTGCGCAAGTTAAAACATACATTGATTCAGCTATTGCAAATAAACAGTGGCTTATTCTTGTTTTCCATCATGTAGCACCACAGCTCAATCCAACCTATGAATATACGACCACTACAGCTGACTTAGCAGGAATTGCCGACTATATTGTAGAGAAACAAATTCCGGTTGTAAACATCAGAGATGGTATTAAAACTCCCGGTGTAAATATAGTCTCAAATTCTGATTTTTCAAACGGTCTTACCAACTGGACAACTGGTAATGCCCAAACAACACTTAATACAAGTAATAATGGCGCAGCACAAGAATCTAGCAATTCAGCAAAACTTACAGGGGGTACAACGGCTACACATCTATTTTCAGATTTAATAAGTGTTATTCCTGGAGTAGATTATTTACTGGAAGCTTTTTACACAACAACAGGTGTCACAACGGGTGAACTTGGCTTCTATATAGATGAATACGATGCATCAAATAATTGGATATCAGGACAGTGGCTTGGATTGGTTGCAAATAATACAATAGGATTCTTTACAAAGTTTTATGAGACAACATCCTCACTAGTCTCAAAGATAGGAATACAAACATACTTTACAGCAGGAGCTACTGGGAACGCATATGTTGATAATATTTCCCTCCACGATCTTGCAGCTACACCATCTGCAACGCCCACACTTATACCAAGTGTTACTCCGTCCGCAACTCCCTCTGTCACGCCTACAACTATGCCAAGTATCACTCCAACCGTTATACCAAGTGCTACACCTACACCTACTATAAATCCAAATATGGTCGCAAATAATAGCTTTGAACAAGTATCGAGTGGCTTTGCATCTAATTGGAGTCACGACACAGTGAATTGGGTAATAAATTCACTTTCTGAAGGAAATCATGCTACAAACAGTGCCAAAGTATCGGGTAGCACAAATTATAGTCATCTGTTTTCTGACTTAATCACCGTACCCTCAATAACAGCACAGTATTCTTGGTCACAATACGTTAAAACTGCAAATCTAACAGGTGAATTTGGGTTTTACATAGATGAATATGACACTGCCGGGAATTGGATATCAGGACAGTGGAAGGGGATGATAAATACAATCTTTGATGGTTTGAAAACTTTTGTATACACGCCAACAAGCGCACTTGTAAACAAAGTAAGACTTCAGTATTATCTTGTTTCAAACAGTGCTGGAGATACAACATTAGACTCAGTTTCACTTATTGACAATACGCAGCCAACCCCAACTGCAATACCAACTGTTACGCCTACCATCACGCCTACTATAACACCAACTGTTACACCCACAGTCATACCAAGCGTCACACCTACAGTCACACCTACACCTAGCACAAATATTCTTGAAAACTCATCTTTTGAATCAGTATCAGGGAATCTTCCAACTTCCTGGACATCCGATTCATCTAATTGGATAATAAATTCACTTTCTGAAGGAAATGATGGAACAAATAGTGTTTCCATAAACGTAAATAGCATAAGAACTCATTTCTTCTCAGTGTTAACTCCTATAGATGCCACATTTCAGTATGTTTGGACATCATACATAAAGACAACTAATTTAACGGGTGAATTTGGGTTTTACATAGATGAGTATGACGCATCAGATAATTGGATATCAGGACAGTGGAAGGGGATGATAAATACTGCCCTCACAGGCATCAAGCAGTTTAGCTACATCCCAACAAACACATCAGTTAAAAAAATAAGGGTTCAGTTCTATACCACAGCAACCACTACCGGAAATGTACTTATAGACTCCGTAACATTTATCAAACAGTAAGAAACCCTACACATGATAAAGCCATTACTTTTTTTTTCAATTTTGGCATCATTTATCATTATATTCCTTAACCAACCAATCCAGTTTGTTTCAAGAATTTCAAAAGGAGTGGAGAAAAACAGTGCGCAAATAAACCGTATATCTCCAACTCAAAAAATAACAGACCTTCCTCAAAAAAAACTACTGAAAGATGTTGGCGAAACATACATGGACAATTTTGGTCTTACAGACAACGACTTCTCAATTTTACAAAAAGCAAAAATTGATATTATTGAAGGAAATTTTGACATATGCGAATCAGAAGATGATGTACGTTCTTTTTTAGATAGCGCTCATAGATTTAATTTAAAAGTTATTCTTCCTGCAGGCTCAGGAGAAGCTGAATGGGGATATGAATGCAACATGGACACATACCCTAAAGATCAAAAGCCACAATGGCAAAAAGAAAAAGTTATACGTTTTGTTAATACATACAAAGACCATCCTGCACTATACGCATGGGATACGTCAAACGAAGCAGGATCTGTACTGCCAAATGCAGACAAGAAATACTATCTAACCCTCCTCCAACTTCAAACCGCATACAATGATGTAAAAAATACTGACCCCAATCATCCCGTTCTTATACGAATGAATGGTTGGTTTTTTTATGACTATACAAACAATTTTTTTAGGCAAGGAAATCCATTTGGTATAAATGTAGCTGATATAGTCATGATCAATGCATATTCAAATGTAGATGACTACTACTCTAGTTTTGTTACAACTGTTACGAACCGTTCGATTTCAGAAATTAAAAAAATTGATAAAAATATACAATTTATAGTTGCTCTTGGAGCATGGTCTGAGCCTCCTCTATGGACTTTTCCTTCAATAAAACATTTTGAGAATGATATAAGACAAGTAAAAGAGTTTGGAAGAAAAACCGATATTGCATTTTTTAAATACGGAGCAAATAATTCTGAGTGGTATCTACCCCAAAATGCACCTTTTTTGTGGAAAAAAATCACAAATCTTTAACGTTTTTTAATAACCCCTTTTATTTCCGTGTAATAAGTAATGTTGTCTTCCAAATTTTCCATAACTGTTGTTCCGGGACCAACCAAATCATTATTTCCAATTACTACTCCTGGCATTGTACCGACTCGTATCCCAAATGAAACCCTTGAACCTATGATTGCCCCAAAATATTTACGACCAGTGCTTATATATTCACCTTTTACTTTCACCCTCACATTTTCTTTATCCAATCTTACATTAGCACTGTTATATCCTGCTGCAATCTTAGTATTTTCCCCAACCAAAGAATCGCCAATAAACCCTGAGTGTGTTTTAACCCCCTTCATAAGAATACTGTTTTTAATTTCTAGTCCTGCACCTACTACCACCTTTTCCTCAATCAGACTCCCCCCTCTTATTATAGAATTTGTTCCTATGTATGAGTTTTTTCCAATATAACATGGTCCAGTTATAACTGCGCCATCCATAACAGTTGCTCCATCATCAATATACACCTCACCATGCAGAATTGCTCGCTTTGAAATAGTGACACCTCTCCCTTTGTGCTTCTTTAAGCGTTCAAGCATATAGTCTTTTATTTTTAGAAGATCCCAAGGATATTTTAATGAAAGCGTCTCCTTTTTTGTTTGCACAAGTTCTACTTTATTTTCTTGTAAGTAAGATGCAAGGGCATTTTCAAAACTATAGTGATCTTTTTTTTCTTTCTCTAACACATTAAGAAACTTTACTGACAAAGAGTATATGCCAACAATCCGATCCTTTGCTTCGTTATTTTTTTTCTCTGAAATAACCATCTTTCCGTTTTTTAACTCAACAGATCCAAATTCTTTTGCGTCTTTTTCCTCTTTTGTTAAAAGTACAACTTGATCTTTTTTACTCATCTTTAACAAGTCCCTAGCTACTTCTGGAAACTCAAAATGATATGCATTTAAAAGGAAAAAAGGTTCTTTTATGAAAGGTTTACAAAGAAGTACTGCATCCCCCATCCCTGTTGGACTCTCCTGAACAATAAATCTTACTGATAGACCATACATATCCTCCTCTGAAAGACTTTTTGAGACAGACCTATTCTTATTTTCAACTATAATCACATTTTTGATATTTGATTCCCGTAAAGAATCCATAGTGTGAACAATCAGTTTTTTCCCACAAAGAGAAACGAGACTTTTATGTCCCAACTCATTATACGGATAAAACCTAGATGATTCTCCAGCTGCAAGCAATACTGCTATCATTGTTTCTCCTCCTTATATTCTATATCTGCACCTAGCATTTTCAGTCTCTCATCAAACTTTTCATACCCTCTTTGAACTTGCTCAATTCCATAAATCACACTCGTGCCGGTTGCAATTAGAGACGCAAGAACTAGGGTAGCTCCGGCGCGCAAGTCAGACATTGATAGCACAGCATTATGTAATAAAGTAGGTCCATTTATTTCAATCTTTTGACGGTATATCCGTTTTGGATCATAATTAAAATTATATATTTCATCATAGTTCTCACTTTCTGAATCTACAAAAGAAATTTCCGCACCCATTTTATTCAACTCTTTCATATACCCAAATCTATTCTCATAAACTGTCTCATGGACATATGAAGTTCCATTTGCTTGAGTCATTAATAATGCCCATACACCCTGCCAATCCGTCATAAATCCCGGATGGGGATTTGTCGTAATGTTTGTGGGTAAAATTTTTCCTGTTTTATAGAATCGGATATCAGACCCTCGTGTCTCAAAACTAACACCTGCCTTCTTACATTCCATGAGAAATGCCTCAAGAGACTTCAAGTCAACATCTCGAATGAAAATATCTCCACCTGTAAGAATGCTTGCAATTGCAAAGGTTACAACCTCATTTCTATCCTGAGGCAAGGTATATTCTGCTCCATGAAGTTCTTTAACACCAATAACTACAATTTCTTTTCCCTCTCCTCTTCTAACCTTTGCACCCATCATGTTCAACAGCTCAATAAGACTGTCTACCTCAGGCTCCAATGCTGCGTTTTGTATTACGGTTTTTCCATCAGCCAAAACGGCTGTTAAAATCATCGTTTCAGTCCCTGTGTGTGAGTTTTTTGAGAAACGGTATACAGCTCCTTTTAGTCCCTGTGTTTTTGCGTGAAAATATCCATCTTCCGAATTATAAAGAATCTCAACATTCATCTTCTCAAGACCATCGACAATTCTATCTATAGGACGGGCTCCTATTCTGCATCCACCAGGATTTGGAATAATTGCTTCTCTTGCTCGTGCTAAAAGAGGTGCCAGAAATAAAGTAGATGTTCTTGTTTTTGCTCCTGCCTCAAGTGGAATCGTAAACGTACTCAGTTTCCCCGCTTCAATAGTTACTATATGACCATCAATAATTACACTCCCCCCTATACTTTTTACAAGATCCAACATGCTGTACACATCAGAAATTTTAGGAACATTTCGTATTACAACTTTTTCCTTAGTTAAACATGCTGCAACAATTGCCTTCAAGGCAATATTTTTTGCACCTGAAATAGCTACCTCACCGCTCAGTTTTCTTCCTCCATTAATAATGTATTTCTTCATATTTTTATTTTTGTACCAGGTCATAAGAAATTCTGTACAAATCGCCAGCACCTAAGGTCACAATAACCCATTGGGATGAGTCAAAGTGGGAATGTATGTATTTTATCACAAAAAGACGATTTTTCTCATAAAAAAACGGTGGAAAATTCTTATCCTCAGAACTTCTTGTATCTTCAAAAAACGTTGCATCACTACCTTTTTCCTTCATTAATTTTTTAATTGAGTCATATAAATCACTATAGTCTGTCTCACCCTCTCTTTTGGATGTAAAGATTGGCAAAAATAAGACTTCGTTAGCTGATGTAAAAGATTCTGCGAAGTTGCGCCAGAGTGATTTAGTTCTTGAAAGTGTATGAGGCTGAAAAACACAAACTATTTTTCTTGTTTTATAAGCGTTTTTTACAGCCTGCAATGTTTTGTCTATTTCATCGGGATGATGCGCATAATCATCTATTACAATTGCCCCATTCTTTGTCTCCCCAATATATTCCTGTCTCCTTTTGCCTCCTTTATACTCCAAAAGCGCCATCTGAATCTCTTGAGAACTAAATCCTAGTTCTAATAAAATCCCAAATACTGAAAGTGCGTTCTTTGCGTTATGAAAGCCAGGAACACATAATTTAAACTTTCCAAGGTTTTTACCATTTTGAATAACCTCAAAACTACTTTCCCAATTCTCTTCACTAAAATTTACGAGTTGAATATTATTTACCTGATCCTGACCGTATGTTATTACCCGCACGTCAGGTCGCATACTTATAAGACTTTGTATAATACTTCTAACGTTTTTATCATCTCCGTTTGCTATAAGTACTCCTGCATGCGCTATGTTCTCACTGCAAAACTTCTTAAAAGTAAGATTTACCTCATTCAAATCTTTATAAACATCAGGATGGTCAAAGTCTATATTATTTAAAATAGCAAATTTGGGATGCTGATAAAAAAATTTTACTGTCTTATCATGATTTATGTCTGAGATAAATTCATCTGCCTCAGAAATAAAATATTTTCCATTTCCAAAGTGTCCAGGGTTTCCCAAGGGAAAAATTTCAGATGTACCTACTGCGTATGTGGGATTAAGTTTTAATTTAGAAAACGCTGTAGCACACATAGCGGTAATAGTTGTTTTTCCATGACAACCTAAAACTGATATCCCACTAAAATTTTTCTTTACTATTTTCCCATCCATAAATAATCCGAGCGCTTGCCCGTGTGTTAATACAGATATTCCCTGCTTTTTCGCATATAATGATTGTGGGTTTTCCAAACCTCCATGCGCAGCTGTCGTTATAACTAAAGATTCAGAGTAGGCATCACCTATAAAGGTTTCTAAGCTTTCAATCTCAAATCCCTCATCTATGGGTATATCCGCATGTTGTAACACAGAATCAGTAATAAACTCTTCCGAAACATCTGACCCACGAACCATAAACCCTGCTTCTTTTGCTATTAATGAAAGAGCCGTCATCCCAACTCCTTTTATTCCTACAAAATATATCCGTCTAATCATTTTCCTATAGCTATTATACCAAGAATAGATACATAAAGCCCAATCTTATGCCTAATTTTCTATTCACACTATTTATGCTACAATACAATCATGCAGCTCGAAAACATTCCACTTTACACAGTTGACGAAAAAAATATGGTTTCGGATAGGATATATAAAACATCTATTCCCGGCTTATACTATATTGATACCGTACTACATAAGGATGAAAGAGGTTTCTATCGTGAAGAGGCTCTCATTCCAGATTTGGAAAAGGTTATTGGATCAAGATTTGCCATAAAACAATTAAATCACGCACGTTCAGTAAAAAATGTTATAAGGGGTTTCCATGCAGAAGATTGGAATAAACTTATCACGGTAACGCACGGCGTTTGCCTCTGTGTCTTGGCAGATATACGACCTGAATCTCAAACATTCACTAAAACAGAATATATTTTATTAGGATTTGGAGATAGCGCCTTACCCGGTTCTTTATTTATCACGAAGGGAATCGCAAACTCTTTATGCGTAATAGAAGCACCAGTAGACTATATCTATGCAGTTGATGAACTATATAGAACGAGGGATTCTAAAAATGATGTAGCTATATCACTTTTTGATCCTGAACTACATATACAATGGCCACTAGAGAAAAAGGATATCGTGGTATCTGATCGTGATAAAAATACAACTACTCTTCGCGAAAAATACCCTGAATTATTTTAATTTGAAGGGGGAATTCCCAAATACTGTATGATGTCTTTTGCCGCAGCAAAAAATATTGGTGCTGCTGTTTCTGATCCATATATTGATGTTTTTGGCTTATGAACTACAACCAACATAGTTATTTGCGGGTCTTCTGCAGGGAAAAAACCTACAAATGATGTAACAGTTTGGTTCGGATCATAATGACCTGCAACTGGAATTTGCGCTGTTCCTGTTTTCCCTGCTATTGAATAGTGTGGAAGTTTTGTCCATTTTGCTTCTCCCTTCTCTACTGCATTTACCATCATCCACGTTACCACCTTGGCAGTAGACTCTTTGACAACACGCTTATAGGAATTCGTCTTCATTGGGATGACTTTTCCATCCTCGGTTATTATTTTTGAAACAATGTACGGCTTTACCAACTTTCCACTATTTGCAATACTATTCACAGAAGTTATCAACTGCAATGGAGTAACTGAAATTCCCTGCCCAAAAGTAGTAGTAGCATAATCAATATCATGCCAGTCAGTCCTTAACTCACCTGACGTTTCACCCTGAAGATCGACACCCGTTACATCTCCAATACCAAATTGTTTAATATATGATAAAAGATTTTTTTCCCCCAATCTTCTCCCTACAAATACCATTCCCGTGTTGTCAGAGTGCTGAATGACATCAGTCATTGTAGTATTAGGAAAATATTTATTATTCCATGTTCTTATATCATACTCACCTATAGATACAGGACCTGAACAAATATCACATTTTGTATCTGGCTTTACCTTTCCTAAATCAAGTGCTGCTGCCATTACAAGCACTTTAAATGTAGAGCCTGGCTCATAAAGATCAGATATTATTGGGTTTTTTAATGATTTCGGATCGAAGTCATAGTAATGTTGTGGATCAAAGTTTGGAGTTGAAGCAGCAGCTAAAATCCCTCCCGTTTTAGTATTTAAAACAATAATACTTCCACCCTCTGCCTCATACTTACTTACTCCGTCTAACAATCTTTTTTGAGAAAGATATTGAATCGTTCGATCCATTGTTAACTGTATACTTCTACCGTCAATCTTTTTTTCTTCACGTATATCATTTACCACAGGGTGACCCAACGCATCTTTTACAACATATAAACTTCCACTTCTTCCGCTTAACTGATCGTTATAATAACCTTCCAACCCAAAAAATCCCCTATTTCCCCCACTCTTATCAATCCCTAAAAAACCAATTAGTTGTGCTGCCATAGATGCTTCAGGGTAATATCTATCAGACTGTTCATAAAATCCAAGTCCAGCAAGATCTAACCTCTCAACTTCTTGTTTTTTTGTATCATGAAGTTTTTGGGCAATCCGTACCCAAAAAAGATTCTGCTTTAGTTTTGCAGCTATTGAAGACTCATCAATTGTCAGTACGGGAGATAACACCTTTGCATAGTCCTCTACATTACTTACCACCTTAGGATTTGCATACAGAAGATACGAAATTTTATTTGTGGCAAGCGGGAATGAATCAGAAGCAAGAATTTCACCTCGTGTTGCGTTAATGATTATTCTATCAGAACTTTGCTTCTCACCAATAGTTTTTAACTCATCGGCTCGAACAACTTGCCAATAAAATAAACGGAGTAAAACCAATAAATATAATACAGCAAAAAAACTTAAGACAAATATGAGACGAAACTTTGTACTTCTTGTTGGCATTGTTAGTAAGAAACAGCAACTGGCAGCGGAGCTTTTAAAAGAATAACATTATTTTTTGTTTCAGTAAACCCAAGCTCTGCTGCTCTGGATGCAACTGAGGTAAATGATGAGTGCGCAAGTAGCTGTGTTTTTAGACTCGTATTCTTCTCATCAAGTAACTCTATATCTTGTCTTAATTTAGCAACCTCTATGCTCGTTCCTGCAATTCTATTTGACAAATAAACTTGCACACATTGGAGAAGGACTATCAGTGTTATCATAAGGGTAAATATTAGTTTTAATTTCATAGTTATTTTGTTTTTTCAAATATTCGTAATTTTGCGCTTCTTGCACGCGGATTTATCGTTAATTCCTCTTGGTCTGCAACAACTGGTTTTTTTGTCTTATTACTTCCCCAACCTTTTGTCTCCCACTCAGAAAATGTTCTTTTAACAATTCTGTCTTCAAGTGAATGAAATGATATAACTAATATTTTCCCTCCAGGAAGTAGTAAATCAAACGCATCACCTATTCCTTCCTGTAGTGAAGTTAGCTCATTATTTACCTCAATACGCAATGCTTGAAATACACGAGTAGCAGGATGTATCTTCCCGCCCCCAATGACTACTCTATTCACAATTGTCGCAAGGTCTTGGGTAGTTTCAATCTTTGATATATGCCTTGCATCTACTATCTCTTGTGCAATTTTTTTAGCATTCTCCTCCTCCCCATACCTTAAGAAAATATCCGTTAGCTCCTCTTTACTGTATGTGTTTACTATATCCTTCGCCAGCACTCTTGTTCCCTCATCCATTCTCATATCTAAAACTGCGTTTTTCTTAAGGCTAAACCCTCGACTTCCATCATCTAACTGGTGACTTGACACCCCCAAATCGAAAAGTATTCCTAGAACCTCACCAAAACCGTTTTCCGTTGCAATTTGTTTTATGTCTCTGAAGTTCCCTTTAAAAATTCGTAATTTGTTATTATTAATTAAGTCTTGCTTACTTTTTATTACAAATTCAATTGCATCAATATCCTGATCTATACCCAATATTATTCCCCCTCTTTTAGCTATCTCTTCAGTATGTCCTCCTCCTCCGAGTGTCGCGTCTATGTATTTCCCATCAGGCACAGGACTCAACCAATCAAGCACCTGACGCATAAGAACTGGTATATGACTAAACTCCTTCATTATTTATGTTTAAAACTAAAAATACGGTTATAGTGCGAAATGGCAGTGTCTCTTATCTGAACTTCCCGTATTTTCCCGTAATTTTCATATACATTCTTGTCCCACAATTCAATGCGCTCAGAAACCCCAATAAAGATAGCTTCCTTTTCTATTTGGGCGTATTCTCTATGCATTTGCGAAAGATAAAATCTGTTTTTGTCTCCTATTCTCACTTCTTGCGCGTTTCCATAAAAAAATCTTTCTAAGTCTCTTACCTCTGGAAGTAAACTTGATGCGTCAGAAATCATCTTATCTAGCATACTCTTTCCCGTGTTACATGGAAGAATAAGTAAAGATTTTTCAAACCAAGTGGTTATTAAAAGTTTTTCCCCAGTCAGTTCTTTAAATCTGGCGGGAAAAGACAACTGATATTTTTTTGTTACTGTTGAATTGTAAAAACCCAAGTACATTGTGTAATTATACGCTCTCGTACTCAAGAAATCTATATCTTTTTAGATCAGTTATCCTACTTATTCCTACTTTTTAATGTACTATATATTTATAAATAACTTTTCACGGTATGTCAACCCCTTATTTAACATTTTTAGGTTCAAAAATCACATGATACACTATATGTAGTGTTGCCGTGAAAATATTTTAATTATAAGGAGATTTTTTACTAGATTAAGAATCTGAGAAGATGTACACCTAATTGTTTAATGAAATTTTTTCCTCAAGACCACCTACTGTTCCGTCTTTGTAGTTAACTCTAATTGTAACAGTAACATCGCTTACAACTTTGTCATACTTGCAAACATTTCTTGAGCATGTGCCAAGATCAAGATCTTTTGATATCTTGCTTTGCCCTGAGGCATTAATTGGACTCCCCTCAACCCCACGGGGAACTGTTATGGTTTCTCCCTCGTCCTCAACTTCTGCGTCGTAAGAAATACTATACTCAACTGAGTCAATACCATCCAGATTACTTAACGTCATCACAAGTCCTTTCTTGTCCTGTCTTACCTTAATCTCAAGACCAATATCTGACGCTGAAATTTTTTTAATTTCCCGTGTGCCATTCAGTGTATTTGTGGAAACTGTTGGCTCTTGTGATAACAAAAAGAAGGCAACACCTGCCCCAACTGCAATGAAGAGAAAAATTATAGATACAACTATAACAATTTTCTTATTAAATTTCATACATAACTATCCTGACATACCAACACATGTCTGTCAAGAGTTTACTCTATTTTTTTTGTGATATATGAGACCAATTCATCTGCTTTCACTCGCACCTGCTCTGCGCTATCACGCTCTCTTATTGTAACAGTATCATTTTCTAATGATTCAAAGTCCACTGTAACACAAAAAGGGGTTCCGATTTCGTCTTGTGAAAGATATCTTTTCCCGATATTTCCTCTTGCGTCAAACATAACCATACCGTGAGTATGCGCTTTTAAATTTAAATATATTTCTCGTGCACGATTCATTAACCCTTCTTTATTGGCAAGTAACGGAAAAACAGCAACCTTTACAGGAGCAATTCTTGGAGCAATCTTTAAAACAATTCTTGCATCTTCTTCAAAATATGCGTCAGAGAGAACCATTAAAAACATCCTGTCTACACCTACGGCTGGCTCAATCACATGAGGAAGAATTTTTTGACCAGTAGACGAATCAACAACACGCAATTCTTTTCCTGAAAACTTTTCATGCTGCGAAAGGTCATAGTCAGTTCTATAGGCAAGACCCCACAACTCTTTAAACCCAAAAGGGTAGTTATACTCTAAATCTTCAGTACGCCTACTATAAAACGAGCGTTCATCATCAGTATGAACTCTCCATCTTAAATTTTCTTGCTTTATACCCAATTTTTCAGATACGAAGGTGAGCAACTTACTTTTCCAGTCTTCGTAAAGATTTTCCCAATCCTGTGCTTCAGGATCAAAAAAATATTCAATTTCCGCCTGCTCAAATACGAGAGTTCTAAAAACTGAATTTCCAGGAGTAATTTCATTTCTGAAACTTTTACCAACCTGGGCAACACCAAAAGGAAGTTTAACCCGAGAAGAGTCAAGAATATTTTTAAAAGCAACAAACATACCCTGAGCTGTTTCCCCACGTAAATATGCTAAATCCTGATCACCCTCTATAATTCCCACATGAACAGGAAAAAGAAGATTGAATTTTCTAACACTTGTCCAGTCATGCTCGTTACAACTCGGGCATTTAATCTTGAAGTGCTTTATGACCTCGTCCATCTGTTCAGGTGTTAATCCCTCAACCTGCCTATTCCTTGTTTTTTTATCAAGAATATTTGATATCCAATTTTTTTCATCTACCGTAAATATTGGAACAGAAGATCCATTACCCTTTTTATCATTTTCGTCTTGAAGTCTTAATTGTTCATCATAATATCCTTCTATGAGATGGTCTGCTCTCATGCGGGTTTTGCATTTTTTACAATCTACCTGAGCATCGGAGAATCCACCTACGTGACCTGAAGCTTTCCATATTTCTTGATGTGAGATAAGACTAGCCTCAAGTCCCACTATATTATCTCGTTGGTGAACAAACTCCTTCCACCAGAGATTCCTAATATTCCGCATCAACTCAACTCCCATAGGACCATAATCATATGTGTTTGCAAGACCTCCATATATTTCTGACCCAGGGAAAATAAATCCTCTTCTTTTTGAAAGAGAAATAATTTTTTCAAATTTTTCTTGCTTGTTATTATCATCAACCATACGTCTATAATAAAAGTGTGCATGTCAGAAATACTCATCTTGAGCTATATCTAAATCTGCTAACCACTTATTATTGAAGTAAGTATACCAAAAATTATTTGAATAAGCACTCATGGTAAAATTCAGTATTGTTACTAGCTCTTGAAGTATTCAGTGGTTTTTATTTTCCGTTCCATTATGCGCTCTGTGAATTGAGTTATATCAGACGCGTCTACAAAAGGGTGACGGGCATCCCAAAATCCTAAAATTGATAGCAATTTTACCTGAAATCCCTGAAGATCAAAAGCATGCGTATTCGCCTTCATACATGAGAGTGTCTTGTCCAAGAGAAAAAATGCCTCATCCTGTTTTTGATATGAAGGACAAAGAGTAGATACCAACTCACACATTGTAAATAAGGTTTTTACGCAATCTAAATCTTCCTTTAAGGTAGCATGCGTTGTTAAAAGTCTTGTGTCAGCAAGTACATACCGAGAGTTTTGTCCACGTGAAACGGCTTGAAACGAAATTTTATTCAATAATTCTAATTGTGGAGATCGACGACTTGTAAGTTTTCTTACGCCTTTTGCCAAAACTTCAATTTTTCCGTTACTTTGTGTAAGAATTGTTATGTACTTATCCGCCTCAGAATAATTAACGCGTTTAACCACATATCCAGTGTCTTTTAGGTAGTTCATCGGACAGGAACTTGAATCTCACGATCAGTTACCAAATTGAATGCATCTGTCTTGTTTCCGTTTACATAGATTTCATAAGGAACAGCGTCTGTCCCTGGCTGTTTCTGTATAAGAAAAGGTAAAGTTTTGCCTTCAACTTTAAACGGAAGCTTATATTCGTATATTATCTTAGCCGAGCCTAAAGGATTAACGGTTAAGAACGACTCAAAGTCTGTTTTTCCTAAATCTTCCTTAACAGTCGTTTTCACTTCAGAACCCTTGGATGAAACGAGCGTAGACCCTTTTGGAACGTACACTCTTTGAAAATCTCTTAAGGTCGCGTTCAAACATAATTCACCATGCTCTAAGTTACAATCAGAGTGGGGTTTAGGATTTTTATAGGAGATAGTTAATGTTTTTGCAACTTCTCCATTCCCGTCAATCTTGAAGTCAACCCGAACGTTTTGTTCCACAAATAAATTTGATTTTGCGCCGCCAAAGTTGGAGTCATTAATGTGAAGGTAATCTCCATCAAATGGCTTAATTGCCCCGGACCAACCTAACGCATCTATGCCTTTTTGTGCTTCAGGATTAAATAGATAGAACATAACGTGTTTTTCTTGCGCATCATTAATTGCAGTCTGCATCAAATTCCCCCAATATTCCTTCGGGGATGAAGACAGAGCCTTTTGGATAATTGCAAATAGCAATTCCGCCAATAACCCTTTTCTATTCGTTTTAATGTAGTTAACAGGCTTTGTGGTATTATCCTCAAGAACAAAAACCGCCTGAGGACAATCACATCGAGGATCATTTTTTGAATTAAAGGTAAGACCCCCAGCTTGTACATCTCCCAAAACATCTAAAATCGAAACCAGAAAATGCGTATCAATTGCAATAATTCCATCAATATCAGCCTTATCTCTTGAGGTGTTATACATTTTGTTAAATGTCTTCATGGATTCAACAAAATCAGGAGAAAGATTACTATCCCGTATATTAAATGTGTCTACCTTGGGAAGATATTTCGCAATAATTGGTGGAGCAGCCTGGTGGGACGGTAAAGAATCATCTAATGTGTATATGTCTCCTGCCTTATCAACATGTATTACACCCTGCTCAAGCCTAAAAACAGCATAAAAGGTCATAAATCCACCTGTAGGTCTTAACTCTTTATCATTTTGGAATAATACCAAATATTTTTTCTCACCGTTTGCACCTAATAAATCAGGCAATAACTTAATCAAAGGCTTTCCTTGCTCAACTGCTATAACAGATCCGTCAACTATATTTTTTAAATCCTGCAAGCTGTCGTGTACCTTTTTCAATTTACCAATTGAGGGATATCTGTTTGGGTTAACTTTATCCGTTGCCTTCTTTGCTGCAATCAAATCTTTTTCTATCGTGTCAATCTTAGGCACAACCTTATCCATCGTTTTTATAGCAAGCCGAATTCTATCCTCTGCACTTCCCTGGGCAAAACTCTTATCCCCTTTTAATCCCAAAACATCAGCGTAGGGAATAAGTGAGTCTGTAGCAGTTATACCTGCATTTATCCCATGACTAGATGCATCTACTAAATTTTTAACATCATTATAGTACCCACCGAAAAATGGAATATAACCCAAAAATGCAATTGGTAATAAGTCGTGCTGCAAAACAGAAATCTGCTTTTGAGTTTTTACCAACTCTTCTTTTGCTACTACAACATTTTGTTGCTTTATTGCATCATATGCAATTTTTGCCTGCGCATAAGTCTTATTGGCATCATTAAGAAATATAAAAGTATTTACTCCTATATACACAACCAGAATAATTATTGCCAAAACTATAATTCCAATAATTTTTTGCTTACGTGTTTTAAAAAAGCCAAATCGTTTTTTTTTCATTTGTGGTTGTGAGCTTACAAAGGTAGACTTCCTTACCGGAGCATTACTCACATCTATTTTAGTAAATCCTGATTCTTCCATTCAAGTAAAAGTCTAATAGTATATTAAAGCACAGTTTTGAATTTAAAATCAAGTTTTGCTTTTTTCCTATCACATTGCACCTCTTGCCGAAAGCATCGCCTTGGGTGTTTTAGCCATTATATAGACATCATAAAATATGGAGTGTCGCCTTGCGTATTTTGCATCCATCTGAATACGTTTATCAAAATTAATCTGACTCCGTCCTGAAACTTGCCAAAGTCCTGTTATGCCAGGTTTTACTGAAAGCACAACTTTTACAGCATCCTGTGTGAGCGGATATTTTTTTTGTTGATAATTTAGTTCGTCAGCATAGTACGCCCGTGGTCCAACCATGCTCATATCTCCTTTTAATACGTTTATAAACTGCGGTATCTCATCAAGGGAATATTTTCTGATAAAGTGCCCTACACTAGTCACTCTTGGATCATTTCTTAATTTAAACCCACTTTTCTTATATTCATCATATAATTCTTTATATTTCGGATCAGTTGAAAGAATTTCATAGGCATTTTGAACCATAGATCTGAATTTGTACATTCTAAAAAGTTTACCGCGTCTTCCTACGCGCATAGGAGTATCAGCAAAAATCGGACCTCTCGAATCAATTTTTATAGCTATTGCCGTAAGTATAATGATTGGGGAAAAAACTAACAGCAAAAGAAGCGATGAGACTATATCAAGAATTCTTTTTTCAAAATAGTACATAAGTTTTAAGTTAGGTGCTCGTGTTCTGTATCGGACAAACTCTCGACAAGTTTTTTTATCTTAGGAACTGATCTTTTGGGACATATTAATACTACATCTTGCGTATTTACAACCAGTAGCTCATCTAAATCAATTCCTACGACCATTTGATTTGTATAATTATAAACTAAAGAATCACGCGAATCTTTTAATATAACGTTTCCTTTTGTAACATTCTCATCTATATGCTCTGCTAATGCCTCTTTCAACGACTCCCAAGCTCCTATATCACTCCAACCCAAATCGCAAGCAACTACCTCCAAACCCGCAGGTGGTATCTTCATCAGTATTAGATCGTCAAAACTAATCTTTTCTAATTTACTATAGTTCTCTTGCAATACGGTTTCAAAATTTGAATTTCTTTTTGCTTCTCTTATGGTAATTAGTGTTGAGTATACGTCTGGAGCAAAGTCTTTAAAAAGTGATAGGAGATATGAAGGGGTTGTCACAAAATATCCGAGATTCCAATAAAATTTTTCACTTTTAAAAAATTGGGATGCTTCTTCAAGTGTTGGTCTATACTTAAAGCCTTTAAATAAAAAAGCTTTAATATTTTTTTCTTCGCTTAACTCATCACCCACCTCAATCCATCCCATATTCTGGTTTGGAAATCGTGGTTTTTGTGCTATAAAAACAAATTTTGATTCATCATCTTTTATTGCTTGTTCGGCAAAAGAAAGTGCGCTCTTAAAGGCTTCCACATTCTTTACCATATGATCACTCCACAATATCGCAATCGGTTCATCGGGAAATTTTTCAGCCAACATTGCAGCAACTAATCCTATCGCAGGACCAACATCTCTCATCTCAGGCTCAAATATAAAGTTTTCATGAGGTATATCTGACAATTGTCCCTTAATTATTTCTTCGTATCGTTTTCCTGTCGCAATAAAAATATCTTTATGGGATAGCTCGGGAAGTAATCTTTGCACAGTCTCTTGAAGTGTGGAATTCTCACCTATAATTTTCTCAAATTGTTTTGGACTATTCTTACGTGATAATGGCCACAATCTCGTTCCTACTCCACCAGCAAATATTACTGCTTTCAATTTTCTTCATCCTCCATTACTTTTAATTTTTGAATTGACATATGTATTTGATTTATAAATGTGTCTTTATTAAATCTAGCTGCATTTATAACACAATCTTTACTATTATATCTTCTCTTGTCAAACAATTTCAACGTATTGACAAGAGAAGAAATAGTAGGTTTATCAAAAAAGTCTCCAGTCTTACCTTCCTGAATAATCTCCAAAGCTCCACCTTGCTTAAATGCTATCACAGGTCTACCAAAACTTTGAGCTTCAACCATCACTAAACCAAAATCCTCCACACCCGGAAATATAAGAGCTATACAATTTTTATAATAATTAGCCAACTCATAATCAGTCGCCTTACCTACAATAGATACGGTTTTGCCTGCAATATGTTTAAAATGAGCTACATCTCCATCTCCAACAACTACTAACGGTAACTTTAGCTTATTTGCAGCTTTTATGGCAAGTTCAACCCGCTTCTGAGGTGTAAAACGAGACAAACGAGATACGACAAGAAAATAATTACGACTAGTCATCTGCGCTTCTTCTTTATTGCTATCAAGAAGCAAGGGTGGATAAATAACACTTGAATTTTTATTATAATATTTTTTTATCCTATCACTGACCGTTTGTGAAATTGCAATATAAAAGTCCGGTCTTGATGAAGCTACTAAATCCCATCTCCTTAAATACCAAACTAAAGGTAAAGACAGAGTTCGTAATGGTTCGTTTGCAAAATATAAATCGTATTCGCTCCATAAATACCTTGTTGGTGTTAAGCATATACATATATGTTTTGTGTGGGGAGGTGTAATTATCCCTTTTGCCGCCTCTGAACTAAGAGAAATTACTAAATCAAATTCATCAAACTGAAATGACTCGAAAGCCAAAGGCATAAAAAGGGCAAAAAATTCGTGATGTCTTCGTGCATACGGAATGTGCTCTAAAAATGAAGTTCTAATATCAAGATTTTTAGCCCAGGGTGCAGCATGGGGATCATATACAGAAGTGAATACTGGAGCATTAGGGAAAATCTCATGCAAGAGAAGCAATAACCGTTCAGCCCCTCCCCATTTATTTATCCGATCGTATACTAAAGCTACTTTCATACTATCGTTCGAGTATAATAGAGATCACATACTATTGGAATAACCAATATCTCAACCTAAGCTTAGGTTTTGATCTTAAATTTTTCTTATATCTTATGCTTTTTGAGGCAGGAATCGTATACTGCAATCGTTTGCTTAGCCATTTTTTCCCAGGTAAATGTTTCTGAATGCTCCATTGCACTGCTTAACATCTTCTTCTTATCTTCACTTTTAAGATTTAGTGAAATATTCATGGCATCCACAATACTTAAAGTATCATTCGGGTCAAAATATATTGCATTCTTACCGCATACTTCCTGAAGTGAAGGAATTTTTGAAACAACTACTAAAGATTTCATTTTCATTGCCTCCAACGCAGTCAAACCGAAACCCTCCATAAGAGAAGGAATAACTGTAGCTACAGCATTTGAATAAAGATTGGACAACTTAGAATCATCTACATACCCCATAAATTCAACGTGAGATATCTTGTGTTTTTCTACATACATTCTTAATCGTTTATAAAAATAGTCCTGTTTTCCGACTAATTTGATTACGACACCTGGATGCTGTATTGAAAATATCTTAAATGCTTCAAGCATTACTTCAATATTTTTGTGAGGATATACATTCCCCACATAAAGAAAATATGGGTGTTTATCTTTAAATACTACAGGAGTGAAAGAATTTATGTTTTCATCAATTCCTTCCTGGGTTACAATAATCTTATCTTCCTTTATCTGGTAGTGTTCAACTAATTCACGCCTCGTTGCTTCTGATGGTACAATAATTTTTTTAGCGCCTGAAACCGCAGACTTTAAAATAAGTTCATATCCGACACGTTTTATTCTATATAGAGGCAACGGGAGTGTGGTTGCACGTCCAGTTGGGAAATGATTAATAATCAAATCATGAACAGTTACAACAAATGATCTTCTATAAAAAACTGGTACAGAAAAATATGGGAAATGCATTAAATCTAACTTATATTTCATCAAAATCCTAGGAAATTCTACTTGCTCCTGTATTGAGTGCCATTTAATGCTTGTCGGAATAATAATAAATTTTTCCTTTGCCTCACTTATGTTACTTAATCTGTTAATTTCTGGTATATCATCTGGTCTTGCGAATAAAACGTATTTGTTTTTTTGTTCAATTTTGGCTAACTCAAAAATTAAATTTCGTATATATCGTCCGATTCCAGTCTCATTCCATAACCTTATATCGATACCTATTTTTTGAATTATTCCCTCATCTATCATTCCACCATTATCCTTGATTTGATTGAATTAATCAACAAACTAAGTAATGGCGATTAAAAATTTACCATGAAGATATTATTAATCGAAGTTGCTGTTACAAACCCTTAAAATATATAATAACTATTACTACCAACTGAGTACCCGTTAGCATTTAACCGTTTAAATTTTTAAGAGCCATCTTGTGTTTTATTTTTATCGCAATAAATACTAATTTATTTAGTGCCCATGGATATCTTCTTTCATAGTGTTTTTTATAAAAAATTTCCATTGCTTTAAATCTTTGGTTAGTAGCCCATATCTTAGTTTCATTTGTAGCTTTTGACTCTTGCCTAGAAATATCCTTAATCCCCGATGACATTCCTTTATAGTGAAGCGCCTTATACTGTGGAAGATAATAAATCTTATACCCTGCCTTATTTATTCTGTAACAAAAATCTATATCTTCTCCATAAAAAAAATAATCATCATCCCACCATTTTAATTTTTCACCTAAATCTCTTGAAATAATAAGAAAAGAACCAGCCAGCGAATCTATCGTATGTTCTTTTGTGAAATCCAGATACGTCATGTTATACCCTGCAAGAAGTTTAATTTTTGGAAATTTTCTGGACAATCCTGAAAAATAAGTGAAAGAATTCCATGGAGTAGGAAATCCGCGATGACATGAGTCATCAAGCATACCGTTCGGAAGATAAACAGCAGGAGTTACAGAACCTGCATCGCTATGTGCCAAAAGGAATGATAAAGCCCCATCAATTGCACCCTCACCTACTTCCATATCCGGGTTCAAGAATAGCAGGTATTTTCCTTTTGCTTTTCTTATTGCTACGTTATTCGCTCGAGAAAAACCAAGATTATCATGATTATGTATGTAAATTAACTCAGGGTGCTTTTTCTGAAGCTCTACCACTACTTTTTCAGTTGCTTCATTCGGACTGTTATCGGATATAATCATCTCAAATGAATATTTGCTGACAGTTCTATCGATTACTTCTACCCATTTCTTAATCTCGTTCTGGGAATTAAACGCAACAGTAATAATTGATAAATCTATTGTTTTCATTGTGTCTTCATAGAGGCTATTGCCTTCTTTATATACTATGGAAAATCTCCCCCAGTTTTTCTCCTATTTTTTTCCAGTCATAATCCTTCTCTATTAAAGTACGTGCGTTTTTTGTTATTTTCCTCTGTAATTCTCTCTCCTCCGACAATCTCCGTATACCCCTCATAAAATCTACAGGAGATGATGCTTCAACATAGTGAGTATCGGCAATAAAACCTAAACCCTTTACACGGTTAGGAATTGCAATAATAGGGGTGCCACAGCTCGCTGCCTCTAGTACTTTGAAATTAGTTCCACCCCCAAAACGAACTGGAAAAACGAATATATCAGAATCATAATACACGCTTGCAATATCCTCAATATATTCTATATTACGAATTCTACTGTCAGAGATTAGAAATGGTAATTTATTTTGACTTCTTCCTACAACGGTAAGTGTTGCGTCAGGAATATTTAAAAAAACATTTTTATAGAAGAAATCCATTGCATCAATATTTGGAAAATAAGAAAAATTTCCTACGAATAAAAGTTTCTTTCCGCCAGAAAAATGAGATTTGAAAGATAGAGAAGAACTATCAACTCCATTTGGAATAACCTCTATATTTGTCTTTGTCTTTTTAGAAATATTGTTTTTTTCTTCTTCCGTAATAGCAAGAACTAAGTCTGACTTATTATAAGCAATCTCTTCCTCTTTTTTGATTTTTTTAACTTGAGACATGTACAAGCCTTTTGCAATTCTTGATTTCTGTAGTGCAAAATCCTGATAGAGAATATGCTCAATATTTTCTGTGCCAAAAATCTGTTTTACGTTCATTCTTTTTATTTCTTCAGATATAAAGAATGACGTATAAAAAGACTCAAATAGAATAACATCTATATCTTTTTCGCAAATTATCTGCATTATTTTTTTTTCAACTCTTTGATCCTTATATAAAGCTTTAAACACAGATCCTGATGAAAACGAAGTCTTCATAATTATAGATGGGGATATTACCTTTTTTCTTTTAAAGTGGAATATTTCTGATACTCCTATATTTAAAATTGAATCGTCATATTTTTTTTTGTATGTATCGCGAATAAAAGATAATAAATAAATTTCTGTATCTTTTTTCTTTAGAAACTTTATAAGGTTGTATATCCTACTCTTACCCCCACTTGTAATAGGATAAGGAAAATCATATGTTAGGATTAATAGCTTCATAATTTAAGAATCAATACATCTTTCGACGTATACAAACGCTTGTAAATCGTTCCTAAACCTTTAATGTCATTTTCAGTTGGGCTTGGAACGACTATGTGAGTTGCACCTAACTCCTGCAAGCCCTCTACGCTTTTTTCATATGCAGGCCACCCTTTTCTATTTATATAATACAAAAATGAAGTGTCTCCATCGTTTGCCGCTATTACTTTTGCATTTTTCGGCAGCAGCTTATCAGCAACAATTCCAGCATTAATTAGCCCCCTGTTATTAATATTAAAATAATCACGAACATGATACCAGGAGAGCATAAAAGAAAGGATAATTATTACTGTGAGCGTAAATAATGAAATGAATGTGTTTATCCCAATATTCTCACCTGTCTTCACGGGAATGGACAGTAAATAGGTCGCTCCCCTTCCTAGGAAAATACATATTGTAGGCAATATTAATATTTGATAATAGTCATGCTGAACATTTCCTCGTGCGATTACAATTACATAGATAATTGATGAAACTAAGAATGACAAGAAAAACAAATAGTTTTTTTCATTTCTTTTAAATAGACCTAACAATAAAAGAACAATCCCGAAGTACCCAAGTATAAGCTTTGCTACTCTTTCTGCTAATATCCAGTGAAAAAACGCACCGGTAAATCGTATGCCACCTTCATTAAATAACCAGTTTGATACTGGTATCCCTTCGGGATGTTGAGTTATCCAAATCCTCCAAAGCACAAGCGGAAGAATTGATAAAAAAGCAAAGATATACAACTCCCATCGAAGAAAAACCCTAAAACCGTACCTCTTCCATGCAAGAATAAACATAGGTAAGGTAAAAAATAACGCAAAAGGCTTTAATAAAAATGATATAGCTGTAAAAACAAGAGCAAGCCAGAAAAATATATTCAGCAAAAGCATCTTATGTTTTTTATATGACATTGCAACATCAAAAAAATATATCCCGCCAAGAATAGCACAAGCGCAAGCGGGATCTGGAAGTATCACACGTCCATAAAAAATTGAATAAGGAAGAATGGCATAAAAAAAGGCTGAAAACAAGCCAGAAACAGGATCAAGGTGCCTACGAACAAGTAAATATATAAAGGTTAGACTTCCCAAGGACGACAAGATAGTAATCAGTCTTCCCCACTCCTCAAGACTCAATACCCCTATATACATGAATGTACTTGCCTGAATAGCACTCATTACGGGAAATTCAACAAATCTATACCCCTCAGGGTTATCTTTCCCAGATTGAATATTTGATATGTCAAAATATTTTGGTGATAAAAGGTTTATTCCATTTGAAACATAGACTTTCGCAACGGCTGAGGTATCTGCTTGCCGGAACGCATGCCAGTCACCAATGGGATTATCAAAACGGTACAACCTTAACACAAATGCCAGAATAAGTATAAATACAAAAATTGCAAGTTCTATTTTTTTTATCATATTATTCTTTACTCGAGTACTCTATAAGATCTAACATCTTATTTTTGTCAAAAGTAAATATCCCTGTATGCAGTACTTTTGCAGAAGTGGCGTCTCTCAAGATTTCAGCTGTCTTTCTATCCTTAACTTGATACACCTTTACAGATTTATCAGTATTAACAAAATAGATTGCATCTGGAAGACCCACAGGAAATATATACGCCTCACCATTTTTAATAGGAACATTATAGAAATAAAGATTCGTATTATTTTTAAGATCAAAATCTAGTCTGAATCGAACTAGCGTGTCATAAGTAATTTTTGAAGCTTGATCCCAATACTGCTCTGCACGTGTTAAACCACTATAGAAAGTTATCCCGAGTACTATAATTACTAAACCATAGGCTACCATAAACCATTTCCTTGTAGTGATTTTTGAAAACAGAAAGTCAAAAACCGCTAGTATCATCACTACAAAACCAAAAGACGGAAGGTAAAGATACCGTAGAGTAATGTTACCCAAGGGCAAATATGGAAGCAGCGCGATAACTGAAAAAATAAAGCCGAAGATAAATATTTTCTTACCTCTTGAAATAGATATTTTCTCTTTATGCTCTATAACAAAACCTGCGACAAATGCTATAAACATAAATCCAATAAAGCTGAGTACCAGAACATACTGCTTCATAAAGTTTCTTAAAAATGTATATGAGGATAGAGTCGACTCACTTCCAAAAAATAAGGCAATATATCCTAGATAATTACCAATTGAGTTAGGAATTAACTTCAAAAGATTGTAATTATAATCTCCGGAAAAACCAGCTGCATGTGCGTTCATTCGAACCAGTAAGTAAAAGCCTACTATTACTAAGGCAAAAAGATATGGCAAAAATATTTGCTTCTTATGGTGCTTATCATTATTCTCCGCAATAAAAAAATCAAAAACAACCATAAGACCAATAAAAATAATTGCATTCTCGTATGAGAATACGGATAACAGAAAAAGAACAAACGCGCAAATATAATAGACTATTTTTTTCGATCTACGAGCTGTTAAATAAGAGAGGAGCCCAAGCAAGACAAAGAGACTGGAGACAGTAGTAGAGATTGTAGACATCCAAAACAAGTTTTGTGAGTGTGAAGGTATAAATGAAAAGATAAATGCTCCTAAAAACGCAATGCTTCTCTTTTTGAATACCCTAAAAAGTAATAAATATACTGCTACAGTAACCCCAAAATTATAAAAAAGATTGAATAGGTGATGGGGTAAGGGCTTTAAATTAAAAAGTGTATATTGCATAAAGATTAATAATTTATCAATTGGCCTCAAGAAAAATCCCTGAGCATCGTAGAAGTTTTTAACTAAAGTTGTATTGTCCGATTGTGCAGCCCACCTTAACCAGGTAAAGTCGTCTCCAACAAAAAAATTATTAAACGATGGTCCCAAGAATATAAAAAACAAGATCAATAAATAGATCATCAAAAATAGACCCGAGGAAAGTATATTTTTTAACTCATGAACATATGAAAATTTATTTTTAGCGTGTAATGCAATTCCTCCTGCTCCTATACCTAAAAGCAACCACATAGACTCTGCAACTTTTGAAGCTTCAAAAACGTCAATCAGCACAGCATTCAAAAAAAGACCAATTACTCCGGCTGATAGACCAAGAGCAAAATTTCTTGTGAATATGTCTGCTTCCTTATAGTTATTCTTAATATAAATGTACCAAATAATAAAAAATGAGAAGAACGTAATAAAGCCCAGTACTCCAACTTCTCCTAAAGCTCTTAGAAAACTATTATCTGAGGATAAGGTGATAGTTGCGTATCCACTCCCAAACACTGGGTTTCTCATAAAAGCATTCCAAGTATTCGGCCATTCTCCCTGAAATCTAGTTGTGAAAGAAATATCATATACAAGCGCTCTCTGAATCAAGAAATTACCCAGAACGTTTGATATCTCAACAGCACCAAATTTATATTTGCTTTTTTCCTCTTTTGATAATTTTGGTGATGATTTCAGCACTGCTGAAGACGTAGACTCAGTTTTCCCGGGAAGAGCAATGTAGCTTGAGCCAGTAGGTAACTCTTGAGTTGGCGGTGGAGCCTCCACAATAATTGGCTCATGTGAAATTTTTTTCTTTAACTGCTCCGGCAACTTATTCACTGCTTCACCGACTACCTGACCCTGACTGTTTATTACGAGGTTTGTAAATCTAAAGGTTTGCGTAAAACGCTGCAATACGCTTGAACTTGATGTTACAAGAAAAAATAAAGAAATAATAAGTATGGGAACAATAAACATTTTTTTTCTGATAAATATGAGTGCAAAAATAAGCCCTACAATATATGCACCGAATGATATCCTAGAAGCAGTTAGTATAAGTAGGTATATAAGCCCTGTGCCTAAAAGTAACAAAACAGCTTGATATATTTTTTTCCTCATTGCAAACGCAACTGAAAAAATAATTGGAATTACCAACACAAGATATGCTGAAAGATCATAATGCCCTCCAAAGAGTGAAGTTATTCTCCCGTCTGATGGCAAACAAAGCGGAATACCTTTTGCAAACTCTTCATTTGTAGTCTGAAATGAAGGGAAACAGAATGAGTATTTTTGAAAAAAATCTGGAAATGCTGCCCATACGTTTATATAATACCTTTGACCTATTCCGTATACAAAAGCTACTCCTGCAGCCAGTGCCAATACCCAAAATAGGCGTCTCAAATCCTTTTCTTCCTTAATAACTGCGTATCCTATAAAGAAAAGCACCATATACTCAATTCTTCTCAAATAAGAAAGGATTGCTACATGAGGAAAAAAATTTGCAAGATGAGGTGCGATAAATACTATACTAATTAAAAGAGATAGAAGTCCCGCAATCCAGTATGCAACTATTGGAATCCCAAGGGGCCGACTTACATGAACCCGTCTCCTCAACAACTGTATCAAAAAGACAAAAGTTGTAAATGCAATTAGAAAATCTTCAAACCTTATGTATACCCACGTATTATTTACCCCGATTGCTGGAAGCTTCGGATAAAGTGGTATAAACAAAATGGAAACTGCAACTAAAAAAAACAGTAACCTACTTTGTGTTAAGTTATTTCTATTGCTAAGTCGCTTTAATAGCTTCTTCATAAGTCGTGACTAAATATTGATTATTGCTTACTTTTCCATAGTTTACAAGTACAGCTGCCTTTACTTTTAAGAGGGCTTTAACAAATTTATAAGAAAATTTACCCATATGCTTTTTATTAAAAAATAGCAACCCTTTATAAATATTTACGACAGCAAACGACCTATTTGAGCTTCCTTGTCCGACATGTTTTATTGCAGCAACAGGTGAAAAAAATGTTGAATACCCCGCAAGTTTTGCCCTGAAACAAAAATCACTATCTTCAATGTACATAAAATAATGCTCATCAAATCCTTTTAGCTCATGGAATAGTTTCTTTCTTACAGCAAAAAAAGCCCCACTAACAAATTGTACCTTCCGTCTTCTTTTAGGCGAGAAACGCACGCCGCATAACTCTTCAAGACCCATTGATAGAAGGAAAGTATTTACTGCATTGTAAAATTTTCCGCAAGAAAGCTCCCTTTCTCCTTCGAAATTTATTATTTCTCCGCCCACAACACCAATTTCCTCATTTTTCAATTCATCCGCCAATTTCAACATGTCACCTGATAAATATTTAGTATCAGGATTTAAGAATATCAAAACATCACCTAATGCTAAATTAGAAGCTATATTATTACCTCTTGCATACCCAAAATTTCCTCCAGTGTTAATTACTCTTACTTCTTTATGCGTTTTAGCCTTCTTTACCGTATCATCTTTGGATGAATTATCAGCAACAATTATTTCCAACTCTTTACTTTTGATCTCTCCTTTATATTTGTGTACGATGCTCTCAAGAAGTTCATCTATGTATTTTGATGAATTAAACGTTAAAATAATTATTGAAACATTCATGTAGATTTATCGAAACCAAGCAGCGCGACCAAGTCTATAAGAAGGATTTTTCAATTTTCGCTCTCCTATAACTTTTGCAGGAACTCCTCCCACAATCATAAACTCTGGAACATCTTTTGTTACTATTGCTCCCGCACCAATTACTGCCCCCTTGCCCACACTTACACCAGGAAGAATTATAGCTCTTGGACCAATAAAAACATAGTCTTCTATTACAACAGGAGCATTTACCGCTTTAAATGATGGATCTGATAAATCATGCTGAGCATTATAAATCATCACTTCACTTGCTATGTCTACATGACTACCTATACTAAGAGTATCTCTTCCATCCAAAACAGCATTTTCTCCAATAATTGTATCCGAACCAACTTTTATATTTTTTATATTATAAAATACTGCCCCCATATGAATTGCTGATCCATGTCCGATTTTAAAACCTTCCAGTCTGTAACAAAATCTTCTAAAATGGTGCGAAGGAACATGCCCTACCCACCTTAATATCATATTGTCTGCTTCCAGTGTTATTGCTTTAAGTCTTCTAACTATTTTTTTCATAAATCATGAATACGATTTTATTTCAATCGTTTTCAAATACAAAGATCCTATTCTTTTCCAAAGGTTTCCTCAAAAACCGTTATTACTTCTCTAGCTGCTTTATCCCACGAAAATTTTTTAACTTGAGCGTCTCCTAATTTTATCATTCTATCCCTTAATTTTGTGTTTCCAAGTACTTCATCAATTTTTTCTGCAATCTCTGAAACATCTTCCGGATTAACATAAAGAGCTGCGTCTCCTCCTGCTTCCGGCAAGCTACTTACATTACTTGTCACTACCGGACATTTATATTTCATCGCTTCAAGAATTGGCAAACCAAAACCCTCGTATAAACTAGGGAGAACAAATAGTGACGCGTGTTTATAGAAAAAAGGAAGCTCAGCATTTACAACTTCATGCAAAAAAGTGACACGATTTAAGATATCAAATTTTTCAGGAGCTGAAAGAATTTCCTCATACATCCATCCCTTTTTACCAATAATAACAAGCTTAACTTCTTTATTTTTTAGCAATGAAATTGCCTGTATCAAACGTTTAACATTTTTTCTTGGCTGTAGCGTTCCCACAAATAATATGTAAGGCGTATTAACTGAATATTTTTTAAATAATTCTTCTTTTGTCATGCTGACTGTTGGTAAATTTTTTATTCCCAGATGGATAACATTAACATTTTTCGGGCTTATACCGTATGTTATTATTATATCATCTTTGCTGCTTTCACTTATTGTTATAATTTTCTTTGACTTTTTAACAGAATATTTCCCCCACCAGGACAGTTTATATAAATCTTTCTTTGTAAACATTTCAGGGAAATATTTATAAGATACGTCTAGTATGGTAAGTACCGTCTTTATGGGCATAAAAAGAGGTGAATAATGCGTTGGAGAGAAAAATATATCGGGTCTATCCCGACGTAGCGCCATAGGAAGTGCAATAAGGGTCCAAAATCTTTTAGCGGGCACCACTCTATATTCCCAGGTTGCTGACTCTTCAGGCATATCCTTCGTTGGAAGGGATGGGAGATAAATAATGTATGAATTTTTTTTATCAAGTTTTGATAATTCTAATAAAAGCTGGAAGCAAACCTCAGCGCTCCCCACACGGTTAGGAAATCCTTCACTTGTGTAACCAAAACGAGGAACCACTGCTTCGTATCCATTTATTCCTATTTTCATATAAATTTCATCTTGATTAAATAACGGTAATTATACTTGTTACAGTTTTTATTATGACACTCCCGGGTATATCACCCGAAATTTGTTTTCATCAATTCCAAGAATTCTTTTAGCATCTTTTGCAGTTGAGCTTGAGATACAGAAAATTATACTGCTCTCATTTTTTACCCAAGATAATTTTCTTTTCTGTGTTTGAATTATTTTTTTTGCTGTTTCATTTGGATAGAGAGATACGACAAGGTCATACAAGATTGTAGCTTTTTTAGCTTTTCTTACAGGTGGCTCAATCCAATCAGATGTTATATACAAATCTATATTCCCTACAAACCATTCTATAGGGAAAATATGCATTCTATTCCAAATGATATCGAGTAAAAAGAGCGGAAATTTAAACTTTCTTATTGTAACCTTTGAATTATTACCTAGAATAGTAAGCTTTGTGTGATTCATATTGCCACGTAATGATGAGAAAAACAGAATATATTCATTCTTCCTATCTTTTTCAATTAACTCTGCTACTAAATTTTCAAGATAGTTGGCAACTCCGGTATCTTTATATGCTAACTGAGATATATCAATTCCAATTTTCATGTAATTATATTCTACCCCAATTTATGATAAAAAAATATGCATTCGTCTAAAAAGTACTTCTCAGTATGAGGTTAAAGAAGTTTGTCTTTCCAGGTAGTAGGAGTCGCGTCAGATACGAGCTCCAAATTATCCAAATACTTAAATGGCATTGGACCTACTGATCGAGCCCATTCAACCATCTTATGAATTCCATCTTTAAGGTTTATCGTAGTCTTATACCCTAATATTTTTTCTGCCTTTTCAGCTGTGCACCAAGCATCAGATACTTCCAGAGGTCTAGGCGGTAGGTGTTGCGGCCGCATTTCCTCAGGAACAGCCCCATTAAAAAATACATCCAAAACTATCTCTCCTAATTCATTAATCGTGCATTCCTCAACCGGACCAACATTAAATATCTGATTGTTTGCTAGGTCCTCAAATCCTGCTTTTATAATGTATGGCGTAAAATCATCAATATATGAAAATGCCCGCTTCTGATTTCCATCTCCGTAGATAAAAAAGTTTTTATTTTGTAAAAGTCTATTTATAAAAATTGCGATAACATTTCTATAGGGATCTGCCAAATTCTGCCTAGGACCATATACGTTATGGGGACGAATTATTGTATATTCAAATTTAAACACCTTAGACAATATTTCAGTTGCATGTTCCATTGCAGATTTAGAGATTGCATAAATATCCTCAGGGCGTCTTTCCATCTCCTCGGAGAAAGGGGGCTTCTGTGCACCATAAACGCTCATAGATGAAGTTAAAATCATTTTTTTCATTCCATTTTTTATACTGGGAACAAGCAAATTAAGATATGCTCCATAATTTCTTTGCGTTGAATTAATAGGGGTGAATTGACTTCTTCCCTCAGTTGCATCCGCTGCCAGGTGAAATACATATTCTGGTTTTATTTCAGTTATATACTTTTCTGTTTTTGCCTTATCTTGCAAGTCTAGTTGTATAAAAGTACTTTTTGGATTTACATTTTCTTTGTATCCCCATGAAAGGTCATCCAGAGAATATACCTCATGACCCAAATCCAATAAGGCATCCACTAAATGGCTTCCCATAAATCCACCTGCTCCAGTTACTAAAACTTTCATCTTATTTATTATAGCCTTTCATGATTAAAAAATAAAGGAAAATCACTACCGCTATTAGTAAGAATGCTAATCCATAATAAAGAAGGCGTTGTGCTGTGAAAAAAATCCATAGATAAAATAATGGAATTGATAAAATAATACAGGTTAATCCTGCATACACAAATCGCCTAGGATTTTTTAAACTTGTTACAACCAACGCTACAAAAATGACAAGAAAAATAATGTCTTGTATTTTCATGATTTTTTAAATCCTTTCCATGTCTTAAAGCTTAAAAAAACTATTATAGCGGCCAAAGCAAACCCGCTCACCAAAATTCCACTATTTATCCATTTTTGGGGCTGGTAGTACACTTCAAGCATGTATGAACCATTGTCTGGAAGGACAAAACTATTTAACCCTTGATTGCCTGATTTATAAACCACACTTGGTATCATTGCTCTCTGAGATGGGTCATTAGGTTTTCTTGTAGCGCTCCAAAACCTATCATAACTTTCAGTAAAAATTAACTTGTCTCCCTTCTTAACATTACTTAAAGAAATCACATACCTTGTGGGGTGTTTGGATTCATATGCAATTCCGACATTTGCTGATGTGCTCCAAAAATGGTCTTTCGGATTTTTTAACTCAAAAACTACTAGCTTTCCGTACTCATTTGTTTTTGATAAATACTCTATGCCCTCAAGGTCTTTTAAAGTTTTTTGGTAAACCCTTTCATCATATTTTCTACCATTTGTAAAAATCTTGCCATCTATATCATCTGGAATAATAATGTATTTTACTGAAGCCTCTTTTAAGATCTTTTCAGTTACGGGGTGTTTTAACTTCTTTTTTAAATCTTTTTGAGACGTTGCAGAAAAGAAATCCATAGCTGGAATAGCCGGTTTCAAGCCAGAAACATATCCAAATGTAGAAAACTGTGGGACCCATAATGTCCTGTAAAATTTACCATCTTTTTGCAAGTCTGAAGCTAGAGTCTTATAATTTTCAGGAATATTTCTTGAGACGAGTGTACCTTTCAAAACACCGTTATATGCGTCCTTTATAAGGAAATTCCAAAAAACAAAAAAGAGAACAAAGAAAATAAAACTACTATTTTTAATTGTTTTGCTTGTCACGTTAATCTTTGATAATTTTTCTAAACAGTAAGGAATCAAAATGCAAAAAAAAAGTGCAATAAACAGATACCATTTGGTAGGATCTCGAAACATAACAAAACCAGGAAGAAAATCAAACATTGCCCTATAAACTTCCCCAAAAGGATCATTTGTACCTTTTGAAAGAAAAATTCCCACAAGTCCCAAAACTGTAAAAGACAATATAGATAATTTTAGCGGCTTAGATTCTTTATCAATGAACAATAATGACATGAATCCAAGAATTGGAAGAATTAAAAACTCTGGCCTTAAAAATGATACTTTCCCAAATATATTTTCTGGCCAATTGGGATGCAGCAACCCTGCAGCAGTTTCCAGTTTTGCAAAGCTAAAAAAACTAAGTGAATCAGATGACGCATAAATATCACTTAGCTCAGAAACAGGACTTCTACCCATTAAAAGAATTGGAAAAATCCAGTAAAAATGGAGAAGAAATGCAATCACCCCGGGAATAATAAATAAGTAAATAGCTTTTTTTACTAGGTCTTTTGAATTAAGTAAAAGATAAAACAAGGAAAATACGCAAACAGCCAAAAGAAACATATATCCTATTCGTAAATCAAGAAGAATAACTATAGAGGTGAGTAACCCAAAAATTACAGAATTTTTAATAGAAAAATTATTAAATAAATGATAGAGTCCGTAAAAAGCATAAGGGAGAAAAGCATATGCAGTAAATACGCCCACCTGCCCTCCTGAAACTATCAAAATTATGTATGTGTTACTACTGTAAATGAGTCCAGACAACAAGTTGGAATAGTAACTTAGTCCAATTTTTCTTGAGAGTAAATATGCGCCGCTGAAAGATAGGAGCACATACGGAAAAAACCAAATTAGTCTCTCAAATACAGGCCATGAGAGTGTGTTTGCGATCTTTACAAGACTTAAAGCATAGGAATCAAACCAAATCTTGGGCAATGAGCTCTGACCCATGCCATTATTAAATAAAACATCCCAAGAAGAAAATGAAACTATCTGACTAATTGAGGAGGGGTAAAGATAGGGCCAATCTCCACTGGATAACACACCAGATGAAAACCACCCTCTAAAAACTACCAGAAAAAATATAACTATAAAACAAAAAGCAAGATATTTTTGTATGGCACCCATTATTTATATAGTATCAAACATTTTAGGATAAATTTTCCTGTAATAGAATTTTTGACTTAACTTGTAAGCATTTTTACTATAAACTCCCTGGTTTTTCATAATTTTATTGACTGCTTCAATAAATGCCTCTCCGTTATTATAATCAACCACTATGCCTGCGCCTGATCTCTCAATTTCTTCTGCGAATTCTATAAGATCAGTAGTTATAATTGGAATCCCCAAGCTTAAATACCGTTTAATTTTCCCAGGATCCCCATACTGAGAAACATTCCCTGCATCAGAAGTGTATGTTGCAATCCCAATCGTGCATTCCCTTAGTACATCATTAAACGAATCACCTTCTAAGTATCCATAAAACTTTGTATTAATTTTAGACTTCTTAGCTCTTGCCTTAAAATATATTTCATCAGGACCAGAACCTACTATTTCATACTTAACACTGCCAAATTCTCTTATGAGTCTTGTTGCATTATCAAATACTATATCCACTCCTTGAGTCTTTTTTAAAACACCAATAAATCCAAAAACAGGCTTTCTATTCTTTATTTCTCTATTTTTTGACAAAACAATTTTGTCAGCTCCAATTGGTACAATGGGGTATTTCACGTTGTTTTTATAAATCCCCATATCTTTTCTTAAATTGAGAAGTCTTTTATTTACAAATGCCACAACATCTGAATGTGAACTTACTTTGTCAAACTGCCAATACACATATCTCATAAGCATTACAGATTTGCTTTCATGAATTGGAGGATAATAGTCCCACACCCAAAACACAGTCTTTTTAACAACTCCTGCCTTTTTAAGCAGCATACCAACCCATGCTGTAAACGCATTCGCTGTAAAATAAGCATCAATTCTTTTATATTTTTTGCTTAACCAGTAGGAATAAACGAATATTTCAATAAATGTAATCACGGAACGAACCGGAATTAATAAATAAACTAAATGTGAGGAAATGGGGATTTGAAATAATGAATATGTTTTTATAAGTATTCCATTTTTGTAGATTGAAAGATTGTTATAATTCTTTTTGTTTTCCAAATTATAAAACCCAATTGAAAAAAGGCAAACATTCTCAAAGTTTTCTAATAAATAATCGAGTATCTTTCCAGAATTTTCGTAAGGGGAATAATTAAGATAAATTATGGTTTTTTTACCACTAGTACTCATAATGATATGCGGATTAAGTTGATTTAATAACCTTATCTACTAAATTAACTATTGTTGATGCTTCTTGCATTGAAAGTTCTTCATAAAGCGGAAGACATAAAATTGTATGAGAAATTTTTTCACTGTTTTTCAAATTATATTTTTTATTAATATAGGAAAATTCGTGAATGGAAGGATAAAAATATCTTCTCGGAATTATTGCATTTCTTAAAAGAACACCTAAAACTTTCTTTGTAATCTTTTCGCTCTCAAAGCAAACTGGGAAATAAGGGTATGTAAAATAAGTTAAATTTTTATTTAAACTTTGTAGTTTTAATCGTGGATTGTTTCTAAATTGAGAGGCGTAAAAATCATAAATTTTCTTTCTCTTCTCCGCCCTACTTCTGTAATTCTTTAACTGCAATAATCCCATCACTGCCTCAAACTCATTCATTCTGGCATTTATGCCTGCCATCACTATTTCATCCTTTGATTTAATACCATGATTTGAAAGCAATTTAATTTTATCTCTTGTAATCTTATTTCTACTTACAACTGCTCCTCCTTCAATCGTATGAAAAGTTTTTGCCGCATGGAAACTTAGGGTACTTGCATTACCCCATTCCAATATTGACTTTCTTTTATACTCAACCCCAAATACATGAGCCGCATCGTAAATAAGTTTCAAGTTATATTTCTTAGCTATCTTTGAAAGACTTTCTACATCACATGGGTTACCAAAGACATGAACTGCGAGTATTGCAGATGTGTCTTTATTAATCTTTTTCTCGACTTCTTTTGGATCTATATTAAACGTATTGGGATCTATGTCTACAAATACCGGTTTTATTCCTTCCCAAATTAGAGAATTAGTAGTCGCTGGAAAAGTGAAAGGAGTAGTTATCACCTCACCCTTTAAATCTAAAGCTCTATATGTAAGTTGCAAGGCGAGAGTTCCATTTCCAAGTAAAACTATATTTTTAACCTCAAGAAATTTCTTTAATTCCGCCTCTAATTGCTGGCTAAACTCGCCGTCATTTGTTACCCAATTATTTTTCCATATTTTCCTAAGATACTTTATATAGAGGTTTAAGGGAGGTAAGTATGTTTTTGTTACATTTATCATTCCTATATTAAATCCTTTAAATAATCTTCATCGATTTTTTTTATTACTCTTGCCGGGGATCCATACACGAGTACATTGTCAGGAATATCATCTACAACTACAGCTCCGGCACCTATAAAAACATTACTGCCAATCTTTATTTGTTCTTTTATCAAAACTCCTATTCCTATAAAGGTTCCGTCACCTATCGATACTCTACCTCCAATATGTACTCCTGGACCAATTGTTACATAACTTCCAATCTTACAATCATGGTTTATTGTTGCCCCCACATTGATAATTACATGATCTGAAATAACTATATTATCTGTAAGAACTGAATTGGCACAAATAATACTTCCCACTCCATGCTTAACACTTTTCCCTATGACTGCAGTAGCATGAATAATATTGTCAAATTCGCCACCTCTATCTATAAGTTTTTCAATCCATTTTCTTCTTATTGGGTTACCAATCGCACCAATAAAAAAACCGCGCTTATTTTCTAAAGTAATCTCTTTATCTATAAAAATTTTTTTATTTTTTATCTTTCCTGCTCGCTTCTTCTCGCTAACAACAAACCCTTCTATTTCATCTATGCGCCCAGACGACCTATACATCTCAAGCACCTCACTAGCCATACCTCCAGCTCCCAAAATATATACTTTTCTTGGCTCATTAGTAAAAATTTTATCTTTTCTTGACATAGTAAAAATAATTTACAGCCATTAAGCTTTTCATTATTAAAAACAACAAGTAATTTTGCAAGTTAAAAAATTTCCATTTTCCATTTTCTATAAAAATTTGTATCAGTCTATAAGTGGGCGAGTACTGTTTTTTAACAATTTCATCATATATTTTTTTATTTTTTTTTGCCCATTTTTCTTTATATAACTCTCCACCTTCTGCATAAATTTTTTTCTTTAAAATAAACTCCCAAAAAGTTAAAGCCTCTTCGTGATGAAAAGCGTATTCATCAATGTATTTAAATTTAGCAGAAATCTCTCTGAGTTGATTTGTAAAATCCCAATCTGCGGGACCACCATTTAGAATTGGGTCATACATCTTTTCAGTTTTTAAAATAACTGATTTCTTAGTAATTCTAGGTGCTGCAATGATAGAATGTTGATAAAATTTTTCTTCAAAATTTCTGACTTTATTTAAAAATCCTCTAGCAATTACTTTATATGGCATGTACCATGAGTCTACACTTGAAAATCTTTTCTCAAGCTTAGAGAAATTTTCTATTAATCTTGGGCTTAGCTCAACGTCATGGTCTAAAATTAAAATGTATTTTCCTTTTGCAACCTTAACACCTGCATTAATTTGATTACATACCTGAGGAGGCTTTCCGTAAACCTCAATAAATTTAGCTTTATATTTTAAAATCTTACTTTTCAACGATTCGCTTTTAGACCAATGATTATTTGAAATAATAATTTCATATAAATGTTTAGAGCAGGTCTGCTTGCTAATACTTTCAAGAGGAATATCTATAATACTTAGAGAGTTCTTATACGTAGGGATTATTATCGAAACTAAAATTTTACTCTTCATCGTTAATAGACGTATACAATTTTTTGGCAGAATTTTTGCATATCAGTGATTATAATATATTCCTCTCTAATTTGCATTAGAAATTATGGTATAATTTTGTATGAAGAAAATTTATGACTTATGGTGGAAAGAAGGCGGCTTAGCAGAAGGTCATGATTTTAAATGGAAATGGCCAAAAATAAAAAGTGTTCTTCCTTCCAAGAATAGTACCATACTAGACTTTGGGTGTGGGGAAGGTAGATACATAGAAGAATTTCTAAAAGTAAATCCTTACAAAATTGTTGGAATAGATATTTCCTCTTATGCTATAAATAAAGCAAAAAAAAGATTCCCTAAGGCTAAGTTCTACGCTCTTTCTGGAGATGAAAAGATTCCAATAAAAAATGAGAGCGTTGATTTTATTTTAGCTGCAGACGTAATTGAACATATATTTGATGTTTCCAATTACCTACTTGAAATGAATCGTTGCCTCAAAAAAGGCGGGAAAATTTTTATTAGCACCCCCTATCATGGGACAATAAAAAATCTTGTGATTGCACTTATAGGATTTGAGATTGTTTACAATCCCTACTCTCAACACATTAGATTCTTTACTAAGAAAAGTCTCTCAACGCTGTTACAGTCTCATGGATTTTCTATTCTTTCATACGGGGAATATGGAAGATTTAAACCCCTTTCAAGAGGCATGTATTTTGTAGCAGAAAAAGTAAAAAAAGCCAAATATGATAAATCAATTTATAGGGACATGCTACCTCGTTAATCATTTTCTACATATATTGTGTTTAAATCGTTTGAATAAAAAATTCTATAACTGTTATTTTTCATAAATCTGTCTATTAGTCTCTTTTTATTATTCTCCAACTCATTTGATAGTGTAGACCAGACATCGCCTGTTTCCACGCATACAGCTTTTGGTCTAAACATTTTCCAATCATTACTTTTTAAAACTTCAAGATCCATTCCTTCTGTGTCTACATTCATAAAATCAATTTTTTTCTTACAGAATTTTCTCATAATATCCTCTAATCTATATACTTTTATTTTGGATTCGCTCTTTAATCTGTAGCCTAATTTAATTTTATTCTCTTTATCATTTTTACTAAAAGTAGAAATGCTACTTATCTCAAACTCATAAAAAGATGCAAAACCTCTTTTTTTGCCAATTCCAAAATTTATATTTATATCTCTCTTCCTTTCGATTTTAAACCTGTTTAATAGCATTGGGTTAGGTTCAATATTTATTCCCCTCCACCCTTTTAAATAGAATTTTTTCGTGTTGTTAAAAATATCTGGATTGTTTGCTCCAACATCAACATAAAAACCACTATTCTTACGTGTAAATATTTTCTCTAATATTAAGTCTTCTCCTTTTTGACTAAACGAACCTCTAATGTATTTATTAATAAATGCATTGTTGAACCCAATAAGTAAAAAGGTCAGCAAAGATAAAAAACCCTTTTTTTTGTAGATTTCGTTCAATTGTAGGAAGAGAGCGTGAAAATTCATGTTAATTTTGGAAAATAGTTTTTCTAAATTCTTCTGAAATATCAATAAAAGTATAGGTAGACTCATCTATTTCTAATGCAACAACAATGTCTTTTGACAATTTGTTTTTCTTAAGCGTTTCTTCAAGCTTACTTTTCGTAACAAAGTAGCCAAAACTCCTGTCACCAATTTTTTTATAATCTTCTGAAAATGTATTAAAGAGAAACATATTGGTAAAAAATTGCCCCCATTCTTTTTCCTGTCCTTGAACGCTTGCATATGTCACCAAAAAATTCATTCCGGGTCCCGAAGAAAAAGGTAACACATTTTGATTCGAAATACCAAAATCGCGAGTATTGCGATAACACTCAACTTTGCACCTAACATAAAAGATCGTATTCCTGGATAATGTAGGGTGCACAGTAAGCAAACTCTTAATAATCTTTTTCTTGGCTTCTCCATCAACTATTTGTCTTCGAACTGCCACTCTAATTTCTTCAACTGAGGTAAAAACTAAAAAACCTAAAATAACTATTACAAATATTTTCTTTATCACATTAATAATTTTAAGTTTATCTTGCGATATAAACATGGTATAGAGAAAAATTGATAATAGGCAAAGAACTGGAAAGCTTGAAAAATACAAATATCTTGGTTCAATTACCGAGAGCTGCCTTCCCACAAATGAAAGTATAAATGCGTTTGCAAATATCCATGTGGATAAGAAAATGAGCATAGGACCTATACGCCTAGGCCTAACACGCCATAACCAAAAGGCAAAAATGATAGCCATCATGCTAAATACATAAAAGAATCCTGCATCCATAATTGGTGCATGACTAGTAAAAAACGAATCTATTTCTGGATACGCCTTTTGAGTATTCGCAATAAAAAACAAAGCAAATCTTTCCGAATAAATTAAATTTTGTACAACAAATTTTACAGGAACTGTCGCCATGTTATATTTAACACCGGACCCTGCAATTTGATATTCCAAAGGAACTGGAACCGGATTTAAGAGTTGTGCAAACATTCTTACACCCAGAAATGCAATGACTCCAATAGAAAACAGGGCTAGCGGAATAATATTTTTTTTGTTAATTTTATCTTTATCAAAACAAAATATATATACGGCTGCAATTGGAATAATTATAAACCCCTCTTCGCGGGTAGCAACAGTAGCAATAAATATTAAAGTCAGTATTAATGTGCTCTTAAATGAAAAGACTGTATTTTTGATACTAGATAGGAAAACAAAAAAAAGCAGTATGAAGAACATGGCCAAAGTTGTAGTATGAAAAATCGCTAGGTGCGTAAAAGCTTGGTGTGCACGCGCGTTGGTTAGAAAAAGAAGACCGCTTAAAATGGCTATTGCTTTGTTTTTGGTTATTTTTACAGTTAAAATATAAACAAGCGTTGCACAAGAAGCATGAACAATAAGTTGAATTAAAAAATAGAATTGTGCTTGAAGATGAAATACTTTATATAATGTGCTCCAAATAAATACTCCAATTGGTGAAAAATGTACCCAAGGTAAATACGGATGCCACCATGGACGAGAGTATGAGAGCATCACATCTGCAATGCCCATCCACTCATCTTGCTGAAAGTACCCTTGTAGTAAACCAAAGGTTGCGATGAATATTATGAAAAAAAATACAGGGAAAACTTTGAGGAAAGTTAATATGTTATTACGCATGTTAGATAAGTAGGCATAGTAGCAATTATAACAAAATACAAATATAATACAATTCCATGAAACATATAAAAAAGCACATAGCACTTACTCTATTTTTTATTTTTTTTTCAATGTCTGTCTATTACGCACATAATCAATACTCAAATAGAGAAATTGATATGAGTTACAACCCGATACTTTATAAAAGTAAAAGTTGGATAAACAATCAAAGCACATATTCAGGCTCAGAAATAGCTTTATCTATATCAAATACAAGTATTATTGAATTCAAATTCAACACAGTATCCAAAGCAACTCAAAGTATTGAGATAACACTAAATGGAAAAAAAGAATACTACTCCTACCCTGCTCAAAATAATAAATCAATAAAAATATCTCTTGATAAAGAAGAAAGTAATAAAATTTCAATACGATACATCTGTGAATATTTCTATGATCCATGCAGTATACAACTAACAAGTTTACGTGCACCCGCAAATGCAGTAATTACCACTTATAAGCCCCATAAAAAGACTATTTCGGTGATTGGCGACTCGATCTCAACCATGTACGGAAAAGGTAACTACACAATATTACTTGCAGATAAATTAAGATATGAACTTCACAATTCAAGCATACTTAGCTCTACCCTTGTTAAAATACCTTCAACTCCAAGCGCACAAGATCGTTATAAAAAGGATATATCAAATTATAAATCGTCTGCAACAATCATCTTTCTTGGTACAAACGACATAGCCAATAACGTACCTGTCGCATCTTTTGGGGCGACGCTCAATAAAATTCTTACAGATTTAAAAAAATGGAACACAGGGAAATTGTTTGTTGTTGGAATTTTGCTAAGAAGTGATATTAACACCGATGTAATTAATTCATATAATAGTGAGGCAGAAAATGTGGCTGAAAAAAATAGCGCAGAATTTATAGATACCTCAACTTGGCTAACTGACAAAGACTACGCTGATGATATACACCCTACGCTTAATGCGCACAAAATAATTTCAAATAATCTATACAATCTTATCAATAAGTAATACGTCGTCTTTTGTATGCCACAAGCATTTGAATGCAACCAATTAGTAACAATAAATATGCATATATACTAAGTTTATTGACTGATAGTGAACTCATAAAGTAAGTAGATATAATAGATATAGCAATTAAAAGAAAAGCAATTTTAAATGTTGCTATGTTGTTTAACTTATTTATGTAGACAACAATAATCCAAAGGCCCGTTAGCCCAAGTATAAATCCTGTAATCTCTTCATGAAACAGGATCGCATCACAAAACAATAGTACTAAAACCATAATAGAAAAGATACTTTTTCTATTTTTATAATACATTTTTAGTACTTTTTTTAGATAAAATTCATGTTTTTTTCCGCTTTTCAAATATCTTTCATCTAGATGATCTTGGACAATTATGATCCATGTCATATAAAAAACGAGCGGAAGTAGAAATAATGAAGAGGAAAGAAGAGAATCAATATTTGCTAAGAACGCTTCAACCATATTCAGCCAAAATCTTATAACTGAATCTTTATCATTTAATACATCTTGTTTTGTAAATTTGTAGAGGGAAAAGTAAATGGGGTCTTTATTGCTTATCTCTACCGCATTTTGAGAATTACCATGTAAGGAAATTAACTCAAATTGATATGTCTTATCTTTGGAATCTGCTATGGGCACAAAGCCTAAGGTAAGATAACGATTTTGCTTAGCTAAATTTGCCCTGTATATATTTTCGTAATACCAATAATTACTCCCTTTTTCTTTAATTCTAAAAATCATCCTATCTAATTTGTTAAATTCAACATCGGGTACATTGCCAAACCTTATAGAAACTATTCCGAGGTTATTTTCTTTTGCAACGAATTGGCCTTCAACTTTTTCGCCTTTAAACAGCTGCTTTTCATTAAACGCGTTATTCTCATCTTTATTGTGAGAATATTGAAGCACTGAAAATCCCTTCTCTGTACTAAATACTAATGATGCAAAAAACCAAAATAGCAAAAGTGCAAAAGGGATTAGAATCCACTTAAATATCAATTTATATTTGTTGTTGTTATTTCTTTCTTTCACTGTTTCTTATTTTTAGAGACTATAGCCAAGTATATAAATCCTATAAACAGTAATGTAATGGTTAAAGCTATTCCCATATAGAAGTAAGACTGTGGGAGAAAATATAGTGTCACAGGTGTACTTTTACGTATGCCCTCTATTTTCCATACATTCCCATACGGAGATAAAGTATTATGTGTTTCATCAAAAATGGGTTTTTTTAATAAATATGAGATATCAGAAAAATTGAAAACATTCTTCGTCCCATAGCTATCGTTCTCAACATATAATTTCCATCCAGGATGATAAGTTTCCAAAAATTCTAGGTTTTTATTATTGTTTGCAGAACTTAAACTCATTTTATACTTTGAAGAATCCACTTTTTCAAATGTGACAGAATTTATGCTTGAAAGTATGCTTGGCCTTACTTTTAATTCATACAATTCATAGTTCTTGTTTTTACTGGATAATAGTTTTCTTTGCTCAATCCCATCAATCAATTTTTGATCTTGAAACTTTATGTAATCAGAGTCTATCAAATATGATCCATAAATTTCTTTTGGGATATTATTTGTAACCATCAAATATCCAATATTATAGTTTTCAAATATCTCAAGTAGGCGGCTATAGTTTCTATCCATTACTGCTTTTCGAATACTTTTTTCAGCGGCGTCTGGATAATGACCCGTTAAATCATTTATTCCGGAGAAAAATTTAAATGGAGAGGTGCCTAAATAGACATGCCTCCCATTTGTTTCTGCTATCACAGAGTATGATGCCACGTTCTGTGGTAATGAGAAAATATTACTTGAATTTTTTACAATTGATTTTACATCTTTTGTAAATGATATATATTCTTCTGGGATTGTGACTGTTTGCTTAATACTCTTTGTAGTCCATACAGGACTATCAACTAATTGCTTTATAGGAATTGAATTAACTGCCATAACCAATACCACTACCACTACAAGTAAAGGGTAAAATTTAAATGTTTTTTTAGCTACTAGAAGGCAGAATGATAGAAAAATTGCATATGCAAATATATATCCCAAGGATGATTTATCAATAAAATTTCTCAAAATTGAAAACCCTGGAATAACTTTAAATGAAAGAAAGATGTTCACTAAAAAACCTATGTTTACAGTAAAAAAATACAACGCAAAAATGAAAACTATAAAAAAGAATAAAAACATTCTTTCTTGATCTCCCCTTAAAACTTTCTTGTATCTGATGATCCCTAAAAATATGACAAAAATAAAGACTGTACCTATTAGTAAGTACGGATCAAAAAAATCTAAAAAGACTTTTTTTAGATGCCAATCATACTCAAATGCTATTTGCCTATGGTATAAGGTTAATAATGGGTTGATGATATTTCCTGTTGCAATTGCTAACACCGTAGGGGAAAAACTATCAATTAAATTTTTTGAAACAACTTGTCCTCCCAAATCTTTTTCGCCTAAATATGTCAAAGACATTATAAATGGGAAAAACCAAAATAATTGACTTGCAAGAATAAAAAACAAAAATTCAGTAGATCTCCTCAGTATTTTTTTAATTGGATTCTCAACAAAAATAAAATACACTAAAAATCCACAAGTAAAAGGAAGCAATAACCCAAGCATCCATGGAACAGCAAGGTATGCAAATGAAAGAAATATAGACCATAGCACAACCTTACAAATATCTATTATTTTCCCTACCCGAATATATCTTATGTAGTAATACGAAATAATCGGAGCAAGCGCAATGAGCCACACTGGTGTTAAAAAGTGCGATATGTGGCTTACTACTGTTATTGGAGATAGTACAAATAAAAATGCTGCCGTAAATGAAATAATATAGTCTTTCCCTATCAACTCCCTTACCAACTTCTGAAAATATATAAAACCAACTACTAAAGGTAGTGAAAACAAAAAATAAAAAAGTATCACCTTAGATTTAATGATATTTTCTAAGATTATGGATACGATTAACAATGGTACAAGCTGAAAGTTAGGAATTGATAATGGAAGAGAAGATATATTATTCCAAGAAGATAAAGCAAATGTAACCAGAACTTCACTTGGGTATGCATAATAAAAACGCGTATCATCTCCTCCTAAAAAAAGTCTGCCTTCAAATAGATAAAAGGGGAGATAAAATAAAAACAAAATTACAGAAAAATTTAGTAAAAATATAAGCAATCTCTTTAGTTTTTCCTTCATAAATTTATACGTTTAATTACTTTAGCTGGACAACCCGCAACCACAGTATTTTCTGGAACATCTTTTGTAACTACACTACTAGCTCCAACAACTGCATTATCACCTATTGTCACACCCTTAAGTATCACAGCATTTGCGCCTATCCATACATACCTCCCAATAACAATCGCCTCCGCTTCATACCCACTTTTTTTACCGATTAGTTTTTTTGATTTTTGTAGAGGATATAAATGGTTAAAATCTACAATATATACATTTGCAGCAATCATACTCTCATCCCCAATCACTATACGCTCATGTGCGCTGACATATGAATTGTCGTCTATTAAAACACTTTTCCCAATAATAATTTTTCCCTGAAACCCTGATTTAATACGCACACCATGCCCCAAACGCGTGTGATCTTTTATGACTACTGAGTTTTTTTCGCTTTGAAAAAAAACATTTTGACCATATAGTATTGCCGAACGGCTAATACCATACCCTCTCAGTCTCAATACTTCTATTTTAGTGCTTGAGGAAATTCTGAGCGTAAACATTCCTAGTAAACTACAAAATGTGTCAATTAGACCTTTTCTTTTAATGATTTCAAAGATAGTTTTAATTTTCATATGAATTTAGATTATACTGCTTACTTCAGGGTTGAAGTAGGAACTTTATATGAAGCTTAGCAGTGAATCTTTACGCTTTTTCTTTTAAATCTTTAATTGCCAATAGATCAAATGATGCTGAAGCAAATGGAAAAAATAATATTTCTGAAATAAATCCACAAGCCCCCCAAAATGCCCATGGCTTATATTTGATACCTGCATGCTCATCTCGCAAGTACTTAAGTCCCCTTAACCCGTAAACTTTATATCCTAATTTTTCCAAATCATTTTTACTCCAACCTGATTTGTGTTCTTGATGAGGATTACCATCATAATCATGCTGCTCATAAAACCCGTTAGGTGTAAGAATAATAATCTTTTTTACAGCAACATTCTCCATATTTTTAATCAGCCTTAGTGCGTCTTTTTTAGTAAAGTGCTCTATTACGTCGATTGATACACATGCATCAAAACTTTTCTTTTTATAGAAATTGGGTAGACTCATTATGTTACCTATCTTATATTTATCATGGGTTTTATTTTTCCGACTTAAATCTATAGTCTTTTTATGAATATCTATCCCTTCACTGCTAAAAGTCTTTTTTAGAGATCCTACTATTGAACTATGCCCACATCCAACATCTAATACAGATCTACAACCTTTAAGCTGCTGCTCCATTACAAAAATAAAGAACAGATTCTGGTATTTTGAAATTTGTTTTTTAATTCCCATGCTTCTTTAGTATTTTAATACAAATAGCTCCATATTGCGAAAGGCATTTGAAAAAGTATTGTCCCATGTGCTATTTTTTGCAAAAAGGTAAGCATCATTTCGCAATTTCTCATACAGATGCTTATCAGATAAAAGTATATTTATTGCTTTTGCGAAATCCTTTGGATTGTCTTTTGCAAGCAAAGCTCCTCCTTTTTTTTCTAGCTGTACTCCTAGGGGCGGAACGTAGGAAGACACTACAGGAAGACCAGACGCACAGTACGCTCTGATCTTTCCTGCATCTGCATATTTCCTAATTGATCCAGGTATATTGCGGTATGGAGCAAGACCAATTGCGCATCCTCTTATAATTTCAGACATCTCAATACTACTTGGAATAAATCCATGAAAAATCACAAAATCTTCAAGCTTTAACTTTCTTACTATCTCCATGAGCCAAATTGAGTCTTTTTCAGTTCCTCCTACAATGTGCAATCTAATATCTTTAAATGTATCTTTGAGTAAAGATATGGATCTTATGGCAATATCGGGTCCATTTTCTGCACCTAATGTTCCCATGTAAACTAATTCCTGCCTCTTTATTTTTGAAAGTGGGTTCTTTCTTATTTGATCTGGAAATAGACCGTTGGCAACACCTATAACTGGTGCTGATTTTTGTGGATTTAGTCCCACACTAATTCGTGCCTTTTGCATAGCAGGAGACACATCCCAAACGTAATCAGCATGCATCGCACAGAATCTGTCGAGCCAGAGGTATACACTATTAAATAACTTACTGGGGTATCTGTTGGGAGAATAATCAGAGACATAATAGACCACTATATCAACCCGGCCAATACTTCTTAAAATAATTCCAGCAATAGTATTTACACTTTCAAGACCAATAAAAAAATTGTAGTGCGCCCTGTCTTGTATCACCCAGTCTATTACTGACAAGAAATCTCGAAGTTTAAATCTAATTTGAGTTTTTTCAGACTTAGACATTTTTAGAAAAGGATACAGCCAATATACTAACCCTGATGACTTAAATAATTTGAATTTTTGACTGTTATTTTTAAAAACTTCTATACGCGGCATAACGCCATCACTACCAGGATGAAGCTGATCTATAATAACCAGCTTTTTAACTTTTGGAAGTAAAAAATCACGAAGTGGTTCTATGCTGCCATTCGTTGGCAATCTTTTTTTATTAGTCCACCTGGAGAATGTAACGAAAAGCACCGAGGATTCTTTTGACAGAGGAATTTTACTTCTTTTTCTCATTTCTTAACATTTCCCTTGCTTGATCTACCATTTCCTGAATGCCTTCTCTCAACTCCACATTTGGAAGCCATCCTGGTATTCTGCCCATATTAACAGATGGGAGAGGATCATGCCCCATCTTGTCACCCAGATTTAACTTTGAGCCCGTTATGTCTGCTATGATTTTTGCTATATCTACTATACGTACCCATTCATAGCTGCTTGCATCATACACGGTTCTTTTTAAATCTTTTGAATTAAGACTCATATGAAACGCGTTGCTTAAATCTCTTATGTGAGTAAATTGTCTCCACTCTAAACCATTTGTCATCATGCTTATTTTTTTCTTTTGAAGCGCTTGATAGATAAAATCAGATATCACGTGACTCTTAATATTTAACGGCTCCATATAGCCATACGCATTCCATACTCTAATGCATACTCCCCCCAACTGACGAGTCCAAACCTCACCTAACCTTTTTGTTACCCCATAAACCGTATCGCACTCTTCTGCTAACTGACTTGAAACAAAAAGGAAATCTGTATGTTTTTGTTTTTCTAATTGATCAAAAACGTTTCTCATCAAATCAAGATTCCATTTTAATTGGAACATCTGGAGCTTTGACTCGTAAAGATATTTTGACCCACCTACATCCCATGCGAGAAAATATACCTTATCATACTCTTTAAAATTGAACTTAAAGGTTCGTCCGTCTTCAACTTTTTTTCTTTTTATGTCAAATCTTGTAGCCTTCTCGCCTTTTTCTTCAAGAAATTTACAAAATGGGTCACCAATAAATCCATCTGATCCTATAACTAAGTTTTTAATCATATTATTTTTTCTTCTTTCTCACCTGTTCATCAATCCACAAAAATGTTTGAGTCATACCATCTACAAGCGGCATACTAGGACTCCAGTTTAACTCCTTTTTAATAAGTTTATTATCAGAAGTCCTTCCTCTTACCCCCAGTGGTCCCTCTACATGCTTTATTTTTACCTTCTTTCCAGTTATCCCCATTACCATTTTGGCCAAATCATTTATTGAAATCATCTCGTCTGACCCAATGTTAACCGGACCTGTAAACTTTGAATTCATAAGCTTTCTTACCCCCACAAGACATTCATCTATAAACAAATAGGATCTTGTCTGCTTACCATCTCCCCAAATCTCAATAGTACCCCCTTCTTTTGCCTCCGCAATCTTTCGGCAAATTGCTGCAGGAGATTTTTCTTTTCCATTGTTCCATGCTCCCTCAGGGCCAAAAACATTGTGGAAACGAGCAATACGAACCTGCATTTTATAATTTCTGTTATAGGCTAGATACATACGCTCACCAAATAGTTTTTCCCAACCATATTCACTGTCCGGTGCCGCAGGATATGCGGATTCTTCTTCACAATTTGGATTATTTGGGTCCAACTGATTGTGTTCTGGGTAAATACAAGCAGATGAGGAAAAAAATATTTTCTTAATCCCCGCTATTTTTCCATAATGCAGCACATTAAGGTTAATTTGCGCTGAATTATGCATTACATCTGCATCGTGTTCACCTGAAAAAATATAACCGGCTCCCCCCATATCAGCTGCCAACTGATACACCTCATCAAAAGGCCTATCAAGAACCTTTTTACAAATTTTTTGATCACGAAGATCACCAATTATAAACTCATCTGCAAGTGTTTTACTATATTCAGGTTTTTTAACATCTACGCCTCTTACCCAGTACCCCTCTTTTTTTAGTCTCTTAACCAAGTGACTTCCTATAAACCCACCTGCACCGCAAACTAATGCAGCTTTTATTGTTTTTTTCTTGACTATCTTTTTTGGACTCTTTTTCACAATCACCATAATATATAATTCTATACGTTTTATCAATAGATATGATTGAAAATCATATTTTCCGAGCCTTTATTATAAGAAGATATGCGTGTCTTTTATCTAAATTTGCAAAAAACCTAGATAAAAATCCCTTAAACGGGAGATATCCTACTCCAATCACTTTTTCAATTTTAAATCCATATTCTTCATACGCCTCCAAAAGGGCTTTGTAAGACAACACTTTGTTATGGCTCCACTCACCCGAAACCCTCCAGTCTAAATCTAAATTCCTGTCACTCACCACTTCTCCGAAGTTTGAACGTATCGCAAAAGGGTTTCCTATAGATCTTTTACTTATGCCGCAGGTTAAGGAAAAAGGCTGATATCCAAATATCAACGCGATTATTGTGGGCCAATTTGATAAGTTATCAGTTGCAACAACAGTATAACCCCCCTTTTTGAGAATTCTATGTGTTTCAGATATAAAAAGTCCAGTGTTATATAGATGCTCTAGACTATAATGACTTGTCGCAATGTCAAACGAGTTGCTCTTAAATGGAAGTTTTCTATTAAGATCCCCCTTTACTATTTTGATTCCGCTTTTTTTTGATGGCAAACTATCCAAACCAATAACTGTTTTAGCCTTTGCCTTTTTAGCAAACTGCTTAGTTAATCTACCGTCACCACACCCAAGATCCACAAATGAATCTCCCTGATCTATAAGCGACAAAACTGCCTTAACGTTTTGCCTCATCCAATCATTAAAAACGGTGTGGGCATAATTTTTAAAGTATTTTAATAGCATATAGAATTCATCTAGCAACATTTGGAATCATGCAAGACTACCTATGATAATACGTCTTCCTCATATCGTCAACAATCTCTATCAAACCCTGACCTATGTCCTTGCGTTCATTAATTTTAAGTAACTTTTTCGACATGCTAACATCTACTACTCTACTTGCAAAGTTTTGTGATTTTTTTATATCTTTAAGCGTACTCTTGCTTCTAGTAAGTTTAATTATCATTTCAGCCAGCTCCCTTATTGAAATATATTTGTCACTACCAATGTTAAGAGGATCTGAACCAAGTTCTTTTTCTACACATTTCAAGATAAAAAATGCCAAATCCTCTACATGAAGAAAAGCCATGCGCTGTGTACCACCATTTAGTATAGTCATTGTCTCATTGTTTAATGCTTGGTTGATAAAAGTTGGTATAACTCTCCCTTTAGCCAGAGAATCTCGTGGGCCATATACATTTCCCAACCGCACAACATTTACGTTAAGATTATATTGTGTGTTGTAAGTTTTTGCAGCAGACTCTAAGAATTTTTTGGACCAGGTATAACCATCAACAAAATCTGAAGGATCCTGAATATATCCATACTCTTCTTTTATGGGCTGAGGTGTTGAATTTGCATACACAACAACAGAGCTTACAAGCAAAACTCTTTCTAGCTTGTGTATTCTTGCCGCTTCAAGCGCATTAAGAGTTATCAATGAGTTTATTCTCAAAATCTCTGCCGCATGCTCTTTCTTGAATGATGTTCCACCATCCATACCTGCAAAATTTAATAAAATATTCTGTCCTTGTGCAATTTTCAAACAAAAAGATAGATCTGTAAGATCTCCTTTAACGATTTTTATACTATGCATTGATTGAGCTAAGTTTTTATTTTTATCGCCGCTTACAAACACCTGCGCAGTTACCATCGCACCCCCTGCTACAAGAACGTCCACTACATGTGACCCAATGAACCCACCTGCTCCCATAACTAAAACTTTTTTATTTTTCCAGAAAGACTTCATCTTTTTAAAAGAGAATACATTATACCCGAAAATCCGGCAATATATTCAGCGCTTCGCATGACAATGAAGCTGCAAGTATCTTTTGGTCGCGTCATAAATAGCTTCCAGTTCCTGATATATGCTGGGCGTATAGGAAAATAACTAATAAGTCCTTGCTTTGGGCGCTTAGAAATATATCTTGCAGAGTCTCTGCCGTACATAAAGCGCTTTTTCATAAGTTTTTTTATCTTTAAATGACCTTCATTGTGATTAACCATACTATGAGTTCTTCCAATTCGCTTATTGAGATCAAGTAATTTTTGATATAAATCCCAATCATCTCCACCTCCACCTAAGCCCACGTCTAATCCTCCCACCTCATGCCATACTTTCTTTTTAAAAAACCTTGGAGCTTCAACACTGTCATCTCCCCAATAACACATTCTCTCAAGGTTTTTTGCTTTTGCCCATGGTCCGCTCCCAAAGGAATTTTCAGGAATTATAACTGCATCGTATCCACCCTTAATGCATGCTCCTACAGCCTCTTTCACAACATTTTTTTCCAACTCCATATCTGCATCAAGATAATAAACATAATCTCCTTTTGATTTTTTAACACCATAATTTCTTCTATAAGGAGCATCAAACGTTCCTTTTGGCACATCTACTTTTAACTGATACACCAAAGCATTATATTTTTTTGCCAATTGCAATGTTTTGTCTGTTGATTGGCCATCAACAATAATCACCTCAATATCTTTGTATGTTTGAGACTTAATACTTTTAAATGCATTTTCAAGAAACATGTCGGAATTTTTTGTGGGAATAACTATGGAAACTTTATTGTTCATTGTATATTAGAGATGCCCAAATGTTCATAAGAAAAAAACATATAAGCCATACGTAAGATACCCGCTTGCTTAAGACACCTAACTTATTAAATAAAGGAAATATAGGCAGTAAAATAAAAAGCCAAGAAATGATTGCCAATCTAAAAACATAGAATGAATACCCAAAAACAACCTCCCATGTGAGTCCTAACAAAGATGATCCAATAAGCACGAGAAAAATAAATGTTAAAAGAAAATTTTTTGCATAATATTCTTTTATAAACAACGCAATTGATACAATAAGAAATGGGTAAAAAGGATATCTGTACCAGCCATGTCCTGCCTCATCAGGTATACCTGCTAAAAATATCAGAAAATAAGACAATATTGGCGCAACAATAAAAATGTATTTTTTTAAATCTTTTGCAAACAAAAGAAATGTTGCAAACCATCCAAAGTACATCCAACCATCTGTGTAATACCTGTCTACAAGAAATGGCTTTTGAAATAGAGCAAAAATACTGGTAAATGAAATGTCATATCTTGCCGCCTGAAGTTTCCAGAGACTTATAAATAAATTCCAATCAAAAAATAGTCCATACAGTGCAAAAAGAATAAGTCCAGCTAGTATCCCACTTAGGACAAATGCTGCATCCTTATATTTTTTATAATATAAAAATATCGCAATTATTGATAATCCGGCAGCAACCCATGGAATCTTTGCTAAAACTAATAATGTAGACAGTAAAACGATTATATTTCTAAGCCATTTTCTCTTATTGCGTAGGTATCTTGCAGTTAAAAGCAATGAAAATAACCATACGGGAATAAAGAAATTTTCATTCTGTACAATTCTTGAACCTATAACAATCGTAGGTATTGTTGCATAGAGAACGCCTACAAATAAACCTATTTTTTTCCCATATAATTCAGTGCCTAATGCAATTAGCAATATTAAGCTAAGTGTTCCAAGTAAAAGCGCCAAAGGACGAATTTGTGAAAGGTGAAGCTTGTACATATCTGTTGCCCCATTTAAAATTGCAAATTCTCCCGCAACAATACCAAACAGAGGAGGATGCTCTAAAAATGGTGTAACGATTCGAAAGTGAGTTTGTTGATAAATTACAGATTGTGAAGATGTGTATTGAGGATGTGGAGACCATGAGACCGGAACACCATGCTGTATTAAATTCATTCCCTGCCATGTCCATGCATATTCATCAAAAGTGGCGCCAAATCTTGGCCACATATTATAGTTATGAAAACGTAGCAAAAACCCTACTGTAATTACAGCTACACATAAAAACAAAAATATATTATTTTTATTTTTTTTCATACTCACTAATAAGTTTCAGGAAAGTTTCCCCTGTTTTATCCCAAGTAAACTTCATTCTCTCAGACAGTGCACCATTCTGCAGCTTCTTGTATCTTATTTTATCTCTATAGAGAGAAAGTGATACTCTAGCTAACTCGTAAGGGGTGTTCGTACGGCAAATTTCACCATTAACATTTTTTATTATAACCTCGTTTAACCCTGGAACATCGTAGCCTACTGTTGGCACTCCGCGTGCTCCAACCTCATGCACCGTTAAACCCCATCCCTCTTTCCTGGATGGGGCAATTAATATATGTGACCTATCAATTATCTCACATTTTTCTTGATCACTTACAAAACCGAAAAAATGAATTGCTGAACCAAGCCCATCTTTATAAATCTGTTTTTTGAGCTTATCAATGTATTTCCCATCTCCTCTTCCTATAATATATAGTTTAGAATCCCTCTCTGACTTTATTATTATCTTCATCATTTCAATTGCGTCCTCCACACCCTTTGTCTTCCCGAGTCGTGCTATAAACACAAACGTTAAGGGAAATATTTTTTGAGGTATTTTGTGAATAACTGGAAAGGAACACCCGGGAGATACTACACTAATCATTTTTTCTGAAAACAATTTACACAATTCGTGCTTAGAAGATTTAGATATTGTGATAATCTTGTCCTTTTTATATAAAAATGGGTAGGTACGTTCAAATAATTGACCAAGAATACTAAATGGGAAGGGGACTGCATATTTCCAAAGATCACCTGCATACTCACAAACAAGTGCTGCTTTTTTTTCTTTTATATATAGTGGCGTGAAAAATGGAATCCCGTGAACCTCATCTATCACAACATCTATATTCCCGAACTTCTTCTTTTTATAATATTTATAAGCATTATAATGCACAGATGAAAACCCATGTCTTAAATCAGGATGACCTGCTCTTACAATCTTTACACCATCTATTGTTTCCTGCTTCTTGCTACCTGGAAATTCAGAAGTAAATAGTGTTACTTCATGTTTTTTTCGTACAAGATATTTGGATATCTCATGAGTTAAAACCTCCGCTCCGCCTGATTGTGGATTTTTTATATCTCTCCAATTTAATATTAATACATGCATTATTATTTTGCTTTATCGTAGTACCGTCGTATCTTGAGTCTATAATACACACCCAGCGTGTCCCAAAGCATATGTGATATGATTCCCCAAAAAGTACTTGTCTTTATCGTACTCGTATTACGGAAATTAAGTTTTACTGGAGCTTCATAAATTCTTTTATAACCCATCCTATACGATACAGCTAACACCTCTACATCAAAAGCAAATTTTTTTACTACTAATCTAGGAAAAACATCAAGTACTACTCTTTTTTTAAATAGTTTAAGTCCAACCTGTGTATCTCTTACCTTGAAACCAAAAAGAAGATGCGTAATTGTTCTGTACCCCCAAGAAAGTACTTTTCTATAAAATGGATACTTAACTTTAGAGACTGGATGCAGCTTGCTACCGACTATGATATCAGCGTTATACCAAACCATATGATTCAACAACATAAGTATCCCCGTCGGATCCAAATCAAATCCTCCATCGATAAATCCTATAACATCTCCCTTTGCTTGCAGCATCCCATATCTTACGGCGAATCCTTTACCCTGATTTTTTTCATAAGATAAAACTTTTACATGCTTACTTTTTATCTTGCTTAGCTTCTTTTGAGTATTATCCACCGCACCATCAATAACTACTAATATTTCATACGGTATCCCTGTTGTTTGCAGCGAATTTTCAAGAGAAATAATGTTTTTTACAATACTTTTTTCTTGCTGATACGTAGGTACAACTAAAGAAAGAAATTTAATGCTCATAATGCTTGTAGTATACAAGAAGTAATATCAAAAGTAAAAATGAAGAAAAAGTAAGTACAATTATAAAATCCCAAATTGTCTTATGATACACAAAGAGAAGTAAAATATATAAAATTGCGATACTTAAGTTAATTTTATATACTCCTATCTTTCCTGCTGATAAAAAGAAATTATACAACAAGAAGCAAAAGGAAAATATCATGATGTATATAGAATAAAATCCTAGATATGCAGTTAGTGGTTGATAGACAGGATCCGGGAAGAACACTCTTAAAACAAGGGAAGGGAGTGCAAAGTATATGAAAGTAAGAAGCCCAGAGCACAGAAAAATGATAGTAGATGCTAAAAGAATAGTTCCGGCTGTGCTTTCATTTTTTTCTTTTTTGTGAGCAATCAATGGAAAAAAAACAAAATATATAGGCGAAGTAATATAGAATATTGCCTTACCCATAAGAGATAATGCCGCATATTGACCCGCTTCTATATCATTCAAGTAATGACTTGCAAAAATTACGTCAGTCCCTTGAAGAATAGTAATGGCTATTGAAGCAATAAAAAATGCTCCAGAAATTTTTTTAAACTCCGCAAAAAAATCAACATGTGTCTTATTTTTTACGTTTTCTGAATTATATTTTTTTAGTACATAGATCATTGAGAATGTATACGGAATAATAAATGCAAATAGTACTGCCAGAGCTGCACCAAACAATCCCCATCCCAAAACGATAAGAATAATTCCTATAATTAACTTTCCCAGGGCTCCTGCAATATTTGAAAGCGATGCCCAAACAAATTTTAAATTTCCTTGCAAAATGCCCGCAGGCAATGATCCGGCAATTGCAAAAAATACGGAACAAAACATTGTTATCACCACAAGAGTATTATCAATATGTAAATACGCAGATATAGGATGGATTAATAGAATTAGCATAACCAAATATGCTGCTCCGACTCCAAATGTCAGTTTTACCCCTGAACGAATAAGATATCCTTGGGAGCTAGTGCCCTGATGTGCAAATTTTGCTGCTAACTTAGTAAATACATTTATCCACGCTGATTGAAAAAGCATAAGAAGAGTTATTAAGGCAGTAAGTGAGATAAGTATTCTATAATCATTAATAGATAGTAGTCTGCCCGCGGATAGATTAAAGAGATAATTTAAAATATTCCCACCGAATGACCCGACAAATATTATCGTACTTCCTGATATGAGTGGGTGTGATATTACTCTTTTTATATGCTTTCTCATTATAATTACGCAACAAAATAACCTTGGAAAAACAAAATAGCAAAAATGCTTTCAACAATTAACCCCGAAATTATGAGCAATATTTTAAATATTTTGCTCCTAAGCAGACCTAGATAAATAAAAATAGCAAAAGCACATAATGCGTAGCGGGGCAAAGAAGAAAGAGTACCAGATAGTGTTGGGAAAAGTAATACGCTAAAAGAAAATATAAGATAGCTTTTTCTCATGTTACTTTTATAGCACAAAAACAAAATAATCATACCTATAAAAAAAGTTAAAAACTCCATCAGGGAAATAATGAAGAGCAATTCGTTATGTGGAACTGAAATAAATATTTTAAAGTATCTATATATTACCTGTGGAAGTAGTATTATCTCCCCACCACTTCTTCCTGCTCCAAATGAAGGTTGTTGATGTACGAAGAGTAGGGCATCAGAATACCTATACCAAAGGTAACCCATATAACTGAAAAGACCTACTGGAATAAACAAAAGCGGAACATATGCTTTTATACTTTTTTTCTTTTGTTTTTTTTGCTGTTCATATATCTCATATGCTAATGCTGGGATTAAAAATATACCTACTATTCTTGTGCCCGCAGCAAATCCACCAATTACCCCACCTAAAAATATTTTTTTCTTCCTAACACTGTAAAAAGATAAAATAGTGAGAAATAAAAATAAACTTTCAGTATAAATATTTCCTAAAAAAAATGATGTTGGAAACGACAAGAAAAACAAAAGAACCCAAATGTATGTATTACCAGGATAATCTATTTGAATAAGCTTTGCTAAAAAGTACAAAAATAAAAAAAGTGAAAATGAAACTATGATTATTGCTGCACTGATTGGTTCAAGACCAACAAAAATTAACGTTCGTATCGCTAATGGGAAAAAAGGGAAAAACGCCTGATCAAGACCCTGATAACCGTACTGAGCAATATTTAAGTAATACTTTCCGTCAAAATTTGCTATCCTCAGAAAGCCTAAATAGCCTTCACGTTCCGCAATCCTAAACGCGTTTGATTGGGTAATTATAAAATACACTCTCCAAAAAAATATAATCAGAAGTACTGTTAATACATCTTTATTTCCTTGTATAAATTTTTTCATATACGTCAACTGTAGCATCAGCAGTTTTTTTCCAATCATAATTCTTAGATCTTTTGTAAGCCATTTTTCCTAATTTAACACGTAAGTGCCTACTATTAAATGTCTCACCTACAGCAATCGTAATACTATCTTCATTATACGGGTCTACAATCCGAGCACTATCACCAATAACCTCGTTCAAACTTCCTTTGTGGGATGTAACAATGGCTGCACCTGAGCTTGCAGCCTCTAATACAGGTAGCCCAAACCCTTCGTATAGTGAAGGGAAAGCAAACACTTTGCATATATTGTATAAAACTGATAAATCAGCATCTGAAACATACCCCAAAAGATAAATATTATTATACGACTCTGCCATTTTTTGAACATATAAAAGGTCTCTATTCCATGGATGGGTAGTGACTTTATTTCTTACAAGTGCGCCACCTACCATAACAAGGGGAATTTTCAGATTTAGAGCGGTGTTGATAAGCCTTTTTAAGTTCTTGTTTGGAGTTGCGTCTCCAACATATAATACAAAATCATCTGGAATATGGTATTTACTTAAAATTTTTTTTCTGTCAGCGGAATTTATTTTTGTTTTTTTGTATACCGGGGAATGGGCTAAGGGAATACTTGTTATTTTTTCACTTTTTATGCGGCAGATCTTGATAATATCTTCCTTTGAGGCTTGCGAGTCTGTAATAATACCATCCATTTTTAAAAGTCTTCTTTTTTGAATAAAAAATTTTATTTTTCCACGTAAACCAACTGGGAATAATTCAGGCATCACAAGTGGAATAACATCGTGGACTGTCACAATTGACTTACCATACTTCCTTGAAGGAAGGGACAAAAAAAATGGCTCAAAATATGGATAGTGGTAAATATCAGCATCAGGTGGAAATTCCCCTTGTTGAAAAAAAATGTACTCATGTTCAGGATGATATTTCTCTAATGCATCAATTAGATTTTTTATGTAAAAACCCGTTCCTCTTATCTTATCAGCAAGCCTATGCGATGATGTTATGGGGGAGTTATCTATAGCAATTCTCATAAATTCTTATCATTTTTCTTATGTAAATATTGTACCACAGAAGACATGAAAAAGATGATTATAATACTGATTGTAATTACGCTTACTAACTTTGCAACGCCTCTTAGCTTTGTATCGGAAAGTCTCAAGTATATTTCATGATCTCCTTTTGGCACAGTGACTGCAATCTTTCCCCCACTCTGCTTTACTCTTATTTTTTTTTCATCTACTTGCGCAAACCAACCGGGAAAATAAGAAATGTTAAATACAACATCCATTTCTTTTTTTAAACTAACTCTATACTTTTTTTCTGTCGAATTTTCAAATACTGATACTACTGGAACATTTGCTATTGAAGAAAATAATATTTCTTGTTGGGGCAACCATTTAGTTTGAAATGAATTTCCAATACTATTGGTACCATATATAAAATTTGATTTTGTGTAAAGATCACTGTCTACTCTTGGTAAAAGATAAGGCGGTCGAGCGTAAGAATAAGAGAATCCAATACATGCGATTATGAGTATAACATATAAAACTTTTAACTTGGATATAAGAGGGATACACCCAGCAAGAATTGCACCACATAATACACCTATGCTTAAAACGCGCCATGGAAATTGAAAATTATCCATAAACGAAATATTCTCCCATAGAAATGCGGAATACGGGGTGACTAAAAAACATGATAGTAGAAACCAAATCATAAAAAAAGCTATATATATTTTCTCTTTTTTTACTTTCCGAAAAAGAAAAATAATCAGAATAATAATAAAAACCAAAATATTAGCTGCACCTATCTGAAACGACATTTGCGAAGACATGCTCCCTCCTGAAAACCCTGAACCCCATGACGGAATTAGTAGTTGATAAAGATCAGCAAAATTTCGCGTTGTCTGAAAAATCTGTAAACCAACAACATATCTCTGCTCAAAGAGCGCAGGTAAAATAAAAACACTAGCCACCAAAAGCGCTATTATAAATGAGCACAAAAATGCAACTGCAACACGCGGTTTACTTTTCGCATTATGTAATACAAGCAAGCAGTAAAAAAGTGCAAAAATTGTAAACATTACTGCCAGGATATTATGAGAAAAAATAATGAGTGCATACGCAATTGCTCCCAAACAAATGTGCTTAAGAGTAGGTTTTTTCCGTATACTGTCAATTGCAATCAATGCAAATGGGAATAACGCCAGCGCCCAAACTTCACCCACAGACCCTCTAATATATATATCCAAAAAATGATAAGGTGCATATGTATAAAAAACAGAAGTCATAAAACCATTCCAAGCCCCATACCTTTTTTTCATATACAAAAATGATGAAAGCGATCCTATAACAGTTGCAATAATTAAATTTAGCTTGAATGCGTCTATAAAACTTAAGCCAAAAAAATGAAAAAGTGAAGCAAAATAATTGGGAAGTGGATAGACATAATTAAAAAGAGGTGAACCATACATATAATTTAAATCTGATGCCCATAGTGGATACCAATTCCCGTCTCGTAAAGTTTTATCAAATTCGTAAAATCTTATCACGTGGTACTCTCCATCATGTGTAGGAGGCAATCCTATCTGAAATAATGGAAAGACAGAAAATAATCCAATTAAAATGGATAAAAGCAACCCTGATTGGGGAAAAATGTATCTATATATTTTTATCATTTTTAAAGATTAACTCAAATACAACCGTTACCGCAACTGGAACAAGAATAATAATGTGCTTTGCCAAATATGTATTAAATGAGTATGCTCCTGTAAGCATGTACGGAACATAAGACAAAAGTAAGCCGAAGCAAAGTGCTATTGTAATTCTCTTTAAATTTTTATATCCATCTATAAGAGCCGCAAAAGGTATAAACCATATTGCATACCATGGATACAGCTCCTCCCTTATAGGAGAGAGTAAAAATATTATTACCATTAATAACAAAGAATATTTCCATATTCTCTGAAAATCTATTTTATCTTTTTTAACCATCTTAAAAATTGTGTGTATATATATCGGTATTAAAAATAGAGTAGAAAACTTAATACATATGGACATGATAAGAAATATGACAGAGAGGAATATATTTTTTTTTGCTAAACAGTAGAGAGAAGCAAATACAAAAAACATCATCACCACATCATTGTGACCAGCTACAAAGGTTTCAATTAATACAAGAGGGTTAAGTGCAAAAAATAAAGTCTTTTGTATGTTTTTTTTTGAAAAACGAAATACAAGAAAGACTAATCCTAAATAAAAAATACCAACTAGAAGCTTAAAGAAAAAAAGTGTGATAAGAAAACTGGAAAATCCAAATACATAAGGAATAAAAGTTAATAGTATCCATACTGGTCCGTAAAGTGCTGTTTTGTTTGCTGCCCTTGTGTATCTCAACATATCATCTCCAATAAATTCATTTGGCATAACTATATATGGGTTCTCTTGATAGAAGTACGCAACTCTCGCCGTTGTCATATAATTAAATACGTCATATGATGTAACTGTAGGATATGAAAATATCAAACATACTGCTGAAATTAAAACTAAATTCCTAAGCAAAGGTGCACTACTTCTTTTTGCATTTAAAAAATATACATAAAACACAAAAAACAATGAAGTAATGAACACAAAGAATACAGACGTGATTGTTCGATTCGTAAAAGAAAACCCTGTGAAAAGCGTACTTAAATAAGATAAATTTGGATCAATAAAAAGGTAACTAAAGATGACAAAAATAATTAGAAATAATGCATAAAAAACGTATATATATTTCATGAGCGAAGCGTAATTGACTTTATTATTTTTTTATGTATCTCAAGTTTTAACGGAGTCGATTCTTCATCTTCCCACATAAATTCGCTTGGAACTTTAGTGCGCAATTCAAGTAAAATTTCCTTATGCTTGGCTGATGCCTCTTTAAGTAATTTTTCTTTTTCAGAAATATCAACCCCTTTTTTTTGAGCCTTCTTTAACAACGGGTAGATCTTAATATAATGTAAATCTGATTCACGCAGAGCATTTATTGCAAGCTTATATTGACCGTACTCAAATAACGTCTTTGCCTCAACCAAGTTTTTATCTGACAATGCAAGACTCCGCTTGAACTGCGAGATGCTTCCAAAGGAGAGAACGTTTTGTATTTTATCAAACCCATGATCCAATATGTATAGTTTATTTCCAGGCATATATCCAGGATAAGGAAGAACGTAAGATGAACTAGCGAAGCAGTGTGTTTGAGATAAAATAAGAAAAAATAATGCTAGGAAAAATCTTATTTTCATTTGCTCTGCTCATTCGCATGCCAGGTGTAAGCGGATTTTATTATTGTTTCTAAATCTGAATATTTTGGCTCAAATCCTAATTCAGTCTTTATTTTTGAAGGGTCTGCTATCAGCTCATCAGGATCTCCTGGTCTACGCTCAGCTACAATAACTTCCAATTTTTCACCACTAATCTTTTCAATTGCATTTATAATCTCACGATTTGTGTACCCTTTTCCAGTCCCCACGTTGTATATCTCAGATGAATTATCCTTCATCTTATCAATTGAGAGAAGATGAGCCTGAATCAAATCTAAGACATGAATGTAGTCTCTCAAACAAGTTCCATCATTTGTTTTATAGTCATCACCATAAAGATGAAAAGTGCTTTTGCCTAAAAGTGCTTTTATTGCCACAGGAATTAGATGACTTTCTGGATTGTGTTTTTCCCCCATGCTACCATCAAGCGCTGCGCCTGAAGCGTTAAAATATCGCAATGCTGTAAAGGATAGTCCATACGTTTTATTATACCAGTGTAAAATTTTTTCAATCATAAGCTTACTTTCCCCATATGGGTTTGTAGGGTTTTTTATGTGATTTTCTGGAATTGGTACGGTCTCAGGGGTACCATAAACAGCAGCAGTTGATGAAAAAATAAATTTAGTCTTGGTATTTTTTATGTTCTCCAACAAGTTCAAGGCTATTAAAATATTGGTATTAAAATAAAGCCCAGGTTCTTTCACTGACTGTCCCACCTCAATTAACCCTGCAAAATTTATAACTACATCAATATCACCAATACTTTTTATCGCCTCAGAGACAAATGCTCCATCCATCAAATTTCCTTCAATGATTTTTGCTCGTCTGTCAACAGATTCGTAGTAACCCTTTAAAAAATTGTCGACAACAAAAACTGAGTCATTACGATCACACAGAGCTTTTACCATAAAGCTTCCTATATATCCTCCCCCTCCAGCTACTAGTACTTTCATATATTTATTATACCTTAAAACGTAAATATTCTATATATGATACAGGAAATCGTAATGAGGAGAAAAGAGAAAAAACAAACCCTTGCCAACCGTCAACAAACCCCTTATGCCTACCGTACGTCCATACAAACCACCAGAGCGGTTTAAATAAGAGTTCAAGCAAAAATATTTTTATGTGCTCAATTGCTGGTTTATTTTTTAGCTCTTTAGCCAAAATGTCAGCAGCAAAAATATTATAACGCTGCCACTTCTTCAAATATGCTCTAAAATCCTTATACGGATAATGAAGCAAATCTTCTTTTAAGAATCCAATCTCACCCTCAACAATAGCCTGCTCATGTACATCCTTTTGCGGTAACTTACCTTTACCATTTCTGTATAGACGAAGAGTATAGTCAGGGTACTGTCCGCCCTTAGTCAAAAACCTTCCAAGAAACCAATTTTTTCTAGGTATCCAATATCCATTCTGCTCAGAATTAGACGCTATAAGCCCGTCAATCTCACGTCTCAGTCCAGTACTCACTACTTCATCAGCATCAAGTTGCAATATCCACTGTGCTCTGCATTCGTCTATTGCTATCTGTTTATTTATATGAAAATTTTTATTATTTGGTTTTGTAATTATTCTTGCTCCATATGATTCTGCAATATCGGGAGTGCCATCATTTGAGGTACCATCAACTATCACTATCTCATCAGCCCAATCTTGAACGGATCTTAGACATCTTGAAATATTATCTTTTTCGTTATATGTTGCAAGTGCAATAGATATTTTTTTCATGTAATGTCATTATACCTTACTCTGTTATTCTTTTTTGGATGATAAACCCACTGGGAAGAGTTATTGTTTTAACTACCTTACCTTTTTTAATCACAGTGTCAATCCACCCCTTGTAAGACCATGGCTTTTCAGGATCGGGCTCAATTAATAAGTAAAACTCATTTGTTATTTTTTGTTTTGGATAAAAATTATATTTTTTTGCTGCGTACCATTTTATAAGATAATCATATGGGTAAGTATATACAGGGGGGCTAAAAACTAATAAGCCAAAATTTTTTCTTTTTGCGTCTTTAAATATATAGTCAATCGCGTCAATTTTTCCCCTTATTTTTGCAGTTCCACCATAATCTAAAAAGTCATTTTTATACCAAGAGTACGTTTGATACGAAGATGATATAAATAGTAACAATAAAATTAAAAAAGCAAAAATTTTTATCTTTTTTTGTCTAAAGGCATAAATAAATGAACTCGATAAAAGAAAACAGAGAAACACTGGCAATTCAAGAAACCACCAAGACCAAAGCGTAGCTTTTAATGGAAGGAATAACATAAAAAGAACAGTAGGGCACAAAATTATAAAAAGGATGATTTTTTTTTCTTGCGTTTTTGTTTTTTTTCTTAAAATCCTTAATGTACTATATACAATAAGCGCTAAACAAAGTAAGGCAAGCTGCCAATTACCTGTTACGATCAGTAAGACATCCTTATACATATCTATATGGTTTGAGAACGAATATGTAGTATGCGTAGATGATCCTATGGTTAGAAACTTCAGTAGTCCCTTTGTTCCAATAAAATTGTGACGTAAATCAAACAGCACAATTGGAAGTTGAGTTACAAAAAATGCTATAAAGGTTATACCGATTATCCTAGCTGATATAACGTTTTTTGGTCGTACGAAAAAAAGAGTAATTATAGTTGAAAGTAGCAGTGACCCTCCTGTAGCTATCTCGAAGTGAGTCATAATACCTAGTAAAAAAAACGCTAAAGGTAAATAGTATTTTTTGTGACTATAAGTGCTTTGTATTGCAAATATAAATAAAATTGTAAGAGGGGTAATAACAAATGGTGGCCAAAAAAATCTGGACTGAGAAATAATTCCGGGAGAAAGAGCTATTAAAAATGAAAAAATCAAGGCAAAAACTATACCATTTTGCTTATAAAACAATAGTCCGGCAAGAACTATAGATAAAACACCTAATAAAAACATAAGAACCATCGCACCGTATGGATCTCCATTGAATGCTATAAAAAAGAAAGACAAAAGGTAATACCATCCTGGACCTTGGAAAAATCCACCTATTCCACCAACCTCTGCTCCTATAAGCGTCGGCTGATGTAATACTACAATCTTATATACTGCTTCATAAAACAGCCCTTGATCAAACCCGAATAGGTAGTTTCCAGATAAAAGTTCAATTGCACGAGGGAATGAACCGAAAATTGTTATCAGAAATAGAAGTATCAAGAAGGAATGTGCTTTAACAAAGTTAATCATGTTTCCTTGCAGAAAAAACCATTGCCATTCCTAAATTAAAACGCTTTTTACTCTCAATTGTAAACCCACACTTTTTTAACATCCGTTCGAGCTTTTGAACATTAAATGAATGTATGTGTGAATGATTCCATACCCTTCCCTGACTTAATCCCCAAAGGAACCAAACAACAGAAAAAAGAGCACTTCCAGAATCAAGTTCTATAATTGCTTGACCGTCATCCTTAAGAACTCTTCTTATTTCCTTTAGTGCCATTAACGGATCGTCAACGTGCTCTAATACTTCCGTACATATAATCAAATCAAATGTATTTTCCTTGAACGGAAGCGTATGTGCATCTGATGTACGAAAAGTAATACGAGGATACTTTTTTTTACCGTATAAAATCGCGTCTTTGTATATATCCACACCTACACATTTTGCCTTTGGGAACTGCTTATGGACCCTAGATAAAAACCACCCCGAAGCACACCCGACATCTAAAATTGTTTTTGGGTATTTTTTAACTGAGGATATAACAATATCAAGTTTTCTTGTGTGCCAAGCTCTTTGTAGCGCATTATTCTTTACTCCCTTTTGGTAATAGTCCAAAGGAACTTGCTCTATTATGTGCGAATGGTTAGCTTTGTGGTTCATAAACTCTAATATGCTCTACTACTGCAAACATTATAACAAAAGTAAGTTCCAACAAAAGTAATAGTTTACTACTAATTATAACTATGATAATAATAAGATATAAAATCAATAAAAAGATTTCTTTCAACACATAGTTATTTTCTGGCAATTTTTATAATCCTGACACTAGCAATTATTTTTCGCGTTTACAACTTTCAGGAAAGGATAGGAACTGGCGGAGATAGCGGAAGAGACGCGATGATAGCACTTGTGGCGTTAGATCGTGGCGAATTACCCCTTTTTGCTTCATTCTCATCAGCTGGTCCTTTTGTCTTTGGTCCTCTTTTTTATTGGTATAACATAAGTACTTACTTTTTAGCCCCTTTTACATTTGAAGCACCATGGATAATAACCTGCATGATTGGAGTATTAATAGTCATGGTGATGACATATATAGGATATTTAGTAGGTGGGAAAAAAATGTCAATTATCTTAGGTCTTCTAGTTGCTTTTTCTCCTCAATTTATTGCTCGATCAACCTTTTTAAGTCAACATGGATTTGTCGGAGTATCTTGCATTTTTCTGCTTCTCTTTTTTATCCTTTATATACAAAGGAAAGGTTTTCAATATGCATTTCTTATGGGCATAAGTACTGGAATTGCAATTTCAATGCATTATCAGGCACTTAACTTACTTCTATTTATTGTAGCACTGCTCACAATTCCAAAAACGTCTTTACTCCATAAATTGTTAGCTGTGGGTTTTGGAATACTTGGGTTTATCATACCTACATTACCACTTCTTTACTGGGACGCGCATCAGAATTTTGCAAACCTAAGAAACCTTTTAGACTATATGCTAATTGGTCAATACAGGATCTATGTAGCAAATAGTTGGAAGATTTACCTCTATTACTTTCTTCCTGATTATTGGTCTAATGTAGTTGGAGGAAATAAGCCAATGGCAGTTATCATAATGGGGGCTTCAGGAATAGCATTTACCTACAGACTCATAACAAAAAAAATGCCATATGAGATATTCCTAACTGGCTTTATTTTAGGTATTTTTCTTATAATAATCAGGTACTATCGAGGAGAACGGTTTGAGGGGTATTTAATTTACACGGCACCGCTTATTTTCTTAATATCTGCATGGACACTTCTTCAAATATCAATCTTTATTCAGTATGCTGCCAATAAAATAACCCACAAAAAAACAAGCAAGCATATTACAGCATTTTTATTTTTTTCAATTTTTTCACTTATACTCTTTTTTGATTTTGTAAATGCAAGACAATTTATCTTTGGGACAAATTTATTAAACGATGAAGTAAAATCTGCGTCTTCTCTGATAACACAAAAATATCCAGGTAGAAAATTTGCTCTCTATGACTATAAATGGAAGACCTCGGGGGATACTTACGCGCTTTCTCTTTATTTATATGCATCTGGGGCAACAGATACTGAGGGATACCCAATTGGCATAATCGGAAATACATCGGCATCAATAGACAAAAACGTGGTAATCGGAACTTTCTTCGGTCACAACATTGTTGATTTAGATAAACATAGAGGACAACTTAACAAAGATAATTGGACACGGGTTAATCCTGAAGATGTATTTGATGATCTTATTACTAGATGGACAAAAAATCAAAAATTAACATCATCATTTTCACTGGATAAGTTTATTCTTGAAAGGCTGAAAGTATACTAGTGATTTCGCATCTGTACCTTAATACCACCTTTTATAATCTTCTCCTCTAGGATTTTCCCGTCTTTTTCCCGAATCTTAAGCCAATCAGTAATCCTATATTCATTACCAAAATCAGGCTCAATAATAACATAGAATAGATCAGCTCTTTTTTGACGTGGAGTATATCCATAGGTTTTCTTTCCGTACCATGAAAATAAATATTGGTAAGTAAAATCATGAACTACTGGAGTATAAGCAATATAGTTAAATGGTTTATTATTTGCATTTTTATATATGAAATCAATTACTGCCTCTTGATTCCTGTAAACAGCAGCGTTTCCTTCCCAATATGGGTTTTTTATACTTTCTATTATTACTGGCACTCTAACTGAGGCAAAACAAATCAGAATGATTATACCTACTCCCACAATCCTATGCCTTCTTGCAAGTACATAAGACGAGAGCGATACAAAAACTATATATACAACTGGTAAAGCAACCAAATAATGCCCCCATACTGCTCTTGCAAAAACAGCACTACCAAGAAAGAATGTCGTAATAATAAAAAAACATAATACGATTACCCCTTTTTCCTTTTTTTGTATGGTTTTTCTAAGTAAAAACAAAGTTAAAAAACAAGCTATTAGTATTAAAATACTTACAATGTTACTTAAACCAAAGGTGTCAGAAAATTGATTTAAAAATGTAATTGAGCGGTCAGGTGCTACATCAAATAAATGGAATGGTTCAAAAATTTTCTGTTCACTGCTATGCTGCGTAAAAAGCGACCTTGTCATTATAAAATCGTGTCTCAGCTCAAATACTACCCGAGGTAACAACATGATAAAAATCCCGAGCAAAATCCCCATGGATTGAAATGTAAAAAATCTTCTTTTCTCAAGAAAGAAAAGGAATAAAATAATTGATATAATAATCAGTACTCCAAATACTATCTCCGCATCTAATAATAACCCTAATAGTATACCTATCCAAATATTTTTTAAAAAATTATTCTTCTTGCGTCCTGTGAGCGGAATAATAAGAAAAAGAATAAGCAACACTAGTGGCGCGATATTTGGATTCCATATTTGGCTAGATAAACCAACCATAGCATATGATAGACCTAGTAGTGCAGCAATTATTACTCCAAGCCACTTATCTGAGATCTTACGACCAAAAAAATATCCACAAATAATAGCCGCAACTCCAGTTAAAACCATGAACAATACAATCCCCTGAGGGTTACCCTGAGAAATCACAAAAGGAGGAGTAAGGATATAATACCACCAGGGTCCATAGTATAGTCCTCCCAAACCTGTAGTTTGACCAATAAGCGGAATCTTATGATCACCTACAATTTTTTGTACCTGAATAAGATCACGACCAACATCATATGTATATGCGAATGACTTTGAAAGTACTCCCCCCATACGCAAATAAAGGGCTATTAAAATAATTACGGATAGAATTAGTAACTGAAGCTTATTTTTTCCAATAAATATCTTTATATTATTCATGTGTTCTAGAAACAATTATAGCTGGTTCTCCATTTTCATAATACACTGTTTTAGCAAAGTTAACAGGTAAATCCTCTGGTCTTCCAACAAATAACGTATTTTTTAGTAACTTATCTTCATCCCACTTAATTGGTCTAAACGTGTATTTGTCAAACGCTTTGTGCTGCATATCAAAGCTTCCACCCTTCGTTCCACCCGAATTTAAATATTTGCGCGGATCATACTTAGTATAAAACAAAAAGAACATGTAAGACTGGTCTAGTGGTGCCTGATTCGTGACTACTACCTGATTAAAGTTTTTAGCCTCTTTCTCTGTATATAAAACTGCCTCTTCCCATCCATATTGCCAATATTCAGAGTTATAAAAATTCTGCTGAACAAAATACTGGTTCAAATAATAGGATACATTCAAAAATACTATAAGTAAAAATATAATTATCAAAGGAAGTTTTAAATATATTTTCTTACTTAAACAGTAATATATAAAAAATAAAATTCCAAGAGACGCTAACACATCATACATTGGAATAAAGTTTATTGTTCTCACAGCATGCGGAACATCAATTGTAATTGAAGCAGGTATAGGAGCGATTATTCCATACAGAATAATAAAATATTTTGTTTTCTTGTCAATATCAGAAAACAGTAATACATATATACCCAATAATATAAATGGCAGGGTAAACAAATATAAATTCCCCATAAACGGAGCGTGATGTCTTGCCACATCACCCTGATAGAACAGCCAATTTGGCTGAAAATGAGAAAGATATCCTGATGCAAATGCTTTTACATAATCTATTCGCCTGTTATCAATTATTTGTCCTAAAACATCTCCGTTCTCCACGTTCCTTTTCATTTTATCTGTATTTGAAGACAATAACCTTGTCGTATCAGTAAACACACTTACTCCCTTTGCACGAGACAGAGCGTTAGGGTTTGTTAATATGTAAAATATCATAGGCGAGGCAACAAGTAACGCTAGGATAAATGAAAGAAAAATCCATTTTTTTGAAATCTTTTGAATACTTTTCCAAAACACACTGAAAAGGACTAAGAATAATAATGGAACATATACTTTTTCGCTTTGATAAACATATATATTTATTGCCCCAAACACAAAAGAAACAGCTAAAAAATACTTGTTTCTTAAGCCTTTAAGGAAAAAGAGAATTGCGAGCAAGTTAATAGATAACCCAACCCCTGCCTCAAATGCTATCCTTGAAAACTGAATGTGCCAGGGAGACAATGCGACAAAAAAAGTCGTAAGCAGGGCAATGTAGCTATTTGAGATAGTAAATTTTTCTATTTTGATAGGCTTTTTAAATAACTCCTTCATAATAAAAAATATTGCGATAATACTTATCACGCCAAAAATTATTGCTGGGAGTCGTACAGCAACAACAGATAAACCGAATATTTTAATGAACGGAATAATCAGATATGCGTAAAGAGCAGGCTTGTAATCATCAAATGACTGAAGAACAACGGGTATAAATTTACCATATTCGTCTCTTCCTGTCTCAAGTATTGAGTAAGCGTTATACCCAAGCGCAACCTCATCCCAATCTGGAGAAGATGGGACTTTTCCAAGTAAATATACCCTAAGAAAAACTGTTATACATATAATAAGTATGAAACCAATAATTGAGTAAATTTTTGGTTTCATGTATTTATTTTTCATACGCAACAAGCACGGTCGTTCCATTCGGGAGCTTAAAATTCTTAATTTTATGTGCTCCATCTGGAACTTTGTGTGGTGAGCTAATATACAACACGTCGTCCTCACCATAAGGTAACTCTTTTGCAAAATTGTACTTATCAAATTTATTTACATGCACAAAGCCAAGAGCTTCACGCGTAATTTCTGCTTTTTTAAGAGTACTTGGATCATACTTACCATAAAACAAAACATAAATATAAGGTCTTCCTAAGTCTTCAGTGATAAATATTTTTTTATATTTACTCTTTTGAGACTCTGAAAAATTAATAGCTTCTTTATATCCATATTGCCATTCACCAGCATATACTTTTGGATAATGAACAAAATAAGTATGAATAAAATATGTGAATACTGATATACAGATTATGCTAAATAGACCAATCATTAACAGTAACAATTTCTTGTTCTTTACCTTTTCATAAATATAACGATAAGCCAATACTAACCCATAAGCAGTTACAATCTGAAAAGCGGGAAGTGTAGTTTCTATCCGTAGCGCATGCGGTGTTTCCCTTGCTGTTGCGGCAGGAATAATTCCAATCAGAACCCATATCGGTAAAATATACCAATACCCTTCACGCCTTCTCACGAGCATAAATGCTCCTAAAATTAAAAATGGCAATTCCCATATATACAGCTGTCCGATATCCTGTATTGAGAATTTTGGGTTACCATCTCCTTTTATAAATAGGAAGCCTGGATCAAGATTATCTAAATAATGTTTAACATACTCTACCCCATATGTTAGCCTTCTATTATGGATTATTTTAGAGAAAATAGAATTATTGTCGTTTAGTATTTCCTGATTCACCCTCTCAATAACTTTAATATCTGAAAAAATATTTACCTCTTCATATCTCAATTTAGCCTGTGGAGTTATAAGAAACAAAAAAAGAGGAATAGATAATAAAATTGATGGGAAAATGGCTAGTCCCACCATTCTGTAATTTGACAGTAAAGTTTTAAATCGGAATATGAACAAAAGAGGTACAAAAATAGGAAGAAATACTCGCGAAGTATTAAATGTATATAGAGCAGCAACAAATGATAAGCAAGAGATCAGAAAAAACCAAAATTTAATACTGCTTCTCGTTGAGTAAAGATATAAAAATACCCCAAATATTATAAAGAACGATGCCACATTCGCCTCAAAAGCAGCACGCGATAAGAGTATGTGCCATGGAGAAATTGCCAAAAGCAATGCTGCAAAGATTCCTAAAAATTTTTTGTCTTTTGATTTGTAAAATATTTGTAACGTCAAAAAATATACTAATAGTACTGATATTGATCCAAACAATGCAGAGACAAAACGAGTAGAAAACTCATTCATTCCAAATATTTTTATCGGCAATATGGATAAATACGCATATAACGGCGGCTTAAAATCACCAAAGGACTCAAGAAATGTAAATGGAAGAAAAACACCAAATTCATCTCTTCCTGTTTGACCGAGTGTATATGCATTATATCCCCAAGAGACCTCATCCCATGTTAATGAGGGTGGATTATCTGCCAAATTATAGAAACGTAAGCCAAGCGCTATAATAAGAATGACACATAAAATACCTATTTCTTTTTTAATGTTTATCATGTTTAAAATAATATCTATATATCGGATCACCGTTAGGAAGCTTTATAATTTTATCAAAATAATGAAAGTTCTGATTATCAAAATATAAAACCCCATCCTGCTCTTCTATTCCAGATAGCGCATGAACAAATCTATACCTCCCAAAACTTTTAACATATCTAAAACCTTCATTATTTGCTGGGTAGTAAACAACATTCTCCCTAAAAAGCTTTGGATCATATCTATTATAAAAGAGAATGTATATATAAGGGAAGTCGTATAATCCCTGCATAATGATGCTTGAGTCAGGGTGCATATTTGATATCTCAACAACCTCCATAAACCCATAATGCCAAAATTTAGCACGCTGCACCGCAAAATGAATAAAATATGAATCAAGGAAGAATATAAAGTTAAGGATATACAGTAAAATGAGCAGTATAAGAATAACTTTTTTTATCCCCTTTCCAAATACCTTAAGAATCATGTATGCCCCGTATGCTTCTAAAAGAATAAGTACGGGCAGGAGTGTAAATAATCGTGTTGAATTTGGAGAGTCTAGCGTCAATGCATTCGGAATAGGAGCGATAATTAACCACATAAAAAGAAAAATTCCAAATCGTTCCCGCATATAACAAATGCCTATAAACCCTAACGCCAACAGCAACGCGTCAAATATGTATAGATTCCCAAATCCATTGAGGTTATGAACCAGCTTCTCACCACCCTTATCAAAGAGGAATGATGGCGAAAAAGAGAGTAAATAATTCTGTCCAATATGATATGGAATTCCTAAGTAACGGCTGTGAAGTTTTTTGAGAAGGGGATTCTCAACTGATTTATCCCCTCTTAAATTGTTCACTCTTTCATACAACACATTTTTACTTGTAAAGACAGTCGTTGTTGTAAATTTTTTATTGCTAGAAGTAAGATTCACATAAGCGGATAATAGACAGAAGACAGCAAATATAGCTATGCTAATAAAATAGTATCTCCCAATCAAAACCTTCCTATAATAGAGTGCTAAAAAAACGCAAAACAGAGGCATAAAAATAATAAATGCATGATAGGTGAACATTGAAAGCCCAAAAAATATTATTGCAATAGGAAGAACAAAACGCTTAGAACTATTATTTAAAGCGTAAAAATAGAGGAGCAAACCACCTAGGAAAAATGTGGTAGCAAGGTTCACTTCATAAGCTGCTCTTGAGAAATAGATACTCCATGGCGAGACCGCAAAAAAGAATGCACTAAAAAGAGCAATACTTTTCTGTTTAAAAAATTTGAGTGCAAGCAAGTAGATTAATATTATATCTATCACTCCTGATACAATACTTGGAAGTCTTACAGAAAATTCGGAGAGATTGAATATATAAATGGGAATTATGGCAATGTAAGAATACACAGGGAGCTTCCAATCTCCAAAAGATTCAAAGACTAAAGGGAAGAACTTTCCATGTTCATCTGCTCCAGTTTTAAGAATTGAGTATGCATTGTAACCAAGCGCTGCCTCATCTATGTTGAGACTAGGGGGAGAAGACGATAAAAATATAACTCTTAGAATGACTCCCAAAAGAATAATAAGAAATAAAATAAAATTGTTGTGTGGTCTTTTCATTCACTACTACTACTGTTTTACTGCTTGATCATGATAATATTCAAGTAGAGATTTCATGGTAACAAATACAAATACTTCGTCTCCCTTTTTATCTCTTACTACTTCCATATTTTTAAATGGAAAATCAGCAGGTAACTCTGAGGGGTGAGTAACTAGCAAAACTTTCTTGTATTGAATCTCAGTTAATTTTTTTTCAGATGGTATTCTGTCAACAAAAAAAATATTACTTATTTTGTCAACTGATATCCACCCCTTATCTGAATGTGCGTATGTAATACCTTTTTTCTTCTGAAATTCTCTGGGTGAATATTTTGTATAAAACAAATAATAAATATACTGCTTTGTGTCATTTCCATACCTTGATAGATATATTAAGTCGTACTGCTCCTTTTTTTGTTTTACTAATTTTGCCCATTCTTCATAGCCAAATTGCGAATATAAGGAGTAGTGCTTAGGAAAATATGAAAAGTAGGAAGTAATAAATGATGTAAACGAATATAGTACTAACAAAACTATAAGTGATCTTGAAAAAAATCTAACCATGCTCTGAGAAAAACGTAACAGACTCCATAAATATATGCATCCGATTCCTTCTAAAATTAGCAGAAAAGGAATCATTTCAGATGCTCTGGAATAATGACCGTCTCCCGTCAATGCATCAGGAATGGGTGAAATCAACAATAATACTGCAATAAATAGTATGCTCTTGTTTTTATATCTTAGTACATACATTACCCCACAAAGTAAAAATATTATCTCTATGATATAGAAAAGTCCCCTTTGAGGCAGGATTGAGTATTGAGTTGTTGTTCCGTTAAGATATAAAAAATTCGCTGAAAAATGATTCAAATAATTTCTTACAAATGTGTTAACAAATAAAACCTGTTTATTTTCTGTTATTTTACAAAGCACCGAAGGAAATGCTTCCACACAACTTCCTCTTCTATCATTTAGGTTCGTAAGAAGTCCAATATTATCTTGGCTGTTTACAAAGCTTATCTGTGACGCCCGCACTCCAGCGGTAGATTTAAAAATAAACAAAGGTATCAAAAGTACTGCAAACAACACTAGAGATAAAATCGCTGTTTTTTTTATTTTCATAAACTCATTCTTAAAGAAAAGTGCACTTACTGCGATCACCATCGGAGTAAAAAGAGAATAGGAGGTGTATGTATATATTGTAAGGGCAAAAAATATTGCTGATATGAAAAGTAATTTTTTCTTATAAAACGCGTGAATGAGCAAGAGAAGAGACGAGAGCATAAATGCAATCGCAACATTCGATTCTATACCTATCCTGGATAAACCAATAGACCAGGGTGATAACGCAAATAAAAGTGCCGTAAGTAGTCCAGCTGCCTCCCTATTTATAGTAGTTTTTAACAAAATTCTCTTTGTTAATAAGTATATAAGAACAACTGAAACACCACCAAAAAGAGCAGATGGAATTCTTACAGAAAAAGAATTTAAGTTAAATACTTTAACAAAAGGGATTACCAAATAAGTATACAGTGGTAAACGATAGTCCCCGAATCCCATAAATGAAGTTATTGGTAAGAAATGACCCCACTGGTCACTACCCGTCATAAGAATAGCGTATGCATCGTAACCAATATCAGCTTCGTCATTCGTTAGCCCAGAAGGAACTGCACCAAGAAGATATATACGCAAAAAGAGCGCAAGGGCAACTATGGCAATAAGTAAAAATGTATTTTTAAAATTCTTCATTTAACCTTCTCCTTACTCATTCTATCAAGAAATTTAATTAATTTATGCTCTGAAACTTGAACTAATCTCCCATATTCATTTTTTATTCTTACATCTAGATACTCGGAGCTTCTTGTAGACACGAAATCTGCGTCTTGCGATAACAGGATAAATTTAATATTTTCGCGTTTTATAATCTTTCCAACTTTAAAATCATTACCACTAGTAAATATTGTTTTTTTTAGGCTTTCTCTTCTTTCAATAGGTATATTATGACTAACCAATATTCCTTCGCCGGACAAATACATTGGACGATCAGAAATAAAGCTTGTTACGGGAGTTGTTCTATCCTGTTCTGAAAAATCAGAATGTACCAAAACTAATGAGTTTTTGTTACTAATCCTGTTTAAAGCTGAAAGAAGGATTAATTGACGATTTGAAATATAAAATCCTTTTTGTGCGCCTATCCACACAACATTTGCGTATACCTGGTTTATCACTCTTGGAATAATAATCAATACTATACTGATAATAAATGCCGTTATTAATATCGGGTTTTTAAATTTCTTAACCCAAAACGAAACAGCGAGGGCTGCATATATGGAACTTATAATAAATACGTTTGCGATAAAGTTAAACGAATTTGACCCTCCTGAATTCTGCTGATAAAAGAACCCCAATATACATGAGCTTATAAGCCCAGAAATTAAAAAAATGTGAATTGGAAGAGGAATTTGTGATAATGATTTTTTTGTCTGAAAAAAAGCAAAAACTTTACTTCCAAAAATACAAAAAACATAAATAAAAATGTATATTCCCTCGTACTGAATTAGTCTTATTACATTATTGTGTTGTTGATATATAGTACGAGCAAGTTCCAATCTAATAAGTCCAAATTGCGGCTGTGAGATAAAATTTTCAAATAACCAAAATCCTGTGTAATATAGTCCGCCTGCTCCACTATTGACTGGTAAATAAAATATGAGTGAACCTAATATGCCCACTATCAGGATAGATAAAATCTCCAACTGCTTTTTATACAGCAGGTAAACCGTCAGAAAAACTGTACCAGTAAGCGCAAACAAACCTACGTATACTTTCAACCCAATAAGCACACTGATCATCAGTCCAATAAAAACGCCTTCAATAACTCTTCTTTTTTTAATCCACAATACAAGTAGACTCAGAATTGAAAATAATACGATAATAGCATAAGCTCTAGGTAAATTAACAAGAAATATAGAACCGTCCTCAAGTGACCCCATACTAAACGAGAGACCCTTTCCTAAGGCAAATAAAAAAAGGTAAATAAAATCACCGCCAAAGTAAAGAAAAAATAAAAGCCATAAAATAAAACTTCTTGACAAATTAAGACTCTTACTAAAAGATATTGCGGTCAGTCCCAAAAATAAAGACACAAACACTGTCATAAACTGATAATCCGTTGCTACAAGAGGAAGTTTATAAATTCTTACTAATTCCGCTACAACCAGACTTGAAAGGTAATGATAGTTATGAACTAATATGCCATTCATCCCCGGCTCATAAGGGGGAATAGATTTTATAAGTTGATTCGTAAGTGCAATATGGTAGAGACTATCAGATATATTTCCGCAGCAAAAGTATACACCCCCAGATACCAAAATCCCAGTAAACCAAACCGCTGAGGATTGTACTAATACCCCCAATAGTAATACGGTCACAATCCACTTATCAAGCAGTGATCTTCGTAAGTTACTTTTTTTTCTTTTTAGTGCGATTCTGTATAACCAAATAAGTAAAAATATAAGAATATACACATAGGTCATAAAACGTATGCCCAAATATCCAAAGATAAACCCTTGCCATATCCATAACACAAGACCAAGCATGGTACCTAAAACAAAAGCTTGAAACTTTCCTAATTTGAACCTCTCAAGTAAAACTACACCTGGCACCGAAAATGAAAGAAAAATAACGAATATGAAGTAAAATGCGTATAACCAAAACGGGAAACCCAAAGGAGATAAAAACATATTGATATAATAACTACCTATGTTATTGTACCAAAAAAAGCTTGCTAGTTTGCAAACCTGTATTTCAGTAATGTCCAGAGCGCAATACTTCCATCTCTTATAGTATGAAGTTTTTTGCCTTCACTCCAACCTCTCGGCTTTGTCTTTATATCAATTTCATGTATTTTTATTCTCTTTTTTAAAATTTTTGCCGTTATCTCTGGCTCAAAATTAAATGATCTTGACCTTAATCTTACCCCCTGTAATACAGTTTTATCAAATGCTTTATAGCATGTCTCCATATCAGTAATATGTGCACCATAAAGAATTGACGTAATAAGGCTTAATAGCTTGTTCCCAAAATAATGGATAATAAGCGGTGTCTTGTTCTTGCCAAACAGTACCGGAGCATTTCTAAGTCTTGTGCCATAGACTACTCTGAATTTCTTTTTTACGATAGGTTCAATAAGTCTTGGAATATCTTGAGGATTATATTCCAAATCAGCATCCTGAATAATAAGAATGTCTCCTGTCGCATTTCTGATTCCACTAATAACAGCTGCGCCTTTTCCTTTATTTTTTTTGTGCACGATCAGTTGGGCATTTGAATTTTTTTTAACAAATTCAGAGACCAAAGAAGAGGTTTTATCACGCGAACCATCATCTACAATAATTATCTCCTTTCCGACATCTCCCAATGACACTTCTACTACCCTACGAAGTATTTCTGAAATAGTTTTTTCTTCATTATATGCGGGAATTATTACAGTAAGCTTCATTTTTTTAAATGCAAAACATCTTTATCTTTCAAAACAAATTGTTTTTTTTGAATTTTTCGATGGTTCATTATATCAGGAAGCCTCAGAATAGCAAGAAAAAACCCTTTCAAAAAAATCTTATCACGTCTTACTATTGCACGAGAAAGATGAAGAGGTAAAAATAGTAAATGAGAAAAAATCAGATCCATGTCAGTAATATTTTTCCAAACTATAGTAAATTGATTCCTCATTGCATAGGATTTTATTGTGTCATCCTTATAGTGTTTTTTAATAGATCCTTTTTTGTGAACATGCACAACAACACTCATAGGCTCAAATAAAACCTTATAGCCGGCTTTCTGCGCCCTGTAAGACAGGTCTATATCTTCCCAATAAAAAGGGTTGAATAATGGATCAAATCCTCCGAACATCTTAAACAAATCAGTCCTAAATGCACTACTCCCACCAGAAACCCAAAATGTATCGGTCTTATCAACTTCACCTTTTCTATGGAGAATAAATCCGCTTTTCCACTCTCCGATTCCTCTCCCCCTCAAGATGGTTTTATCCTCTATGCTTTCATCCATACAACCTACTCCAAATATTAAATCATCTTTAAAATGTGGCAGTACAGAATCTAAAAAATTCTTACGAGGATACACATCCGTATTGAGTAAAACAAGCACATCAGAAGTGGATATGAGAGCTGCCCTATTTACATTTGATGAAAACCCTAAATTTTCATGGAAAAGCATAAGTTTTATTGGTATCTTACTATTGGTATTAATTTTTTTAACATACTCAGATAATAGTTCTTGTTCTTCAATTTTAGATCCATCATCAACAATAGTGATTGACACGTTTGGATACACACTTAAAACCTGAAGGAGTTTGGGGATGTTTTTTTTTATTAATTCAAGCCCGTTATAATTCGGGATTATTACTTCAATTTTTTTATTCATATTTTTTAAAACATGGCAGGTTTAAATTCTACTACATGTTCTCCTGAAGGGACAACTATCCCTCTAAACGCGATGTTTATCTCATGTATATCTACCTCTGCAGAATCAATTGTAGCATGGAAACTCGGATAGTATACGTCTGATAGAACTAAAAAACCCGTTCCGTTATTACTCGTTTTTATCACTATCTTGTTTGGCGAATACGTCAACATCTGAGCTTTTCCGATACTATACTTCTGTGTACCACTTGTAGCATCTTTTTTAATCGCTACTTTCCTTAAATCAACCATGTGTATTTTTTTAGCAATTTCTTCTTGTGTTTTAACAGATATTAATTCTTCTATAAAAAATGTTCTACTCATTACGTTTTTATTCTCATAAACTCTTGTTTCTCCTTTTTGATATACTTTCTTAAATTTAGGATTGTCATTATCTGTTAGTGAAAGAATATATTTAACGTTTAAAAAATCAATTGCTTCCGAGTTAAGATTTCTTGGAGTTATGATGCGATTAAATCCGAATGGGGGAGTAATGCTATGGTTCTCTCTTTCATTTGATGCAATAAAGGTCGCATAATTTGAAAGGTATAGCGGATCATAACCTTCAATTGAAGAAAGTTTGTAGACCACTGAAAAATTTGGAGGTAAAATTCTATTATCAGTTACTGCAATCCTAAAAATTCCTTTTTGGTTTTGCAGGTAAGTTATTACACCTGCTTCAGGATATAGATATTTTTTATCAGAAAATGGCGTAAATTTCCATCCAAACCTAAATAGATCAAATACTACTATCAAAAAAATGAATACTAATAACACGAAACGAATCTTTCTATTTTTTATAAATTCGTATCCTAAAAATATCAACGCCGATACAGAAAATAGAAGAGTCGGCAATTTAAGATTATTTTTTGATACTAGTATGTCTCCTATGTTTAGATATAGCCCCTTCCCAAGAAATACACTCCCCCAAAGTAACGTCACAATAACTCCTACTACTATTATAGGCACCCATATTTTTGTTCGTTTTTTAATAAATAAATCCAAGCCTAAAGCCGCAAGAATAGAGAGACAAACATCTATGATAAACATTAGCCTAGTAGGTTGAGCTGTTGAGAGAAATGGTATATTTAAATAGAAAGGAAGTTGGGATATAAAATTTGGGATAGCAAAAACCAATGAAAGAATTATACCTGAGACAAAAAAATACGTTTTCTTATCACGTCTGAAAAATATAGCATATAGCGCCAAAATGAATGATGCGATTCCTACATATCCAACAAATTCTCCATAATTCCACACCCCAAAATAATTTAAAGTCGCAGGATTCCCGAAAAAATCAGGTGCTATAAATTGCACCAGATTCTGGTATGGAATGAACCATCCCGACTGCAAAAATGATTGGTCATGCGCTCTATTTGATAGAAGAATAAATTGTAATGTGGGCATCCACTGAATAAATGTAATAACACACATGACTAGCAGATCAAATACTAATAAAAATAAAATTTTTGTTTTCTTTTTTTGTAAAAATAATTTTGCAAAAAAATAAAATAGCATAAACAAAAAAATATAAAAAAATGTTTGCAGATGCCCGGCAAAAAAACTGGCTGACAAAGATATAATAAAAAGAGCATTCCACTTATTATCCTTTTGTATGATCCCCTTATCTATTGCAAGAAGTATCAAGGGTAACCATAATGCAGTGTGTAAAACTACTCCCCATTCAAGCCAAGCAATACTAAACCCGCTGTATGCAAAAATTATTGCCCCAAGCAAACATCCACCCTCCCCAAGCTTTAAACTCCGTAGATATAGGTAAAGAAATGTACCAGCTAAAAGAGGCTGAATTAAAATAAAAAATGACCATGATATTGAAAATGGAAAAATATATAAAAGTAAATTTAACGGATAGTATGCACTACTCTGAAAATTTGCAAGCAAAGGCGTTCCCGCCATTTCATATGGATTCCATAATGGAATTTGAAGTTGTTTTTGAAGCGAAACAGCTAAATTCTTCCATGGGTACTGCTGACGTACAGGATCAGTCACTAAAAAATTCTTATAAGGAAGTCCATTCGGATTCGTTTGTGAATATAGATCCCGGAACGGATAATACAACCCTACAATAGTATCTGCAGGTATAGGAAGTTTTCCTTGAATAAAAAAGGGGTAAAAGAAAATTATTACAGTAGAAAAAATGAATAAAAATGGTAAAAGTAATTTTTTTTTCTTCATTTTCTGTCAACCATTTCTAAGATTTTTTCTGCAAATGATTCATATGTAAAACTCTTTGCCCTAGCAATTGCTTTTAAAGACATTTGATCTAGCAATTTACTTGATTTAATAAGCGTCATTGTCTTTTCCTTAAATTCTTCCACAGATGACCAGGTAAAACCGTTCACGCCATCCGTCACGATCTCCTTTTGTCCTCCTGCACAAATTACAACAGGCACTACTCCCGCACCCATTGCCTCCACAGTAGATATTCCAAAATGTTCTGCGTATTCTGGGTTTTTTGCTAAATCCTCTCCATAGCCTGAAGCGTGCCAATAAATTTTTGCCCGCGAATAATAGTTCCACAACTCATCGCTTCCCTTATTTAGGATAAATTTAATTGGATATTTTTTGTATGCATGAATCATTTCATAAAATTTGTCCATATCTTTATCCCGTATAGAGACAACCATGTCAAGCTCCCATCCAGAAAGACCTTGATCTACTAAATCCTTAAATACTTGAAGCAATAAATATTGTTTTTTAAAATCTTTTACCTCATCACCTGTATCCAGGATCCTAAATCTCCCAACGTGTAAAATAATATTTTCTTTTTTTTGTTCACTTGATAAAATGGTAACCGGAGGATAAATAACTTTAGAATTGATATTGTACGTTTTATCAATAAATGATTTTGTATAATAAGAGTTGCAAAAAAAAGTTTTAACTCGAGATTTTTTAATTTTAGAAAATATAGATAACTTTATATGAGGCATAGGACTTTGCAAATGGATATATAGTTCAGAAGAGACGAAAGGAATACTCCCGTCTGAGAGCACAAAAATAACGTCATATTCCCTTGATTTTTCATACCTCTCCCAAAAAGATACATTTTTGAAAAATATATTTCTCTCAAGCCTTACACGGTGCAGATCAAAAGAAAATCGCTTTTTAACGCTGTCCATGTCTTCCTTATTATTCCAAAATACACAAACATCATTCTCCCTAGACAAAACTTCTGCTATTGAGAGCATATACTTCTCACCACCCCCTATATCATCAAGGTACGGATCGTAAATTCCTATTTTCATATATCTATTTTACCCATTTTAGCTTTCCCCTTTCAATACAAACTTGAAAGTTCTTATAAACTATGCTACATTTATAATACATTTATGCCACTAATTCCCTTTGACAACCCACTTTTAGTATTTATTCTCCTCATTTGGTCTATTATCTGGAAAGGATTTGGTCTGTGGCGAGCATCCCGTCAAGAACAACGAAATTGGTTTATCGCAATGCTTGTTGTGTCAACGTTTGGACTGCTTGAAATTATTTATCTTTTTTTCTTTTCAAGAAAAAAGTTAACACTTAAAGAAATGAAAAGTTGGATAGGTAAATAATCTTCATTTCCTCACCTGTTGCTCCCATAATTTAGCGTATGTTATAAATATAGAAAACGCTTGGTAAATTGACTCAATCAGCCCCAGCGTACCATTTTTATATCCTCTGTTACCTATATATGCCTTAAAGAACACCGGAACCATAACCCTTGGAAAACGCCACCATGAAATGTAAGGATGATTTGAGTCTAACCGAAGATGAGCCTCATACTCAGACCATTTATTTGTTTTTTCAACCATTTGCGATAAATTTCTGTGCGTCTTGTGGAGAATAGGAGCATGTAACATTCCAAAATCGCCTTTTACCTTTGGTGTTTCATGAACATCGCCAAACCACTTTATGAATTTTTTTCTGTAAAACAAACGCTGAACTGAATCAGTAAACCCCCAGTCCTTCCCGAAGTAAAACGTCTTCCTCTTAATATAATAGCCTGCTTTCCCCTGTAATTTGTCGTATGTAGCTATTACTTGCAATACTTCCTTTCTAAATGCGTCAGTAATTCTTTCATCTGAATCCAAATAAAAAACCCAGTCTCCTTTCGACTGCTCAAACCCAAAGTTTCTTTGATCTGAGAAGTCTTTAAAATTATGAAAAACAACACGTGCATGGTATTGTTTTGCTATATTTAATGTTTTGTCTCTTGACCCTGAATCTACTAGAATAATCTCATCCGCAAACCCATAAACACTTTTCAGCGCATCTTCTAAAACATCTTCCTCATTGTATGAAATAATAATTACAGATATCATTTTTCTTTTTTGTTGTTCAAGAAAGTTAACACCACAATACCTATTATACCTAAACCTGCACCACATACACCTATCCAGAAACTATATGGAACATACACAAACTCAATAATATGCTCTCCTGAAGGAACGATTACACCCCTAAATGCAAAGTCAGATCTGTATATCTTCGTTTTATTTCCGTCAATAAAAGCCTCCCATCCCGGATAGTATGGGTCTGTGAGAACTAGAAAAGAGGATTTCTTGTTTGCTGTATGTATTTTTATTTTATTCGGTGTGTATACCTGCATTTGCGCGCGTCCAATACTTCCATCATCTATTTGCTTCAATTCCTGCTCAACTATAGCGGTTTTCCTAAGATTTATATTTTTCTTAAACATCTCAGAAAGAATTTCTTGTGCATTTTTTTTAGTTACCGTATTCTCTACAAAAAATACACGGGGGAAAGCATTTGTATTCTCTAACACTTCATAATATGAATCTTTATATATTAATTTAATAGACTTAATATCATATTTCCAAAAAGGAAATTCCCACACATTTTGCCCATCAGATATTCTATGAATGAAATATTTTATTCCGAGCAGATTTGCTCCTAATAAAGTATTCTTTCCAGCGAGTGGCATCTCAACTACAGATCTATAGGACTCTGAGAGTTTCCCGTCTTGCAATGATCCTATTAACTGTCCATATCTTCTAATATAGACTGGATCATACCCCTCAACTGAAGGAAGATGATAATACAATGATCCTTCTGCACCAAAATTACCAAATACCCGATTATACCCTTCAATATTTGGGTAAAATTTTGTAACAGCAACTGATGGGTATACATGACCTCTTTCGGAGAAAGGCATCCATTTTGTTGCAAATCGTAACATCTCAAGTGCAACCAAAAACACAAAAAAACATATAACAATTGCTATTATTCTTTTTTTCCTGGTAAGAATAACAACAAACATCCCTATTACAAAACTAGTAAATAGCATGCTAGGAAATTTTAGATTTGAAAATGCAACTGATTTAAATTGACCTGGTGCATATGCACCCTTTAAGGCTATTACCCATAAAACAAAAAACAAAGACGCAAAAATTCCTAGGACCAAAACTATCTTTTTAATTTGTTTTTTTTCTAAGTCTGCAAATAATCTGTTGAATCCAAAGCCAGCAAGAACACATGCTGAAAAAGAGAACAAAACTATGACTCGGGATGCAGCACTAGTTGAAAGCACTGGAACTTTTAATAATATAAGAACATCAAGCAAGGGGGTATCGTATGCAAACAAAAAAGATACGGTAATAGCACCTATAAAAAATAAAATGATAGGTTTGCGAAATAATGAAAATGCGTAAAAGCTAAAAAATAATGGAATTAAACCTATGTATCCGTTCCACTCTGCATAATGTCCAAACCATGCATTCCTTGTTACTGGATTTCCAAAAAAATCTGGAGCAAAAAAAGTAGGAAGGTATCCCCAGGGAATGGCTTCTGTTTTTTGAATAATTGTACTTCTTATGGTCTGTAGGTAAAACTCTACTGAGGGAAGCAGCTGCGGAAGTATTAATAGCCATCCTAAGAACATAGAAAGAAATAAAAATAGAAAAAGCTTTAAATCTTTTTTTGAAATAGATATAAAAAGTACATATGCAAAAGTAAAAATTAAAAAATATGTGCTCGTCTGAAAATGTCCGCTAAAAAATGATAGTGGAAAAGTAATACATAGAAGAAGTAAATATCGTGAGCATCTTGTATTTTTATACTTCTCTATTGCATATAGCGTTAATGGCAAAAACAGTATTGCAAAACCTAAAGTTCCATAAGCCATCCATGATGTAATAAATCCACAAAACATAAAAGAAAGTGAAGAAATTAGACTTCCCGGAGGTGCAACCTTTAAAGATCTTAGATATATATACATAAATATACCTGCTAAAAATGGCTGTAAAACAATAAGAAAACTCCACCAATCGACAAATGGCAATAGAATAAACCCTAGGTTAAAAGGAGATAACACCGCCGATTGATAGTTTGCAAGATGGGGAGTCCCAGAAAAACTATAAGGGTTCCAAAACGGAATAGTGCCAGCTTTAATTGCGTCAATTGTGAATTTTTTCCAAGGATAAATTTGTCCAATAACATCAGGCATTGATTCATTTTTAACTGGTCCATAAAATTTCGGATATGCGCTCCAAGGGGAAAAGTTAGCAACTTGATAATCAGAGGGAAAGGGTACCTTACCGTAAATGAAAAAAGGTATACATAATATAAGCCAGACAATAATGATTATGCTGACTGGTAAAAATTTTTTTATCATACAGAAAATATTCTCCTTACTATTTGTAACCTATATAATAAAGATAACGCAAGAACATATAAAAATGGGATGAGTGGTAAAAAGTATCTAACAGATGCATACCCAATTGACAGCATACAAAGATACAGAATAACCCAAAAAAGGATTACTTCTTCCTGTGGCAAAATTTTTATTTTTTTAAAAGCAGATAACACAACAATAGAGAGTGATAACACTGAAGAAATAGGCCAAAGAATAATCCAGTTCACATCTGAAATCACTTTTTGCTCACCCCACCATGTATGCCACCTATTGAAGAATAATAAATCCCACACCGTAAACATCTTGATAAACTTTGACGAATGATAAGAAAGTATATATTTTTGAACAGCAAATGGCTTCATCAATGAACTACTCTCCTCAATCGTCTTGGCATAAGACAAAAGTAAAACAACACATGAAAGCGGCAAAGTTAAAAAATACTTACAAAGTATTCTGTAATTCTTTTTGTAAACCAAAAACAATACTTGCGAAAGTAAAAGTACTGTCCCTAACGCAAAAAATCTAGTACTGATAACGCCCCCTAAAAAAATTGAAGTCAAAACTGCCCATAAATATGTATTTTTCTTGCTTTTTATCATCTGCAAAAAAAAATATACGGTAAACAATATGAATGGGAGTTGAATAATTTCTGGTATGGGCGTGTAAACAATCTTTGAAAACATTAATGGCTCGTTTACAAAAATTACACATGGTAATAATGCGTACAAATTATTGTTTATTATAGATTTCATAATTAAAAATATCCCTACCAAAGAAATGAAGAAGAAAAAAATTATAATTGTATTTTCGTTATTAAACAAAAGAATAGAAAAGGAAAGTATATATTTTCCAAGAGGAGGATGATCATGTATGATATGTATTGGATTCATTCCACGAAGAAAAGCACCTGCTGCAAATGCTTCTATAGTTTCGTCAGGGATAATAACAGGATTCTTCCGAACTACATATTGTGAGGAGTAATATAATTTCTTCAAGGCATCATACCGTGTGTTATAGGTTCGCAAGAAATATGTTTCATGATGCGATGCAATATGAGAAACTGGTCTATATAAAACTAGAAATAAAAGAATTAAATACAGAAAAATTCTTTTCATGATTTTTTCATAAACCTCCAAATTCCATAAACAACAGCTGCTATAAAAATTGTTCCAAAAGTTAAAATTGATAGGAGATTTGCAACCATTCTTAACTTCGTATCCTTAAATTGAATACTAACCCTATGTTCACCCATTGGCACCCAATAGGTAATAAGACCCCTATTAAGCCTGTCCTGAAATTCTATATTCGTTTTTTTACCGTCTACATATACTTCCCAGTTTGGGAAATATAACGTGTTTTCTCTAATTCGCACCTTATCCGTTTGAGATTGTACTGTATAATCATGCTGTGTAGTCTTTCTCTTTTCCTGAATTATTTTTCCTGATCCTTCAATCACTTCTGCACTTTTAACTGCTTCCCCTTCCATAAATCTTACTGACCATATTGGACTACTCTCACCAGTATCTGTCGTACTTTTGTAGACTTGTGAATAAAATCTCTCGTCTTTTATTAGGTATCCACGCGTTTGATAGTAGGGATAATACAAAATAATAGAAAACGCACACATCACCGAAAGATACAAAATTGCTCCCTTACTTATTTTTTTATTCTTATATGGAAAGGCAAAAGCAGGAAGAATGGCTGCTGCAAGAACTACTACAGACAACAACCTCCAAGGGAATTGAAATTTTTGAAAAATTGTAATTTTCTCCCAAACAAAATTTGAATACGAGGTCATAAGAATAAGAGACATAAAAATCGCTACAGAGAAAAGTGCGTACAAAGAAATATTCCTTTTCATGTGTGATTTAAAAAATATCACAGAAGCAACAATAATCGCTCCTATCTGAACTAACCCTATTTGTTTTGACAAATTCAAACTCCCTCCATAACTCCAACTAGGAATAACGAATTGAATAAAATTAACAAACCCAGTTTTATATTCTCCTTTACCTGTCACAATATCTCTTAACGTATACTTTCCTTCAAAAAAAGCGGGCATTACAAAAAAGCTTGATAAACCAAAACCTATAAGCAAAAAGAGGGTATAACTTACAGCGAGCATAGCTTTTTGTTTACTCGCAATTACAAGAAGTGACATGTAGGAAATTATTATTGGCAAAAACATTAATGCCAGAGCATTATGTGATAATAGTAAACAGAATATTGATGCCCCGCCAAATAATAAAAATATTGGCGAACTGCTCTTTGCTAATTTATATACACAATACAATATGAGTGGAATAAATATAAATGCGACATGCTCACCAATCGCGCCCCGAACATAGAAATCAACGAACCTATAAGGAGCATACATATATAGCACTGCTGACAAAATTCCTGCTTTTTCTGAAAATGCGTTTCTTACAAAGAAATACATTGTAACCCCACTAAGAATATAGCTTAATCCAAAAACTATCTTTACTGAATCAACCAATGAAAAACCAAGAAAATGAAAAAATGATGCTAAATAAGAGGGTACGGGATAGAGAAACATTAATATTGGATGTCCATATCCCCAATTGAGATTTGCTGCCCATCGAGGAATAATATTGCCCTCAGATAAATTTAAATAAAAATTTGCAATCCTTGCAACATGATCTTGACCATCATGAGTAATTGGCAGTCCTTCATGGAATAATGGCAAAACAGGCAATAAACCTATACAAATAACTACAATAAGTCCTATATGTTTTTTAAGAATATTCATGCTTATGGAAGGGGATATGTTCCGCGGCCCAATCTATGCAAATAGTAATCAACTACTCCCCTTTTTTGCCATTTTCTACCTTGTATTAAGTTTCTTATACTCTCTCTTACTAATGCAAACTTTGTACGACGGGATGCGTAATGCATTCCGAAAAGTAGTCTATTTCTTGTAATATAATAGTCTTGCAGGCTTGAACCTGAACCACCCGTGGACCCAGCATTCTTGTGATATACAATTGCATCAGAGGCAAAAGCAATTTTAAATCCTGCACTTCGAATTCGCATACTTAGATCAGCATCCTCATAATATAAAAAATAATCTTCATTAAACATACCGACCTTTTCAAAAACATCTCTTGTTCCAATAAAGCATGCCCCGGTTATAAAATTTATATCCGTCATTTTGTCATATTGCCCGGAATCAACCTCATCAACACCTCTGTGGTGACCTATTATGTTTGCGAAGTCCATTTCAGCACCTGCAAACCAAAAAACCTTACCAAGCTCACTCTTCTGGTATCTATCTTTGTGATATTCATAACCTTTTTCAAAATATATTTTAGGACAAGCCACATCTGAATTATACTTTTTAAGTGAATTAAATAACTCAAAAATTGAAGACCTTGTAAGAAGAGTGTCATTATTCAAAATAACAATATGTGACGCATCATGATTTAGCGCATATTGTATTCCAGTGTTGTTTCCCCCCGCATACCCTAGGTTTTTTTTATTCTCTATAAGGGTGATGTTTTTAAATTGTGATTTAAATGTCAAAACCGAAGCGTCCACTGATGCATTATCCACAATCAAGGGGATAATCTCATGTCCCTGCGGAGAACGTACTTCCTGCAATGTCTTAACACAATCTACCGTGTTTTTACACCCGTTGAAATTGAGCACTACAACAAATATTTTCTTCATACTAGGTCTTATTTATTTTTCTTGCAAAAATATAAATAGCTTTTTTAAACGGGTTCTTAGTATTTTCCTGCATTGTCTTTAGCATCCAAAAGGTAGCATTCTTACGCAAAATCTTCATCTCCTGATCTACTCCCTCTAATACATCCCTTGAATCTTTATCGTAAAAACCCTGCCTCTCCCATATCTTTGCAAACACAAGAAACATATAGAATGCTTGAAGACCTGAGAGAATGAGACCATGAAGTCCATCCCTATAACCTTTTTGGAAAAAATACGTCTTCATAAAATCAGATATAGGCATCTGTATTGCAGCAGTCCAATGCAATTTTTTCCCTTCTGACATAAAAGTATCCGCCTCTATTTCTGTGTATATGTTATTCATGCGAGAAACATATTGAGATACGCTGTCATAATTGTAATGAGTTAAAGGTTCGCTCATATATCTGGTTTCACCCTTAATTTCTATTTGCTTATGAACAGATGCCTTTAAAAATTTCCCCTTTCCCTTCTTAAATAATCTCATCTGATAATCTGGCCACCAGATAGAATTCCTGATCCATTTACCAAAGATAATATTTTTACGTGGAATTAAATATCCGTTAACATTATCCTCTTGCTGCAGTATGTTTTTTATTTCTTGCGAAAGCTTCTGGGTTACTCGTTCATCCGCATCAAGAGATAATATCCATTCCCCATTCGCCTTATCAAATCCGTAATTTTTTTGTAAATCTATCTTTTTTGGATTATTCTCTTGAGTATATACCTTAGCTCCGCTTTTTTTAGCTATCATTGCCGTTGCATCCTTTGAGGAGTTATCAACCACAATTACCTCACTTGCCAAGCTTTCAACTGATTCTATACATGCTGCAATATTTTTCTCTTCATTATATGCAGAGATTACAACACTTATCATGCCTGTTCCTCCTTTTTCACACTCACACGAACAAAAGTTATAGTTTTATGTATTTCATTTTTAGCAAGAAGATAAAGAACTGATATGTAAAAGAGGGATGAAAGAAAAACACCTATAAAAAGAAGAGGAATATTTAATATGATATTTTGAGTAAATAATGTAAATATAAACATTCCAATTCCAGCTACAAAAGATGGATAAAGTGGTTTCACGATTCTAAATGATACGAAGCTTCTCGCAATAAAGAATACGAGAACGGACGACAAGGAAATAATAAATGAAGCAAGGGCTACACCATTATACCCATATAAAATTATAAACAGAGGACTTATTACCCAGGTTAAAATAGTCCAGAATATCATAAAATACAATGTAATTTTTACCTTTCCAATTGCGTTTAGAATATTGGTAAGCGGGGTAGATAGGGATGACATAACAGTACTAAGAGAGAAGAAGGTCAAAGAAAGAATGGCAGGCTCCCATTTTTTATATTCAGAGAAAAAAGCAACTAAATATGGAGAGAATAGTACGATTATCACAACTGTTGGGATCATAACTGTTGAGGTTAAAAAAAGTGTCTTTTCAATTGCTCTTCCTAACGCTTGCTTATCATGTTGTAGTCTACTAAACGAAGGGAATGTAACTTTTATAATATTATCCATAAATAGTCTGAGAGGCATATACGCCCACTTTTGAGAAAAACCTACATAGCCTAATTGAGTTGCAGTAAGCACCTTTGCTAAATATAAATCAAATAAATTATCTTTAAATAACGCAAGGAATGAATTCGCCTGAAACGGGATACCGAACGTAAGCAATTGTTTTATTGACTTCTTATTTAAGGCAATACCTATCGGCCATGGCTGTATCCAATATATGACTATTAGCCCTAATATGCTCCTTGCCAGCACGGCAACGGTAAAACTTTTAATACCTAGTCCTAAAACTGCTAGCACAATTAGACAAGCGTTATAGGCAATATTCTCAACTATTTCTGGAAGAACCAGTTTATTAAATTCTAATTTTCTCTCAAGTAATATTGTGGGAATTGTTTTTAGGGAAGAAGCGATAAATGAAAAAAGCAATGCATAAAGCAATATAAGTCCGTCAAAATCTAGTTTATAAAAAAATGCAATTTGTTTTGCGAATATAATTGCCGGAATAGTCACTCCTAATACTAATAACTGTTGAATGAAAAATGTTGACCTTAACTCAATAACTGTCGGCTCCTTCTTCTTCTGAATTAAACTCGCGGCAAGACCAATATCTTGAAAATATTTTAGAAATACAACAATTGCAGACACGACAAAGAATACTCCAAAAGTAGCTGGGGATAAATAGATACTAAGAATTACACTTGTTACAATTGATAGAATCTGAATTAGAAAAGTTCGTGAAGTTAATGCAAAAATTCCTTTAACAGATTTTTTTGCAATAATTTCAAATTGTATGACTCCTGATTCATCTGACTCTTGCATGATATAGTTGAAATTGAATGGCAAGCTAAATATTAAAATCTAGAATTTTTAATATCCCACCACAATATAAAACTTTCAAGTATAGCACGCACAACAACACTTACATTTGCACCCGTCTGAGCACCATATTTTCTCGGATAGTGCTCAACTTCAACTTCTTTTATTATCAACTTTTTTTTCTTCGCTTTTGCTAAAATCTCAGTTGTTATCATTGCTCCATCAGAACGCAGAGGCATTATTTTCTCCAATGCTTCTTTCTTAAACATCTTAAACCCACAATCTATATCTCTGTAGTAGAACCTAAAGAACAAGTAATCCCAAATCTTTAGTAGATGCATTAATATATGTCGTCCATAACTATCCCGTCTTTTTTTTCTATACCCTATTACTATATCTGCATCCTGAATAAGATCAACAAATTTGTATATCTCAGAAAAATCAAATTGCGCATCCCCGTCAGTAAATACCGTAATATTATATTTTGCGTTTAAAAACCCCTCTTTTAAAGCCGATCCATATCCAATGTTTGGAGTATGACTCACAACACGTAAATTCTTATGATTTTTTGCTAATTTTTCAGCGAGCGCATATGTATGATCCTTGGACCCATCATCAACCATGATGATCTCCCATTTTTGTGCATACTTTTCAGCTACTGGAATTGCGCTTGTTACTACTCGTTCAATGTTTTTTTCCTCATTCCAAAATGGAAAGAAAATTGATAGCTCTTTAAGTTTTGTCATATTTTTTTCTGTACATCATAAATATTCCACTGCCAACTAGTACTATTATACTAATTCCCGATATAGAATTTCCAATAGTTCTTACTTGTGTATTCACGAACCGAGCTTCAAGGATATATTTCCCACTCTTAAGATCAATTTGAATCAGTTTTAGCTTATTATCATCTCTGTATTCAATTTCCACTCCGTCCACAAACACCTTCCAACCTGGAAATGAATATGTATTTACCTGTAATACTCCAGGAGTTAAAGCGTTTACATCAAATTTTTTATAATATGTTTTATTTGCAAGTTCTTTATAGAAAATTTCTCCTTTTTTTACTTCTGCTGAGCGGGAAGCAATTTCGTTTTTATTAATATCAATAAGTGTTGTCCCAATGTCTGATTTTTTTGTCCTTACTCCTTTCGGTACATACTCATACGCAAGGCTACTTGTCTCCCACCTTATCTTTTCAAAATTTGTATAGTAATTATCATCTGCATTAAAAAAACGGTCAGGAGTAAACCTCGATAAATTAGCCATAATAATAATCATAATGATAGCAAACCCAATGCCTACTTGAATCTTTTGGTTCTTTATAAATATAAGTACGCTTCCTGCTAAAATTGATGAAAAAAACGAAGCAAACAATAAAAAACGCCATGGAAACTGCACATACCACAAAGGGACAATTAAATCCCATATAGGTCGCGAGAACTTCACCATTAGAAATACGCTTAGAAGAAACATAATGAAAAATATGAGAACATATAACATCTGAGTAACTCTCCTGCTTCTTTTTCGTCTTTCAAGATATAATCCAATTATGGAAAAGGCTGTTGAAAAAATTGACAATACAATAACCACTTTCCCAATCTCAAAGGAGATACCATCAAAACAACTAGGAATAGAACCACCAAATCCCCACATAGAATCCCATAATTGATATGTACAAACAAAGTGTAAACTATAATTTGCGAGCTCTGATGTGAGTATGTTTACTAAAGTATTATTTCTCTCAAAATAAGACGGCAACCAAAAGTATGAAGACAGTCCAAGTCCAAGGAAAAATAAAAGAACTGAAAATAGTATAAAAATTTTCTTTCTCTTGGAGATATACAAAAGATATAAAAGCCAAATAGCAATAAAGGGAAAACTCATAAGAGCTACCAAATTATGACTCAATACTAATCCTGCAACTGCCGATGCTCCTATGAGAACGTATCTATATTTTAAGGTAATAGCCAACTTGTAACATGCAAAAAATAAGAGAGGAATAAATACAAATGAAAATGATTCAGCAAATGCACCCCTAACATATACATCTACCGCATGGTACGATGCGTATGTGTACGCAACACCAGATACAATACCTGCATTTTTCCCAAATATTTCTTTTACAAGAATGTACATAAATATTGCTGATAAAACAAGGGATGTAGCAATCATAAGCTTTGTAGATGTGATGAGTGAAAACCCAATAAGATAAAAAAGTCCACCCACATAATATGCAAATGAAGGGTAAAAATTAAAAAACGGATACCCATAACCAAATCCTAAGTTTGGTGATATTCTGGGCGGAAATTCGCCTCCCTGAATTGCCCTAGATAAATCATATAGTCGCGCGATCTGCTCATCATCATGCATTGTAAAAAAACCAGGATGAAAGAGGGGTAAAATAGAAAATATACACAACCCGATAACGAGTAACGCTGGCAGTAGCTCTGTAAATATCTTTTTTTGTTTCCTCATATGTTTTTACTTTTTAGTGTGCTTGTTAAATTTCACTATGATTAACACAAAAAATAAGAGTAAAAATGCGACAAGAGATAGAATATTCATCCATCTTCTCAAAGGTGTTTCTGAAAAAGATAACCTGACCCTGTTCTTCCCTTTAGGAATCTCAAGGTTAATTAAGCCACTTTTATTATTATAGTAAATTCTTGCACTACGTTCATTAATTTTTGCATTCCATCCAGGATAATATATCTGATTAATAACTATTCTCTGTGATATATTTGACGAAATGATAAATTCAATCCACCTGGAGTTATATGTAAGTGAAGATATTTCACCTTTCGCCTCAATTTTTTTCTTAAACATATCTATTGGCTCATCTTTCACCCATAAGGGCATTAGTTCGTTTGATGAGGTTGTTGTTGCATGATTGGTAAGATAATACAAATCCCCTTTATTTATGTATTCCTGCGGTCTTGCATAGAAACCGTATAAAACAATTGCTAATAATATTAAAAACGGAACAATAATTTTTTTATATTTTATCCTAATAATAGAACCTGACAAAAACGACGCAAGAAAGCCTATCGGCAACAGAAGTGTCCAGGGATAATTAATCTCTGAAAGAAGCGGTAACTTCCATATAAAAGACATAAATGGAAACATCATCAGAATAAACAATAGAGTAAGAATAAAAAATGAATACGTAATAAATTGCTCTACTGATTTAAGTTTTTTAACAATAAAAATTGAAGAAATGAAACCTACGAGCTGGGGAATACCTATTTGATAGGTAAACGGATTCGCATCAGTAGGAGCTCCATATCCCCACGCTGGAACTATCAACTTTTGCAAGGTAACAAAATATAAATTCCTATCGGCAATCGGAATTTTTGAAAGTTTAATATATTTCTTTTCTAAAAGAGCAGGCACAAAGAAAAATGCTGACATGAAAACTCCCAAAACAAAACCAGTAGTAGTTAGAAGCGCCTCCTTATGTCTTCCAGCAAAAAAGATTGCTACCACATAGAACACAAATATTATTCCAAAATACACAGCTGAAATATTATGGTTTAATATTAATACTCCTGACAAAAGGCATAGTAAAAGATATGATAAGTTAATATGTTTTTTGTATAAGATTCCTAGGCAGGTCAGCAAAATAAGTGGGAAAAGTGCAAAAGCAATCGACTCACCTATTGAACCCCTCACATAAAGATCAACTAAATGATAAGGAAGCAGGAGATAAAAAATTCCACTTAAAAAACCAGCAGCAGAACTCTTCCAGAATGCACGAGATACCATAAACATTCCGAGAAAAGAAATAAATACACTTGAAGCAAAAATTATTTTAACACTATCTACAAAGCCAAAATGTGCCGCATGTAAGATCGTTGAAATATAGTATGGGAAGGGATAAGCAAAGTTAAAGAGTGGGTATCCATATCCGAAATTCAAAACACCGCTATATCTTGGAGGGAACTGATATTCACGTATTTCTCTGAACATTTCGCCAGCTCTTACCACTGCCCATTCTCCATCATGTGTGGGAAAATATCCCTCATGAAAATACGGAAGCGTAAGATAAAAACAAATTAATAATCCTAAAATTATAAAAAGAAGCGTTGCATGTCGCATAAAAAAATTTTTCATGTTTTTGTAATTCTAAATGCAGTTTCACCATTTAAAAATTTAACTTCCTTAAACGCCTCGTTGTAGGGTATTTCATCAGGGGTTCCAAAAAGCAAGGAGTTATTTATTTTTCTCTCCTCACCAAGATTAATATTTCTAAATATGTATTGTCCTATTCTACGCTCAAATCTTGGCATTTCTCCATTTTTTGTAAAGTTCCAATTTTTGTGATACCAGATTGGGTCTATTTTATTGTAATAAAGATAATATATATATGGCTGATCGTATTTATAAGTAATTATTATTTTTTTATACCTTTGTTCATTTTTTGATGCAATTTCAAATACTTCTTTATATCCAGATTGCCAAAAATCTCCATACTCGACTGGTGTATGTATGTAATATTGATGAAAATAGTACGCTACATTAACAGAAAATAATATTAAAAGAAATGAGAATACCAAATACATCAACTTCAAACCTAATATCTTGTATTGAATCCTTGATATTTCAAATATAAGAAATGCTGCGCCAACGCCTGCAAGTATTAAAAGCTCCGGCAGCATTGCAATGGCACGAACCGGATGAGGAGTCCCGGTGGTAATTGCTGACGGCAAAGGAGCAAGTACTAGCATGATACAAAGTAAAATTTTTTTTCTTGTAATTCTTCTTGTAAGAACTACAATGCCCATTATGATTAAGAGAAGATCAAAAAGATACATCATTCCAAATTTAACCGCATGGTGTTGTCTACCCCCATCCCCATTCAAAAATAAAAAATCAGGATTATAATGATCTAAATATCCTTTTGTTGCAGATAAAAAGTATACTACCCGTCTGTTATGAAATACTTCGCCAATAAAATCCCCGTGATCCTTATCATATTCAAGTTCGCGAATTGATGCGTCCAGATTATCAGACGAGCCAAAAATGGTTACCATTGATAGCCTACTACCAGTTCCGCTTCCTGATGCGAGAAAACTTGAATAAATTGGAGCTGCAAACAGTATAAGAATTACTAACGAAACAATAGCGGTTTTTTTTGCTTTTAAAAGGTATGGGTAAAAAAGAGCAACCATTACTAAAATTAATAATGGAACCACTAATCTGAAACTGTGATACGAATATAATGCACAGATAAAAGAGGCAGATGAAAAAAGTAAATATAAATGCTTATTTTCAGATTTTAGAAAAAATAACACACCTGAAAGCAAGAAAAATAATCCAATATTTCCTTCATATGCTGCGCGGGAAAATTGTAAGCTCCATGGACTGATAGCAAAAAAAAATGCAGATAGCAGAGCTATTTCTTGTTGAAAACGATTTTCAGAAAATACTTCCTGTTTCTGTCCTATCTTTGGGAAAAATTCTAATACTAGAAAATAGATTACAAGTATTGTTAAAGTTCCTAATATGGCGGAGGGGAGCCTTACTGCAAAGTCAGTTAATCCGAATATCCCCACAAACGGTACGTCCAAGTATGTATAAAGGGGTGGCTTATAATCATCAAATGAGCGGATTGATAATGGAAGAAAATTTCCATACTCATCTTTCCCTGTTTTTAAAATTGAAAATGCATTATATCCCGTTGATGCCTCATCCCAGTTTAAACTAGGGGGATTACCTCCGAGAAGAAAAAAACGAAGAAATAGCCCTACAATAAAAATTAGTACAAGCAAGATATACCGATGTTTATTTATAAATGTGTGCATGTGCATGTATGAATATTAATATATGATCCTAAAACCTAAAGAACCATCCTCCCTATATATTTCTTTAAATTTTCTACCTAATTTTGAAGATGGTCTACTACAGGTACCACGATCTATGTATAATGTTTTTGTTTCAGTTGCCAAACTTGTGTCTGCGTCAATCGACGGACATTCACTGGGAACAAAAATGTATTTACCAAATCCTCTATTGTCCTCATCCTTCGGTGAGCCTTCATTTTGATACACCTTAGGATCATATTTGGAAAAAAATAAAAATAAGGGATAGCCTCCGCCTGATTTCGTAGCTACTATCCTATTGTAATGTTCATAATTCATATTTACTACACTCATCAGCTCAGAAAATCCATTATTTCTATACCAGGTTCTATGGTGCTTGGCGTGAACAAAATATTGATGTAAAAAATACATTATATTTCCTATAAAAAACAACACAACAATTCCTATAATAATATGCTTAATATTGATAGTATTAACTTTAAAATTACGATTTCTGAAATAATTAAAAAAAGATATTATCCCGACTGATGCTATAATTTCAATTGCAGGAACCATTAATAAGGATCTTCTCACGTTCGGAGTATCATCAACTGTTACAGCTGCAACAATTGGCGCGATAACCAACCATATTAATGGTATCTTACTATTCTTATCTTTAGCTTTTATAAGTACATAAATACCCATTAATATAAATGGAAGCTCTACTATATATACAAGACCCATACCTGGAACAGTAAATAACAGTGGCAGACCTCCTTTAATAAAAAGATATGAGCCGTTAAAATACTCCATGTAATTTGATACAAATGTAAGTGAAAAATTAATAATCTTATTGTGATATCCTCTTGTAAGAATATTATTAGTTCCATTTACACCATCTTCACGAATTTGCTCCTCAAGTACTAATCTTGTTTCTGGAAAGTTAAATATACTTGTTTGTTGAAAACGCGAAGTTCCTCCAGGAACAGAGAATATTAAAACAAAGAGAGTAATAATTAAAATTAAAAAACCTAAAATTAAGCTAACAACATATTTTTTCTTCAAATACCATACGTTAAAGTAATACACCAATACAGCAATAAACATGGTTGGAACAAAAATTCTTGGTGCCGGGTACATCAAAAAACTGACTATAAGAAAAATTACTCCTATTATCAAGCTGCTTTTTTTATATTTATTAAAAAATGAAAAAACAAAAGCAAAACCTGTTATGACAAAGAATAATGCTACTAATGTTTCAGCGCTGCCTCTGGATAACCCGATATGCCAGGGTGACACAGCAATTAAAAATGCAGACAATACACTTATTTTTTTATTCTTAAATAGAACATAGGATAAATAGTAAATTGAGAAAATAGAGATTGAACCAAATATCGCCGCAGGAAGTCTTGTAGAAAATTCATTCAATCCAAAAATTGCAATTGAAGGAATTGCAAGATAGTCATAACCTATCGGATTGTAGTCGCCAAAAGTATCAACATATAAAGGGAGAAAATCTCCACTCTCAGATCTTCCTGTCATTAAAAGAGAATATGAATTATACCCAAGCGACGCTTCATCTATTTGAAATCCAACTGGAAATTCTGAAAGATTTACTAATCTTATTAAAAGTGCACATAAAAATATTCCGACAAGAATACTAAATGTTATCCAATTTTTTTTAAACATCTTCATTTTTTCTTTACTCTACCGCTTCGCTTAGTTATCGTAACAAAGAGGCATCCTAATATCAAACACAGAAACGAAGAAATACTTATAATAAGACCCAATTTGAATGAGTCAGGAAAGTAATATATATAGACTGAGTGCTTTCCTGCTTCTAACGGAACTGCCCTGAAAGTATAATTTGCTCTTAAAATAGGTTGCTCTACACCATCCACTAATGCATGCCATCCAGGGAAATAATTATCAGAAATAAACAGTATTTGATCATTCTTAGATTCAGTATTAACTGACATAAAATTCGGGTGATATTTTTTAATAGTAACTTTTGCAGCAGAATCTTTTTTTATATTTTTTCCATTTAGCTTTTCTTCTAAAATAACAGTTTCCTTAGGATTTAACTTCAGATTATATAAATTTTTTATTATTTCATCTTTATTCTCTATTGCCTTATAATCACCAACTAAATTCACCCGGGGCACTGCGTCTTTATTAAGATATATCTGCCACCCGCCATTTTCCCAGATCAGATCATACTTTTCTGTGTCAAAAGCACTATCTAAGCCTTTATCTCCCTTTTTGTTTAGTATGTACTTTACACCTGTTATGTCTAATGCTCGTTTCCTGTATGGGTTTTGCTTCAAGTCATTAACTCCGTAACCTCCAATAATATCTGCTACGGAACGCGGAACCTCCAGTGGAATCTTCCCCTCACTTGATGCAGCGGTAAACTCACCATATCTCTTGCTAAAAATTGCATCATACCCTGCTGTTGTATAGTTTTTCTCAATAAGTTGAAAGTTTGAGTCAATATTTGCATTTCCATACCCCCAAAATCTATCTAGACCCTGTATAGACCTTAATTTCTCAGTTATTTCTGAAGATGGATACATGTATGATGCGGGGACAAATGAATTAAATTTTTGAAAATAATAAAACAGTTCTGCAAGTGTTAATAAGATAAGCAATACTGCAAGTTTATTTTTTTTGATTTTTAGTAAAAATGTGATAGATCCTATTGTAAATATAAAAGTAGGAAGAATTAAATTCCGCCTTGAGATAAGCATATGTGGATCGGAATTAACAAATGCAACAATCCATAATCCGGCAAAGACAACCATAAAGAATATGAGTATTTTAACGAAAGTTTTTTTACTTATTTCATCTTTTATGAAAGCATTCAATCCTATTGCGCTTAAAACTGCCATGCAAAAACAAAAAATAGATAATGCCCTTGTTGGTATTCCTGTAGATAAAAAGGGAATCCCTATGCTGTGAAAATATGCTATCGGAAAAATTGATAAAACTGATATGTAAATCACAAGTGAAGATACTGTAAAATAATTTCTAAAAAATGTTTTCTTGCTAAACAGCGCAACTACTACAAAGATAAGTGGCCAAACCCCAATGGAGCTTGCCCGCTCAAGACTTGACCCACCACGAAGAAAATAATTCATAGTAGCAGGATTTCCAAAAAAGTCTGGCACAAGTAACGTAACCATACTCTCTGGGGGCATTAATCTCTCAAGAAGGACTTGATAAGAATATGTTGACCGAAGTGAGTTACTTACCAACTCAAATACTGGAAGAAGTTGCACCGCAGCAAGTAGACCGGCCAATAGAAAACAAGATATAAGCAGTAGTAAAAGTTTTATGTTTTTTTTCTTTTGTGTTACGAATCGCGAAAATATGTATGCAAGCGAAAGTAAATATATATACATAACATACTGTATGTATCCTGCGAAAATAGAAAATACTAGCGCAATTATTAAAAGAGGGAAAAAATACCATTTGGGCTGTTTGTAAATCTTTTCTATAAAATAAAAAACAAGGGGAAGAAATGCTAAGGCATGACCAAGATTTCCATACCAAGCCCAAACAGTAACAAACCCTGAAAAGGAAAAGGCAATCGCCCCAAATAGACTAGCAACTTTTGATAAGTTAATCTGTCTTAAAAATAAATACGTAAAGAACATAAGAAACACAAATTGTAAAATAATATATATGGACCACGCAGAAATATATGGAAAGATAAAAAATATAATATTGACAGGATATAACACCCCAGACTGAAGATTGGCAAAGTGGGGATTACCTGAGAATGTATATGGGTTCCAAAAAGGAAAGAAACCACTTTTTAAACTGTCAATCGTATAAAATTTCCATGGATATAGTTCCCTTACAACATCTGCACCTTGTCCCTTATGAGGGACTACTCCAATACTAGGGTTTGACTTATATGGTTCGTAATTTCCAACTAGTAAGTCTCCTGGAAAAGGAACTTTTTGAAATATAACTGTTTTGTAAAAAAACAGCAGAGGTATAAGAATCAAAACACACGGGATAAATAATTTCTTAATAATCTTACTCACGGATTTACTTTATAAATACTTAAATGTCTGTCACCAATTCCTTTTTGATATTTAGCTACAAGTGTGAGTGGCCACGAAGAAGGCGCTTCCTCTGAATCATTAAATACAATATATACGTTCATTTTTAATGCTTTACTTCTCAAGTCGCTAGGTATATCTGAGGGAAGAGGGTATATTCCCCTCTTTTCAATATTTTTATTTTCATTTAGATAAATTTCAAGCGCATAGGTTGGCAAGCTTCCAAATGTTCCCTGGGTCGCAACATAGATTTTTCCCTTCTTTGATTCCTGGTCAAAAAAAGAAACCATCTCCCTTACTCCTCCCCCGGCTGGCCACGAATTAATATACTGCCCAAGATCAGGGTTTGCAATCGGAGCACGAGACAGGTCTGTAATAATAAAATAGTCTGAGTAGATAAAAAAGGAGACTACAGCTATGAAAAATGCAAAAAAGAATAGTTTATTTTTTATTTTTTCAAATAAAAAATTTATTGAATATGCCGATAAAACAAGTATAGGCATTGTCATAAATAAAATAAATCTTGGATACACAAGCTTGCCAAAAACACCAAGTGCTATAAATGGAGCTGCAAACCAGGCGAGCAGAAGTAATTTTTCCATAAAATACTTCTTCCCCAAGAAAAAAGATAAAAGAAAAAGAAATAATATTGGAAGTGATATGTAGGCAAGTAGCCAATCTGTCAATCCCTTAAAATTACCAATAGCATATGTGAAGGGATGTTTTATCCACTCAGCAAACGGGTATACAAATAATGCATTCTTTTCGTCAACTATATAGAAAAATGGGGAAAGCCGAAGCACCATATATATAAGGTATGCAACTGCGGTTGCAACAGCTGCAAGAGCAATCCATTCTATTATTTTTTTTCTCCATCCAATTTTTTTAAAATCAAAAATAAGAAGCGAGAAAGGAAGAAGATATATTGAAAAAAAGCCAGAGGTTTTTGTCAAGACTGCACTTCCCATAACCACTCCTAGTATCATAGCCAAATCAAGCCTTATATAACGGACAAGGAGCACCTCAATATACAATGCCCATACCATTACACACGCGACCAATGAATCGTAAAGTGCCATCCTATCATACACAAGCGCAAAGGGGTACAACACATATAAAACTGCCACGATAAGTCCTATTCGCTTATTCTCAAAAAGATGACCAAATATTTGATTCACGATCTCTCCACTCCTCTTTTTCTTAAAAATCTCAAGCGTTAAAAGAGTAATACCAATAAGGGTTACAAAGCCTGCAAAAACTGAAACAAGTCTGGTCGCAAGAAGTGGGTCAGCAATTCTACGCATAATATTCATTGCAATCCAGATAAATAACGGTTGTTTTCCATCAGTTAAGGAAATAAACCTCCACGCAGCATCTTGATGGGCTATTTGCGACCACCTAACATAGATTGCCTCATCTGTAAAAAGCGGAAGACCCATAATATTTATTAAACGTGTTGCGAAGTAGAGACAAACAACAAGAACTATGATGAGGATTGTCGAAATACGTATCTTACCAAAAACCATATTGTTAGATTATACATAAATGGAAGCAAAAGCAACAGATATCGTGGGAAAACTGGAGTAAATGTCAAAAATACCATATATGATAATGTCCAAAACAAAATAAGCACCATATTTACGTCTGCCTCAACTACTTCTTTTTTCTTGTGTAAAAACACGCACTCGTACGAGATTTTTCCTAGTGGAAACGCTGAAAAAATAAAACCAATAAAGCTGGTCGGCCAAAAAAAAGTCCATTCTAATACTTTCTGAACTCCTGAAAACCAGGTGTTCCATGAGTTAAATAAAATCATGGGGTAAACGATCCCATATGATGCCTTTACCCCCACACTATAAAAAGAAATTATCCATTTCTGAACACCTAAGAATGCATGTAATGTTCCCCCAAGTAAGAAAAATTGGAGATAAGATAAAATAAACACTGCCGGCCATAAGAGTAAATTCATAAGAAATCTTTTTATATGTTTCTGATCCCAAATTACTACCCATAACATAACAGGTGCCACCAAAAAAACTGACGCTGCGGGAAACTTTACAGAAGCAAAGCATCCCAAAAAGAAAGCGGTAAGCAAATATTTTTTTTGTAGGGTAAAAAGGATGGTTAAAAACAAAAAAAGTAGATATATGGTATCAAGGTATGGCGCCCTCAACTGCATGTAGAAGATTGGGTCCAAGGAAAAAATTAATACAGGGATAAAAGCAATCAGCTTATCCTGAAATAGACGCAGGTTTACCAGATAAAAAACAAGAAGACAAAGTAAACCGATTATTAAGATCGCTATATTTTGATTTCCAAATGATACCTCCCCTGCTCCTATAATATATTTACCTAACGGCGGTATTTCCGCATTTAATAATGTCGGATTTGCTCCGTGGATATACTCCCACCCAACATACGCATAGAGCCCGTCATCTCCAATCGGGTTCTTAGAGTTTGAAACAACCCATTGTGAAGCGAAATATCTATCTTTCCAATATTCAGAATCAAAATGTTTTGCGTATTCTTTTTGGTATGAGAAAACTCGGAAGAAGAGATTTCCTAAAAAAATAATTACCAGCAGTAGGAAAAAAAGGGTTCTTGTATTCCTCATGTTATTTTTTTATTCTCTTAAAAAATCTAAATATGAGAGTTGAGCCAATACATAATCCTATACTCCACCCAAGCATTTGATTCATAATAACAGGCACGGGAGGATCGTAATTCCCTGTATAAAAATACGGAACGTATTGAAACAATATTAGAAGTGAAAATATCACAACAGGGAGAAAAACAAAATATCTGTTTGAAATAAGTGATGCAAAAGGAAATACGAGTAGAAAATACCATGGCTGAAATGTAGTTCTAGAAGAAGCAAGATACACACCAACCATCATAAGAACAACTGAACCTAGAAAAAATACAAAATCTTTGTTTTTTTGTTTTGAAATGGGATACCATAAAAATAAGGGTATAAGTAAAATTGTTGCGAATTTAACAAGAACTGAAAGAGCAAAAAATAGAAAACCCTTGAATTTATGTTTACTAATTAATAAGTATGCACTCGTCATCACAAGCCCCATCATCACAATATCATTGTGCGCTGAAACAAGCGATTCAACCATAACAAATGGGTTTAATGCAAAAAAAGTTAAAGCGAAAACGGGGTTTACTAATTTCGTTTTCTTTGCGATTTTATAAATCATCACTGAACAAAGAAGATACGCACCCACCATAAGGAGTTTAAATATATAAAATGTTGGTAAAAAATATCCGCCTCCCAAAAATGATAAAGGAGTTGTTATTCCAAGCCATAACGGACCATATGGATATGTTCTATGCGTCCAATGCATGAACCCTAACATAGGGTCAGAGGGATAATCAAGTGCTTTATGCTCATATGGACTCTGCCCATAATACGTTATTATTTTTGCGTCAAATATATAGTTAAACAAATCATATGAAAAAGCATTATAAGAAAACAGAAGTACAACGCTTGCGAAGAATATAATGGTCCAAATAATTTTGCCTGATAACCATTTTCTGTAAACTCCATACATCGTAAAACAATAGATTGTAAATAAAAACAATACAACTGATATAAATAAATATGTAGATAAAGGTCGGTTAAAATACCCAACGTATTGAAATGATTTTTGAATAGTTTGGACAATCGATGCGCGATTTAAAGTTAGACCCAAGTCAACTTGCACAAATGAGTAAAGAAATAATGATATACATGCAAAAACCCAGAAAAAAAATGTAATTTTTTTAATCATACACACGCTTGAAGATGTTTTTTCTGATTCTTATTAAATCCATAAGACCATCTATAGAATCAAATATTGGATTTACCCGTCTTGTTTCAACATATAACCAATCTACCGGTACTTCTTTTATTTTATATCCAAATTTTTCAGCAATATATAACAACTCAACATCAAATCCTGCCGTAACAGATGAACCATGAATTGCCTTAAATCCCTTATGAATTTTTTTTATTTTTTCAAAAACTTTGTCGCTTGGCTTTTTTTTAAAAAGTTTAAATCCGCACTGAGTATCATGAATCTGCGGCAAGCCTACAAGAATCGACCGGAGGGCAATCATTCCCTGACTCATTATTTTTCTCGTGAATGGCGCGCCCCTTCTAGTTGTACTTCTGGAGCCTATTACTATATCATACCCCTTTTCAGTATATGGAATAAGTTTCTCAAGTTCAGTTATTGGAGTTGCTTGGTCCATATCCGTAAAAAGTATCAAGTCTCCAGATGCTCTTAACATTCCCGCAGTAACTGCGCCTGCTTTTCCAGTATGCGGGTTTTCCAGTAACTTGAAATGACGATTTTCAATTGTAAATTCCTTTACAAACTCTAAACTCCCATCAGTGGAGCCATCATCCACCACCAGTACCTCATAATGATACTTACGCCGCTCCATGTAACGTTCCACTTTCTCAAGAGTTCCCTTTTGCAGGTTAGCCATTTCATTATATGAGGGAATTACAACAGATATCTTCATGCAAATATTATATCAGGAAGAAAATAAAGATTCGAGCGAATATTATCAGGATAAATGAATCTCATTTGAAATCCTCCCTATTCTAATCCTTTTAATCTAACATCGCGTAAATCGTTATTTTTAATGCTCTCATCTATCTCTTCTTTTAAAAATGGTTTATCCACTGTGATAATTCGCTTTTCTACCCTAAACTCACCAAACATTTTTGATTTAATAACTTTTGATCTGGTATCTTCAAATTTTATAATTCCGTTTCTATAAAAATCTGGAATTCCGCCACTTGGTTCATGGATTAAAAATATCAAATTTTTGGATCCTTTGAAATCCTTACTGTACTCCACTCCCTCTCCAAACTGACCATTTTGGGGATACCCCCAATAGAACGGCATGTACCCATAGGTTTTTCTTCCATAAGAGTCAAAAAGAAAACTCCAAGTAGTATTTATAAAAAGTGGATTTGTAATGGTATTAATCCGAAAAGGCTTTCCGCCAGCTTCTTCATATATAAAGTCAAGCATTTTAGTTTGCGTATCATATACCATATCCTTTTGTACAGAAAATAACGTTTCACCTTTTCCCTTATTTTCATAGAGGAGATAGATATTGCTACCAAAAACTAAAAGCAGTAATAAAATACAGGGTAAATATGCTTTTTTTTGAATAAATAATTCACGCAAATAAAATGCTGTTAATATAGCAAGTGGAATCACACACCCAATAAACACAAAGTAAATATTAGTAGATCCTGTAAAAAACAAGACAACAGGAGAAACAAACCAAAGAGTCAAAAAGAAAACCCTTTTGTCTTTTAAAAGAACTGAGTAAATTATCCCTACTGCAAGCAATAGAAAAGCAAATATAAAAGATGCACCAGTACTGGATAAGAAATTGTAATACGGGATTCTAAAAAGCTTATCGCTTGCCCTGCTTCCCATCTCCGAAATTGTTTGTCCACGTTCCCCGGCATACCCTGTAAAAAATGACAGTATTCCTAATATTCCTGGGTATCCAAACTTAATTTCACCTAAAATCAAAGGCGATATCGTAAGAGCAAAAATAAAAAAACTAATAAATATGTCCTTTACGTTTATTTTCCGAAATAAAATAAGAATTATAAGAAAAACAACAGCTTGATATAAAAGAAATATTTCAAATTGAACTGATAATCCCCAAAAAAATGCAGTTGCAAATAGTCCATATTTAAAATTTTCCTTTACATACATCCATAAAAAGAGGAATGAAAGCAGAATTGTTACGAATGCAAATGAGGGATTTGACAACCAATGACTATAGGAAATTGCCTCATAAGAGACTGCAATAAAAAAAGCTGAGATCATGGCTACCCATGAATCGTTGAACATCTTTTTCGCAAGTATATAAGTCAGGGGAATCGAAAGTAAACCTACCAGGATCACAAAAATTTTAACTGCAAAAACTCCTCCATACGAAAATGCATAGAACGGAGAGATCAGATACCAATATAAAACCCCATGGTGTAGTCCGTGAATATCAGAGCTAGGACCCAGTATTTTTAAGTCGCCTTTTAAGAATATATCTTGTGCTATAAACGCATCCCGTGCCTGATCATAACCAAAAGTAATAGAAGAGAAGGAATAAAGCCTAAGACAAAGACCCAGAAAAACTAAAGCTGTCAGAGTCCAAAATATTTTGCTTTTTAAAAGCACCCTCATTAAGCTATCATATCATTTCTGCTACAGCGCACAAGCACCTAATACCTATCAATTCGAGAAAAACAATAATTTTTGGTATACTCTCACTATGAAAGACACAAAACACTGTGTTTTACTTTTCTATAAATATATTAGACTAAACAACCCAGATGAGGTAAAAACTCAACAAAGGAAACTCTGTGAAAAACTAGGACTTTTAGGAAGAATTATAATAGCCACTGAAGGAATTAATGGAACGCTTGAGGGAACTTCTGCCAATACAGAAAAGTATATAGAGGAAATGAATAAATCAGCGCTTTTTAAAAAAATCACCTATAAGAAAAGTCCAGGAACGGGGCGTGCATTTCCAAAACTTAAGATAAAAATACGCCCTGAAATAGTGACTGCCGGAATGAGAAAGCTCAATCCAAATACTACTACAGGTAAATATATAACATCTGAAGAACTGCACACATGGTTTGCGGATAAAAAAGAATTTTACATTATAGATATGAGAAACGATTACGAATATGCGTCTGGTTATTTTGAAGGATTTGTTCCGTCTGGTATAAAGAATTTTTTTGATTTGAAAAACGTTTTACCTACACTTTCCCACTTAAAGGACAAGACACTTGTAACTGTCTGCACAGGAGGGGTGAGATGCGAGAAGGCATCAGGATTTTTAGTTGAAAATGGATTCAAGGACGTATATCAACTAAAAGACGGGATACATACTTATATGGAAAAATATCCAGGACAACACTTCAAGGGAAAGTTATATGTTTTTGACAATCGTATTACCATTGGAATGAATACTGAAGTAGTTGGATCTTGTATGCACTGCAAGACTCCTTGTGATTCTTATGTAAATTGTGAATATGATATGTGCCATCTGCATTACATATGCTGCAATAATTGTTTGGATAGAGAGTTAAATGTTGCGTTTTGTAAAAAAGAATGTAAGGAGAAATACATCTCTACGCAAGCAATAAAGCATCAACGCTTGAGTTCAAATACCTAAATACAGTAAAATACACCCACGGCGACATCAGCCATTAATTGAGGGCATACAAGTGCAGGACTTTTGACTTTAGCCTCGGTTTTGTTATAATTATTCATGTTGTTGAAAGATTAATGTGTTCAACCTTTAGAGGCCCCATCGTCCAGTGGTTAGGACACCAGATTCTCATTCTGGTAACCGGGATTCGACTTCCCGTGGGGTCACCAAACGGAACACCCGCATTCTCAACATCTAAAATAGGTTGATATAGCGGGCTAATCCCACGGTTCGAACATCCCGGATAGTCCCAAGAGAACCCGGAGGGTGATATCGAACCAAGAAGCACTCTTTTTACATTCAGGCTCGAATTAACATAGGTTTCTTTAAGATTCGTAAATTTATCTCTAATAAAGTCCGTAATGGCATTAATGTCATATTTCTCAAGTAAGATATCATCTTTTGAAGCTATTGCTGAAATAAGCTTGTCTTCAATTAAGGCATTTTGTTCTTTAAATATTTCATCAGAATATGTTCCCGCCATATTCTTTTCAATAAGCGTTTGTCTCAAACCATAAAGTTTTTTAATTTCTTCATCCGCTATATTCTTCTTTTTCTGAACAAGTAATAAATTTTTATTGTAAGTTCTAAGCATACATGCCGTATAAAGTTTGATTCCTTGCTCTGTTGGGGTAAATTTCTTTAATAATTTAAAAAACTCCTCGTCTAAATCTTTAACAGGGATTGATTTTGTAACGCATCTTTTTTTACAGAAATAATATGAATATCGGGTGCTTCGCCCTTTACTTTTAGCTCCGGTAAATGATGTTCCACAATTTCCACACCTCATTATTCGTCTGAGAGGAAACTCTTCGTTGTCCCTGCTTTTTCTCGGCATTACAAGCCTATTTGTATCCCGACCTGACAAAATTGCCTGAACTTTATAAAATTGTTCCTCTGTAATCATAGGAGAGTGTTGTCCTTGAACTATTTCCGGATATTTCGGGGAGACCAGCAATCCACAATAGAATTTATTATGAAATATTCTATGAACAGCTAAGGGTTTTAGCTCTAATCCCCAGTTTGCTATTATTTCCCTTATCTCTCTTAAGCTTTTCGTTCCGGTTGCCATTAAATCCCATGCTCTTTTTATAATTTCGAACGTTTCTGGATCCTTAACAGCAAAACCTCCTTCATTGATGTATCCGGGTGGCAACTTATTAGTTATGAGTCCTGCTAGAAATCTTGCTCTCATACCATTTTTGGTTCTCTCGGATCGAACATCGTTATCATGCTGCGCAAAGCTTGCAAGAACAGTTTCTAATAGTTTCTCCGTAGGTGAATTTCCAGTAGGTTCAGTTGCAGAAATAATTGAAATATCATAAGTTAAAAGTTTTGCACGGATTGTTAAGTAATCAGAGGTTTGTCTTGATAAGCGATCCAACCTGTAGACAAATATCGCACTAACTTCTTTTCTATTCTTGCGACAGAAATCAAGCATTTCAAGAAGAGTTGGCCTTCCTTTAATTGTTTTTGCAGATTTTCCCTCTTCTCGAAAAACTTGTAATATTTCATATCCCTTATATTTCGCATCTCTTCTGCATATTTCCTCCTGAGTTTGTAGAGAAAAATTCTCAACCTGTTCCTCTGATGAAACACGGATATATATCAATGCCTTTTTCGTTCCGGAAAATGTATTATTTGTATTCATTTCTGTTAAGTCCCAATAAATCATTTAAGGTTTTCCCAAAAAATATACTTTTTTCAAATTCTTCAAACCAGCAATCAACCAGATATTGTGCCTCACTTGCTAGGTTATATATTTCTTCATCCGTCAGACTTTCTGTACAGTCACCTAAAATTTCACGTGCTTCTAAAATTGCTTTTTGTTCTTTGTTTTGGTCATTGAAGTATTGATTTAATTCTTCGTAAATCCCTTGTCTATTATCTGATTCACCTACCATTTGTTGTCTTTCTAAGCCTTCCATAGTTACAAATACCAACTCTTTTATATATACATATCTGTATAGAGTATATATACAAATATGTATAGTTGTCAAGGGGTAATTGAGGCTAAATTGAGGTAAAAATAATTTTTCTAAGCTCTGTTTAAAAGAGGCAGCCTTTGGTTTCTCGCAGAGCCTAGAGAAATTATTAAATATTGTATTCTCGATTACGTTTTGATACACTCTGATACACTTTCTTTACTGCTGCCCAAAATATATGGGCGTGAGTCCGCAACCAACATTTATTCCACATAATGCTGTTGAATATCAACAGCTACAACTGTTGCATCAAATACAAAATCACGCGATATCAACCACTCAAGGACCTCTGTTATTGCTAATGGTTCTGCCTCTGCCCATAGAATGGCGTCTTGCAATATACAACTACTTCTCGCATCTTCCCTTGCCCCATATCCCACCTATGCTTCTTACGTTTATTATCCTCACAAGTCCTATTCTTTCTATTGTAATTTTGTATTTTCTAATCAGAGGATTAATTAAAATATCAAAATTGGTAGCGCCAATGATTCTTAAAAGATTTGCAAAAGAAACTGAGGAAAAGAAGTTCCTTGAATTAACTTTTCCTTCAGACACGAGTAAATCTTCTTATGCGACACAAGAGCTATATACCCTCATTCATACTCTTGCCCGTAGAAAAAGTTTCTTTGAAAATTTAACAGGTCAGAAGAAACAATATTCACTCGAAATTGTTTCAACAAAAAATGAAGGAATAAGATTTCTTCTCGTTGCACCTTTAAAGGATGCGGATGTCTTGAAAAGAAGTCTTTTGTCATATCTACCGGGAATAAAGATAAAAGAAGTTAATGACTATCTTGATGAAAAACTAAAATTAGAAGAAAAACGAATTAGTATTGCGGAGTTTAAGCTTTCAAGCCATTTTGCTCTTCCTTTAAATAAACAAAAAACACTTGAGGAGCATGACCCAATTGCGTATCTCACGGGGCATATGACAAATCTTACTAAAGACGCGCTCGTTTCATTTCAGGTCATTACAACACCTGTACTAAAAGGTGTCCACATAAAACAAATAGCAGAAATGAATAAGTTAAGACACAAAATGTACAAAGGCGTACCGTTAACGTCCTCGTTTTCCAAGAGTCCTCTTGACCAACTTGGAGAAATACCGGGTATATCAATTTTTGTTTTAGGGTTAAAAGCCCTAATTAAGATATTCTCTTTTTCACTTATGTTTCTGTGGAGTATGGTTATGGCGTTCGTTGACTCAAGCGGAAAGACTGTCCCATTTTTAATGATGGCAAAAATGACTAATATTCCTCAAGAGATACTTAATCCTTACGAGCAGGAACTAAAAACTATAGTTAAAGACAAGATTGACCAACATCTATTTGAAAGCACGATAAGAATACTTATTGCAGGTCATGAGGAAAAAGATATAGATATGCGGATGGAAGGCATTATCTCCTCTTTTGGATTAACTAACAGTCCTTATCAAAGTCTTGTTTCCAAGAAGTCATTTATTATAAATCCTACAAATAAACGCCTCTCTAACTTTAAAAATAGAGTTCTTGCATCAAGCACATCTCTCAACCAAAATCCAATATTATCAACTTCTGAAATGTCAGATATTTACCATTTCCCATACACCAACACTACAAAAACTGAGGATATGGTAAAAACCCTAAGTCCTGAACTTGCAGCACCATTATCTTTAAAAAATGGTAGAAAACTAGACGTTATATTTGCAAAAAACACGTATGGTAATTCTGTTACCAAAATTGGACTGACCGATGAAGAACGGGCTAGACACGTTTACCTACTTGGTCGAACAGGAAGCGGTAAGTCAACAATTATTTATCATATGGCAAAGGAAGATATTCAAAAAGGACGTGGGGTTGCCGTAATTGACCCGCACGGGGATTTGGCTGAAAGCTTACTTTTAACAGTTCCCAAAGAAAGAATTAATGACGTTATATACTTTAATTCGTTTGATCTTAAGTATCCGATTGGTATAAATCTGCTTGAGCTTCGTGAGGGATTAGAAGACGAGGATCTTGAGCTTGAAAAAGAATTGGTTTGCGAAAGTGTAATCTCAGTATTTAGGAGAATATTTTCAAAGGAAGAAAATGTAAATGCTCATAGGATTGAATATATTTTAAGAAACACTATTTACACGTCGTTTGCAGTTCCCAATAGAACTCTTTTTACACTTTACAACCTAATAAACGATGCACAATTCAGAAATAAAGTTGTCAGTACTCTTGATGATGAAAATTTAAAAAGCTTCTGGAAGAACGAGTTTGGGAAAGCCGGATCATTCCAGGTTGTAAAAATGGTTTCAGGAGTAACGGCAAAAGTTGGCCGTTTCCTTTTTTCGCCAACTGCAAAGCGAATTATTGAACAGGAAAAGTCCACAATAGATTTTGATGAAATATTAAGTCAAAAGAAAATACTTATCTGTAACCTCTCGGAAGGAAAAATAGGAGAAGATACGGCTCAGGTCTTAGGCTTGACAGTTATTGCAAAAATTCATCAAGCAGCATTAAGACGTGCAAGAATGGAGTCGGCGGAAAGAACACCTTTTTATCTTTTTGTTGATGAGTTTCAAAATTTTGCAACAACTTCTTTTACTAGAATATTATCCGGAGGCCGTAAATTTGGATTACGCATGACACTTGCCGAACAATCAAGCTCTCAACAGCAAGACCGTCAAGTTGTAAACGTTATTTTAGCAAATACCGGAACCGTTATTTGTTTTGCAACTGCATCACCCCAAGATGAACAGATGATGGAATCTCAATTTGCGCCACTAGTAACTAGACATAACTTTACCAATCTTCCAAAATACAAGTTTTATATGAAATTGTCGGCGGGAAATCCCGAAGAACCTTTTTCCGGTGAAACATTACCGATAATAATAAAGAAAGATCCTGAAAAAATACAAAGAATTATTGATTCATCAAGAAAAAATTATGCCAGAGTTTATACTGCTCCGATAAAAAATAAAGCAGTAAGAAAACAAGTAAATAAGGAAACAAAAACCAAGTATAAAAGCGGTTTGCCGGATAACTAAGATGTACCTGCGGATGGGTACAGAAATTGAATAATTTTGAAGCGAAGTATTAAATATTTTCTGCTCCTTTATATCTATATATTTATATAGAGAACCATTAATGAAATACACAAATTCACCATATACACTAAAGCAAAAAGAAATAATAATCTATCTATACAGGTTTCGATTCTTAACAACTCTACAATTTCAAAAACTATTCAATCACAAAGATCCACACAGAATAAAAGAATGGCTTAAAGATCTAAAGGACAAAAAATATATTGGTACTAACTATTCAAGAAAATCGTTTGAAGAAGGAAACAAGCCCGCAATATATTTTCTAAAACCCCTTGCAAGAAATATTTTAAAAAATGAAAAAAATTTTGATACCGATGCTTTTAACTCAAGAATATATAAAGAACACAAACGGGGGAATAAATTCATCAATCACAAACTGTTTGTTGTAGATATGTATCTTTTCTTTCTTTCAAAAAAGGACAAAGAAGAAACCCTGCAATTTTTTACCGAAACGGATTTAATCGGATACGAATATTTTCCCGATACTGAGCTTTGCGCATATATAGCGTTTAAAACCGGTAATAAAACTAGAAGGTATCTTTTAAATATCTTTGATCCGTATACTCCGGCTTTCATTTTAAGAAAAAGAGTAAAGCAGTATATAGTGTATTCTCAAGATACTAAGTGGAAGGAAAACACCAATAATGCACCGTTTCCACAAATCCTTTTCGTTCTACCTTCCCAAAACATGCAAACACATATTTTCGAGTATGCAAAGGCAAAGCTTGAAAAAGAGAATAGTGATCTATCTCTATTCTTAACAACAAAAGAGATAATCCGAAACGACTCCTCCGATATTTGGAAAAGGGTAAAGTAAAAGCAAATGGGCAGTATTTGCTATCACATATTCTTAGAATAACATTCTTCAGAACAATACCCCTCATAAGTTACGAAGTCTTTTTCGTCCATCAAGGCATCATCTTGAGTACCCTCATAACCGCATTCCATGCATGAGAAAAACTGTACTATTTGAGTTTCTCCATCGGCTAAAACCCCAACGTTATAGTTTGAATCAGACAAAAATACATAGCCACTGTTCATATTGAAATTTACTGTTATTCCATCTTCCAAAAAGTCAACCCCACCTTGAGAGTAGATAGCTAAAAGTTTTCCGGCAATATCTAACTCTCTGTACCCGAATTTTGAATAGTCAACTGTTACTAAATTCTCCATATATTTCACCCCCTTCCTCACGCTTTCTTGAAAATTATTTTTCTGAAAGCATGCTCATGCTTTCAGATAGAAAGTTAATTTAAAAAGCGGGGTGAATTTTACAAGGGCAAGCGAAGCGCAGTTTATTGGAGTAAAACGGAAACCCTTGTCAAAAGAGGGGCGTCAGCCCTTTAATTGACCGATGCCTTATAATTATGCTATGGATCAAATTTCAATTCGACAGATGAAGCTTGATGACTACGTGCAGGTTCACAGTGTCGACATTCTGACACAAAGACAGTACTTGGGATCAAAGTTTGATGATATGAGCCAGGAGGAGCAAGAATCTCATCTTGTTTCCCGAAAATCAGAATTCCAAACCAATATAGATACTGGATATTGTTTTGTAGCAGAGCAAGGAGAGAAAATTGTTGGTTTTATTCTTGCTTATGAAACGCTTCCATTTGGTGGTACTTTATATATTCGTTACGTTGGAATTAACCCAATCCATCAGAGAGAAGGCATTGGACAACTGTTGTACAAAAAATTGATTAATGAAGCTAGGGAAAAAGGAATAAAAAAGATACAGGCTCTAATTAATCTAGACAACCCTAATTCGATAAAACTTCACGAAAAAGTCGAATTTAAACTAGTAGATCGCAAGGAAGCTACTTTAAACTTAGATAGGTAACATTTATCTCTGGTTATTTTTACCCTTGCCAAAAGAGGGGTGCAAGCCCCTTAATAGAATGCTTAAATTTGGTATAATTTTATTGTGAAATTTAATACTATTCTTCCGGAACTATATGTCTCTGATTTTGAGAAGAGCCTTCATTTTTATGAAGATGTATTAGGTTTTAAGGTCGAATACACAAGGGAAAACCCTAAGTTCGCATTTTTGTCTTTTGAAGAGAGTGAGATTATGATCCAGCAGCTTGATCCAAATGAAGATGATGAGTATAAGGTAGGGGAATTTGAATATCCATTAGGCCGTGGAATTAACTTTCAAATTAATACAAAAGACGTGGAAAAACTTGCAAAATCTCTGAAAAACAGTGGGTATCCTCTGAGAAGAGAGTTGGAAGACAGCTGGTACAGAGTGAACGATGTAATGCATGGATGCAGACAAATTCTGGTTCAAGACCCTGACGGATATTTGCTCCGCTTTTCTCAAGGGATAGGAACAAAACCAGCCTAAGCTATTTAAATTCTCCTTTTCTTATTGCCTCAACTAATTCTACCAAATTAGACGGTACGGTATTTATTAAGTCTGGAATTTGTGACAAATGATGAGGTTCAGATTTAGGAGCTTTCCACACAACGGCGACTCCTTTATTAAAGACTGGGGTAAATCCATAGTGATCAATGTCTACTTCTGTTGGATCTGAAGTTCCACCCCACCTAACTACTGTACGTCCAGCTATATACCATTGGGTTTGTGTTGGAAGTTGAAAATTTGGAATTGTTGCAAGAGAAGCTAAAGCTGTGCCTTGTAAGGGATTTATGCCAGACCCCATTGTATAAAGGTGTTCATGAGGAACATTTATAAAATTTGTTGCAAAGATATCTTCTGTCTCGTACGATTGCCAATTGCCGATAGTGCCAGGGAGTTGCAAGAAATTAAGAGATACTGTACCTAGATAAGATGCCCGATCTTTCATTCTTTATTTTCCCCAAGGGGTTTTTGCTGGATCAACAAAGCCGCCTTTTGTAATATCGTAGCCTTTTTGTCCCAATGTGGGGTCATAGAAGTCTGCTTCGTCTGGTCTTTCTATCTCGTTTGGCTCTGCAGTGAGAAAATTAATAAGTGATTGTCCTAGTATTTTCCATTCTCCTATCTTTTTGCCAATAATTTTGCCAGTGCGGACATAATCAAGCAAGGTTTGTTCGTTAATATCAAGGACTTTTGCTGCCTCGTTGACGTTGTAAACTTTTTGCGGATTTATGATTTTTTGATCTTCCATGTTTTAATTCTAACATACTTGTTAAGTATATGACAAGTATCTTCTAAGTATCTCTAAAAACATTTTTTAATTCTTTTACTCTTGTCAAAAGAGGGGCGCAACCCTTAATTAGAGATTATTAAAATATATAGAAAATTCAGTATATTGCTAAGCAATTAACTAGGTCGTACTTCTGCTCATGGGACAGTTTTTTTAGTTCTTTCTCTCTTTGCATTGCGTATGATCTTGTATGATAAGGCTCTATATGTACAATCCTTACAGGCCTTCTAGATTCTGTGTATTTTGCTCCAGGAAATTTACCTAGCCCATTATGCTCTTTTTCTCTTTCACTAATATCAGCTGTTTGACCAACATAATATGTTTTATCTGAACATTCAGCTATATAAACATAATAAATAGGTGGATACATCATATAAATAAGCATAACATTAAATAACCGTGCAATAATAGCCTCATCAGTGGTAGAATAATTAAGTAACAGTTCGAAATTTAAATAACTTTAATAAATATGATTCTATGTCATTAAATACGAACTTCCATAAAGCTAGTAAGGCCAAAAAGGATGAGTTTTATACTCAACTAACCGATATTGAAAAAGAGCTGAAGCACTACAAGCAGCAATTTCGTGAGAAAATAGTGTATTGCAATTGTGATGATCCTTTTGAGAGTAACTTTTTTAAATATTTTGCCTCCAACTTCAACGCCTTAGGATTAAAGAAACTGATTACCACTAGCTACAGTGGTTCGCCGATTACTGGAAAACAGCTTTCCCTTTTAGATATGGAGGGCTTAAAACCGAAAGGAAAAGAGCCGTTCAAGATTGAGATTAACGAGGTGCCAGATGAAAATACTGACGGAGCAATTGACTTAGCAGATGTTGAGTGGTTATTAAAACGCGATGCTAATGTTTCTCAACCCCTTAAAGAAAATGGAGATTTTAGAAGCAATGAGTGTGTCGAGCTATTAAAAGAGGCGGACATTGTTGTTACTAATCCTCCGTTTTCGCTTTTTCGTGAGTATGTTGCACAACTTATTGAACACAATAAAAAGTTTCTTATTCTAGGCGATCAAAACGCCATTACATATAAAGAAATATTTAAACTGATCAAAGACAACAAATTATGGCTTGGGTATGACAATGGCGGTACTAAATGGTTTCAAGTTCCGATGGATTATGATATTCCTACCGAGTCAAGGAAAAGGGTTGTGGACGGAATAAAGTATTTTAGCATGGGGCGAATATTATGGTTTACCAATTTAGAAACTACAAAGCGTCACGAAGAAGTGACTTTATATAGAAAATATACACCAGAAGAATATTCCAATTATGATAACTACAATGCAATAAATGTAAACCGTTATATGGATATTCCTTTTGACTATGACGGTATAATGGGGGTACCAATTACTTTTGTTGACAAGTATAACCCTGAACAGTTTGAAATAATCGGTATTGATCGTTATGTGGATGATAACCCAAATTATGGAAAAAGATTTACTATAGATGGTAAAGAGACATATGCACGTATTTTAATCAGAAATAAAAAAGTTAAAAATTGATATGAAGATTGATTTACGCAGAATACCAGTACGTGAGGTAGTAAAAGAATATAAAGATAACGCTGAAGAGGGCGTGATAGGTTATGGCGGAAAACTTGATATTCGTCCTAAATACCAGCGAGAGTTTGTCTACAAAGACAAACAACGGGATGCAGTTATAGATACTGTCAAAAATGGATTTCCTCTTAATGTTATGTACTGGGTAGTTCGTGAAGATGGTGACTATGAGGTTCTTGATGGCCAACAACGTACTATCAGCCTTGCACAATATGTAAATGGTGATTTTTCCATAGACTTTAATGGCAGATTAGCAATGTTTCATAACTTAACTCTTGAGGAGCAAAACCAGATTTTGGATTATGAACTAATGATCTATTTCTGTGAGGGAACGGATAAAGAACGCTTGGACTGGTTTAGGATTATCAATATCGCAGGTGAAAAATTAACAGATCAAGAGCTTCGAAACGCTGTATACACTGGCCCTTGGCTCTCGGATGCAAAGCTCAAGTTCAGTAAAACAAACTGTGTTGCCTACCTTTTGGCTAATGATGGTGGTGCACTACTTAGTGGATCACCCATAAGACAAGAATACTTAGAAACTGCACTCTCGTGGATAAATAATGGGGCAATTGAAGATTACATGGCCAAACACCAGCATGATGAAAATGCTGATGAATTATGGAACTACTTTCAAGATGTAATCGTTTGGGTACGAAAGGCTTTCCCCAACTATAGAAAAGAAATGGCCAGTGTGAACTGGGGCGAACTATACAATCAGTTCAGAAACGAGGCTCTTGATCCAGAAAAACTGGAGACAGAAACAAAAGTTATGATGCAGGATGAAGACGTTACGAAAAAGTCAGGTATTTATCCATATGTTCTGACACACCAAGAGAAATATCTCTCAATTCGAGCCTTTACAGACAAGATGAAACGCGAGGCATACGAAAGACAAAATGGCATTTGTTTCTTTTGTAAAAACCACTTTGAATTAGACGAAATGGAAGGAGATCATATTACTCCTTGGCACGAGGGAGGAAAGACTATTGCAGAAAATTGTCAGATGCTTTGTAAACAAGACAACAGAACTAAGTCTGGAATATAAACAATGAGAAATATCGAATTAGCTTAAACTAGTCCGATGGTTTAATAGAAGAGGTTTATATGATACAATTACATGGACGCAACAAATAAAACTCATGCAACCGATTACCTGCTCGAATATAAAAATAGAAGTACAACTCCTACTTGGCTAGGTACGCTAATCCAGAGGTGTATTGACACTAATGGAAAACTAACAGACTCCGACAAAGACTCGATTTTCACCCTGTTACTTCAAGAGAATAACCTAAATTCAGGCGATCAAACTCAATCTTTGGAAGACACAGCCACACGAGCAGAAGAACAAAACCCACCTCTAAGCACAAATCCACAACAGTTGATTCTAAGGAAAATAACACACGTAAATGGTGTTAATGCTTTAATTCCAAATCAGTCGATTACTTTCAGTCCTGCTTGTACTGTTGTTTTTGGATTAAACGGAACTGGTAAGAGCGGTTACTTTAGAATACTTCACGAAGTTGCTGGAGGTATACAACACAGAAGCATTTTGAATAATATACATGGGCAAGAAGATGGATTAGAGGTTGATGTTGAATATTCTCTTGGTGGAGTTACTCAAGGCTATAAATGGCAAGATAAGCACAGCCGTGGAATCATACCATTTAATAGAATCAAAGTTTTCGACTCCGATTACTTGCCAGTATTTTTGCATGAAAGAGAAAATTCTGTAAACATAGAACCGCTAGGGTTAAACCTTTTTCAAATTATTGCATCAACAATAGACGATCTAAAAAAAAGGCTCGAAGGACTTCAAAGAGAACAAGAAAATCTATGCCCCGATATGCAACCATTGATAGATGATTTGCACTCGCAGGATCTTAAATGGATCCTTCAAGAGGATTCTTTATCGGATGACAATAGCAAAGTACTTGCAGATTATTTATCGATTTCCAAAGAAGAAATTGCAAAATTGGGACAGTGGATTCAATTGAAGCAAGAATTGGAAAAGAAGAATGTAGATGACAGTAAAAAATTACTAAATCAGGAGAAAACCGAGATCGACGCATTAAAAAATCATTTAGTAAAACTTAAATCTTCTCTTGAGTCATTAACAGGACAGGTCTCTGCATCAATTCCCAATTATATAAGCAAAAAGAAAATCAGAGATGAAAGAGCAAAACAATTTGAAGTGTTGAAAAGTGTTCCGTCTCAAGAATCAGATGAATGGCAGTCTTTTGTGGAGGCAGCCGAAAAGTATGGAGTTGCCGTTGATCAAAATACTTTTAATAAAGATGAGAAGTGTGTTTATTGCCATCAGCCATTAGGAGAAGATGCCCTAAAGCTTACAAAGGCATATTCTGAATATCTCAACGATCAGTCTCAGGCAGATTTCAGGAAAGCAGAAAATGGGATTAATATACTGCTAGGTTCTCTTGAAAAGATCGTATTCGACTTCAATGCTTCTGACAATTTACAAAAAATACTTTCTGAACAAGAAATAGAACAGAATAAAAGTCTGAGTGAGGTAGTTAGTCGGGTTCTTGCAGAAGCGAAAAAACAAAAAGAGGCCCTTGTTGAATCCCTGAATAAGAGAAGTCAGGTAAGCAATCAATATAACCTCGAACTGTACGACATCGATACACAACTATCAAAGATGACTACTGATAGACAGGAAAGAGTCGATGGCTTGGAGCAATCTGAATCTCAGAAGCAAGAAAGAATAAATAAGCTCAATGAAGAAATAGAGAAACTCCAAGATAAGCAAAACGTTTCAAAATTGAAGGAAAAGATAGAAAAATACTTTGAGGGAAAGAAAAAGGCAAAAGGATATGAGAATGTAAATGGCACTATTTTGACAACTGGTATAACAGTTCTGGGATCAAAAGCTCATGATGAACTTCTAACAGACTCTATTAGAAAATCATTTGAGGAAGAATTAAAAGCCTTAGGTAAAGATGTGGAGGTTACGCTGGAAAAAACTGGGGCGGGTAAAGGAACTGTTCGTACATGTCTAAAGATTCTAGGTAATGATGTTGAGGACATTCTAAGTACGGGCGAACAAAAGGCGGTATGCTTAGCTCTTTTTTTGGGAGAGATTGAAAGTCAGGGTGGGAGCAATCCAGTAGTGTTCGATGATCCAGTTACAAGCGTAGATCATGAAGTGTCTGATTTATTAGCAAAAAGATTGCTCCAAGTTTCGGCAACAAGACAAATAATAATATTTACCCATGATAAGCTTTTTTATAACTCATTAGTAACTTGGTGCGGTGATTTGAAGGATGATCATGGTAATCGAACCCATCATGTTTGCAAAAATTATATCGAGCGTGGATGTGTCACTGCAGGCCACCACGTACATACCTATACAGTCGAAAGGGAGTCTAAAGATAGGACAGGAAGAATTTTAGAGAGTCAGAATGAATCGTGTACTTATTTTATTGAAAAAGCAGAGAGAGAAATGAAGGGATCTTATTCTGTAAATGTAGTTTCTAGTCTTTTGAAATCTGCGATAGAGTACTACATTGACGAGAAGATATTGAATAAACAGGATTTATTGCGTAACAGGGTTAGAGGAAATAATATCAATTGGGACGGAATTAAAAATATTAATATTGATAAAACAAAGATAGATAAACTCAACGGCTACTGGAATAAGCTTAGTAATAGAGGGAGCCATTCCACACAAAATTCCACCCAAAACCCATTAAAGGCTGAAGACTTAAATGAAATTATTACATTCCTAAAAACATAAAAATGTCAAATTATTACCATCCTAACCGAAAAAGAAATATCTACGATCCGAGTTCTGCAGAGTTATTTCGTTTAAGTAGGAGTAAGATAGACAGTTTTATTAAATGTCCTAGATGTTTTTACTTAGATAGAAGACTAGGTGTTGCTCAGCCTCCTGGATATCCATTTTCACTAAATTCTGCAGTTGATGCACTACTAAAAAAAGAATTTGATATTCATCGCTCCAATGGCACACGACACCCTCTTTGTGAGAAATATGGAATTAATGCCATTCCATTTGCTCATGAGAAAATTGACGAATGGAGAGATAGCTTGAGACGTGGGATTACTGTTCCGATTGATGGTACCTCCATCATGGTCACCGGAGGAGTTGATGATGTTTGGCGTGAAGAAAATGGAGAGTTGATAATAGTAGATTATAAGGCTACCGCTAAAGATGGAGAAGTAACCCTTGATGCAGAATGGCAGGATGGATACAAACGGCAAATGGAGATATATCAATGGTTATTTAGAAAAAATGGTTTTAAGGTTTCAGATACTGGTTATTTTGTTTACTGCAATGGCAATACTGACAAAGAGGCATTTGACGGAAAATTAGAATTTGAAATAAAACTAATTCCTTATACAGGAAATACAGAATGGGTTGAGGGAACAGTGTCAAACGCAATTAAATGCCTTCATAGCGACGTTCTTCCTGAATCAGGTGAGGATTGTGATTTTTGCAAATATCGAAGTGCTGTTAAAGAATTTGAAAAATGATTGTTAATTTACCAGAAAGAGCAGGCCTACTTATCAATATTAATATTCTTCATAAAATTAATAATTTTAGGTTCTACAATAATATCTTCCCTCGATATTTTTCTTTTTAGGTATAAACCATCTATAGACTTGCACCGGCTAAGCCCTACATACGTTTGTCCATAGGTAAAGGCACCGAACCCCATATCGATAGCTACTGAATTATAGGTCTGACCTTGTGATTTATGTATTGTTATAGCCCAAGCTAGCCGTAATGGAAATTGCGTAAATGAGCTCACCACTTTTTCCTCAAGTGTTTTTGTTGTTTCATTAAAGATATATTTGATTTTTTTCCAAGTTTCCCTTGGAACGGAATAAATATTCCCATCTATATTTACTTTTATTTCGTCATTCTTCAAAGAATCTATATATCCCAAGGTGCCATTTACCCAGCGTTTATCTTTGTCGTTTCTCAGTAACATAACCTGTGCGCCTTTCTTTAATTGCAATATTTCTTCTGTTGGATATGCAGATTTCTCAAGATTCCCGGATATTTCAGCTTTGTATTCATACCCCTTTTCTTTCAAAAGACTAAGCTTGGTTTCGTTGATTTTTTTAGCTGATACATTTGTTGTTGTTAAGGTAATTACCCCTTCGGAAGGAATTTCAGCACCAGCCCTTTTATTAAGAACCATTATTTGTTCATCTGTTATTGTTCCCTCCCGTACCGCATTAAGCACACTTTTGAAGTCCTCATCTTTTTGACGGAATACAGTCGTCAGCTCTCGGATATCAAATTTTATATTCTTCCAAACATCTGCATTGAAAAAGAAATTTCCTCCATAATTTTGCTCGAAATAGTCGGATACTTCTTTCTGTATAACCGGAGGGAGCTGGAAAAGATCCCCGAACATAATAATTTGTACACCTCCGAAAGGAATCGAACTACTTCTTGCCTTTCTAAGTACATAGTCAATAGCATCCATGAGGTCTGGTCTAACCATTGATATCTCATCAATAATTAAAACGTCTACATGCTTTAGTAATTTTGCGGCTCTTTTTTCGACCTTTAAGCTATCCTTTCTGATAAGTTCAGGTGGTATTTTAAAAAGTGAATGAATAGTTTGTCCTCCAATATTAAGCGCAGCAACTCCGGTTGGAGCACATACTACGATGTTTTTGTTGGATTTTTGCCGGTAATATTGTAAGAGTAAAGATTTACCAGTCCCTGCCTTTCCGGTGAGAAATATGGGAGTTTTTGAAGTCTGAAGTAAGCCGAGAATTTTTTCTTGATCCGGACTCAATGTTATTTCTGAAAGATCAATTTGTTTTTCGTTAAGTCTAAATTTTGATGAAGGTTTATTAGCTTTTTGTATGTATTTATCCTGAAAGTTGCCTGTGCCATTTTGCCTATTTTGAAAAAACTCTGCAATTATTTGCAATACCTCACCCTTTTTCCCTATTGCTTCATCTATAACTTTCTTAACGCCGGGCATTTTCGCTTTTTTGGTTTTGAATACTAGCCATCGCTCGAAAAATTCTTCAGGAGACTTTGCTTTTCTTCCATTAGATCCTCCGTTAAATCCTGATAATGTTGCTCTTAATTGAGGTGAAATTTGACTCATACTATTTTAAGTCTACAAATTGTAGCACTGTTTGGCAGGGTTTACGAGCTCTAATTTAAAAGAACAATCAATTATTATCATTGTTGTCACTTTTATCATATGGGACAGGCCTTGTGAGCTGGAGTATAATTTATTTGTGATACGAAAAATTAAGAATTTATTTACTGAAATTATAGGTGACTTTATTTCTTGCAAAAATAGGGCTCTGTATCTTTTATCATTTTCTCCAATCAACAAGAAGCTTCTCTTTGTTCTATTAATATCAGTATTCTTATTTACTGTCTTTCGTTCTTCTAGCAAATATGAATTTTATCTTTATTTTTTAGAAATTTTGTTCGTTAGTTTTATTACATTTATCATTTTTGTACAGTCCGATACTTACTGGTTCTTAAGAAAGAAGGCGTGGAGCTTTAAATTAATTGCAAAAAATAGGAAGTGTATTCAGGATACAGTCAAAAAAATTAAAGAACTTAAGCTTGAGAAAGAGAAAAATCCTATCGGAGCAATATATGTTACAGCATATACCGATTTGGTAGGCTATAAATCTCATATACTAAGAATTGAAATAGAAATTATAATTTTACTAGCAATTCTATTATTCACGTTCCCTCCACTCTTTATTTTTAATCTTGCCCTTTTCTGCATGTTATTTTTTTATGTATCATTCTATGATAGTCAGGCCTCAAATTATGTTAGTCAAGATATTATTGTATTAACAAACAGTGTTAAGTCTTTATACGAAGATGATCCGGAAAACTGCAGAAAATTTATCCTTGAAAATGATTCACTATATGTTCGCGAGCTTGGAAATATCTACAGAACTGTAAGAAATTCTTTGGGAAAATGATATTCTGCCTCAAAAGTAGCACCACTACAACCAACTAGCGCCCCCGGTCAAAAACTTTGTGCTAAATTAGCAATATGGTGAACAGTTTTGAAGGGAATGCCAGAATTGGTCGTAATTTAAAAAAGATTCGATTACAGAAAAATCTAACACAAATGGAAGTATCCGTTGTTACGAATCTTAGCAGAAGTTATATTGGCAAAATTGAAACCGGAAAAGCTCGTGTAACAATTGGCTTACTTTACATATTAGTAAAAGGCTTAGGGATTACATCAAGTGATCTTTTAGATGAATAGTTATGACTAAAGAACAATATTTTGATAAATTTAAGAAACTTTATCTTAAGAACTACGGGATCATATTGACCGATGAAGAAACAGCGAGGTTGGCAACACATTTTTTAAATTTAATGAGGATACTTATCAGAGAAAAAAAGACTAGCAAGTAATTTATTACTATGCAGGTTCTTGATATTAGCTTGAGGCTATTATTTTTTTTCTTTTAGAACTGATATAATACTGTACATATATGTCTACAAAGAATAAAGAACTGGCAGAAAAATTAAGCGGTGCAAGGGAAAAACTTGGTCTTACGCAAGCTGAAGTTGCAGAAAAAACAGGAATGGACGTTACGTACTATGCAAGGATTGAACGGGGAGAAATTAATACCTCCTACGATAAGTTAAAGAAGATTTTTGATGTCTTAAAAATTAAGATGCTTTAGTTTTGAGGTTCAGTTAGAGATTGAAATGCCTTCAATAACCTGTCCCAAAAGGCTAAACTTGATTCGAACAGTGTATCTCTCGGGTCACATATCTTATAGTATTCCTACCAGACCCGTTGGGTATCTACGTTTGGGTTGATAAGGCTTGCTAAATTAAATCAAAGTCGTTCTATAATCGCTTAAAGAGCCTGTAATAGTAATTTTTAGGCCTCAAAAAAGACCATTTAGCCCACGAGAAAAACACCTATCGGAGAAGTTGCGGTTATTTTTCTATTATTATTTCTCTTTGAGATAGAATGAATTTTGTTTTAATAAAAGAGAGTGCTTCTAGTCGCTCTTCTGCTGTTCCTATTTTTAGAATATGTAATAGATAGTTTTTCATCATTTCATTCTTGTCATTTCCATTTTCAGGAATTCTATTAAATTCTTGTAAATATCCATCTATAAATTCCTGATGAAGAACCTGGGTTTTAAGTCTGTGGTATCGCTCAATATCCTCCTGTATTTTTCTTGTGATTCCTGATGAGTTAAATCTAATAACATCAATCTTTGCAATTAGTTGTTTAACAAGGTCTGCTTCTGTAATGTATGGTTCATCACATTCAAAATCACGGGATCTTCCACAATGATAGTAGATATGTTTTACAACTCTGCCATTTAGAAGTTTTCTGTATTTTTCTTCAGCCGTTATGCCTCCGCCACATTTTCCGCATTTGAACATCTTCTTGAATGGAAATAGTTTATTCTTGTATCCTTTGTCGGGTTGTATTTGAAGATGAAGTTGCGTTTTATCAAATAATTCTTTAGTTATTAATGGTTTATGCTTTCCTTTATACCAAGTACCACTTCCAACAGGAAATTCAAACTCTCCGTAGTAGAAAGGATTTTTAAGAGTTGCATAGACTTTGCTCAGTGCTAGTCTTTTACCTCCTCTTGTTTCAAAACCAATGCGATCAAGCCACATCTTTATTGTTCTTCCTGATTGTCCTTGATTTGCCATTCTGTCAAACATTTGTCTTACAAAGTTTTCTCGCTCAGGATCAACAATTATCAATTCTGTTGTTGCCGGATCACCAGCTTGATTAATATATCCAACAGGAGCAATACTGGGACGCCAGCCCATCAGACATTTTGCTCTCATTCCTCTCTGGACATTCAATCCTTTATTATCATTTTCGAGCTTTGCTTGGGAGCATAAAATCATCAGCAAAAACTTTTCATTCGGACTGTTTGAAAAACTTTGAGAATACGTCTGAATCTTAACGAGTTTTCCCTGGTCCATGAGATCAACTACTGATCCCAAGTCTCCGGCATTCCTACTTAACCTATCTGGTGCCCAGGTTAAAATTCCATTAAATTTCTTCTGTCTTACCTCTTGGAGAAGCTCCATAAATACAGGGCGGGTGCCTGAGGACTTTGCTGAGTGACTCTCCTTTTTGACTTCTTTTATCTTTAGTTTGTCCCGCTTGGCAAGTGCCATCATCTCCTCGATCTGAGAGTCAATTGACATTGTTTGCCTTTCATCAGATTCGCTTGATTTGCGGGCATACAGGCAGTATTCGAGAGGTATCTCTGGCTTTGTATTGTAATCCATTTCAGGGTAGAAGGTACCGCAGAAAACCCATGAAGTCCAGTAGGGAAAATACTATATCTTAAAAATAATAAAGAGAGTGACGGAAACAATTAATAGAGCTATAAAACCTCCTAATATCCATAAATATTTAACAGGAGAAGAGTTTTTGTATTCAGTAATTGCGGGATATCTGAATGACTCTTTTTCTTCTTTCATTGCCTCATTTTGATCTTTTTTTTAGAAACTTTTCTGCGAACACTCGGATTTCGGCAAGTATTGGCATTATCCCGTTTCCCTTCTCAGTCAAAGAATAAACGACAGATAATCTATCCAATGTTTCTTCCTGCCTTTTAATAATCCCTTGTTCTTCAAGCTTTTTCAATCTATTTGAGAGCGTCGTGGGATTTACATTTGGAAGTTCACGCTCAAGTTGCGCAAATCTTTTTTCTCCACCATCAATTGCTTGAATTATGGCAAGTGTCCAAAAATCCCCCAGCATTTTCAACTCCTCGGTTGAGCATTTTTCTTCCTGAATAGCTTTCTTTGTCATTGACATACTATAAATATTGTAGTACTATAATTTCCATAGTAATTTTACCACAAGTATGAAAGCAGCACAAATTAATAAATACGGCGGAAACGAAGTCCTAGAGATAAAAGATACTCCAAACCCCACTCTTAAAGAGGGGCAGCTACTCATTGAAAACTATGCTGCGAGTATTAACGCAATAGATTGGAAATTTCGTGCAGGATACCTTGAAAAAATGGCTCCCGTGCAACTTCCTGTTACTCTTGGCGGAGATTTTGCAGGCAAGATTGCAGAAGTAGGGAAAGGCATTACAGAATTTAAAGTTGGGGACGAGGTTTATGGACAAGCCATTGTCTTAAATGGAGGTTCTGGATCAATGGCAGAATTTATTGCTGCAAATGGAGCAAATACTGCTCTTAAGCCTAATTCAGTAAATTTTGAAGAAGCTAGTGCGTTACCACTTGTGGGAGTCAGTGCTGCACAAGGATTAGAAGAACTTATTAAGCTTCAAAAGGGTCAAAAGATTTTTATTCCTGGAGGAGCAGGAGGAATTGGACATATTGCAATTCAGTTAGCTAAATCTCTTGGAGCATATGTTGTAACTACCGTTCAAACAAAAGATGTTGAATTTGCAAAAAGTCTTGGCGCTGATGAAGTAATTGACTATAAAACTCAGAATTTCGAAGATACTCTTAAAGACTTTGATGCAGTTTTTGACACAGTCGGAGGAGAAACAACCGATAAGTCTTTTCAAGTCCTCAAAAAAGGCGGTATTATTGTTTCAATGGTTGGAGCACCCAACAAAGAATTAGCAGATAAATATGGCGTTACTGCCATAGGTCAAGGTACACAAACTGACTCAGCACACTTAAACCATCTTACAGAGCTCGTTGATAGTGGAAAAATTAAAGTTCATGTTGATAAGATATTTCCTCTAGATCAAGTACAAGAAGCTTTTAAATACCAAGAAGTAACTCACCCGCAGGGAAAAGTCGTCTTAAAGATTAAAAATTAAATCTTATTATGGCAGACACGAAAGCATTAAAAATTCAGATTATTGTGGGTACCACAAGACAGAATAGATTCTCTGAAAAAGCCGCTTCATATATTCTGCAGGAAGCAGAAAAATTAAAGGAAATTGAAGTTGAATTGGTTGACCTCCGGGATTATCCGCTTCCTTTCTATGATGAACCAGTTTCTCCTAGCATGTTTGAAATGGCAAAGCATGAATATAAAAATGAAGTTGCTAAAAAATGGACAAAGAAAATTGCTGAGGCGGATGGCTTTATTATTATAGCAGCAGAATATAATCATGGTTACTCTGCTGTTTTGAAAAACGCTTTGGACTATGTATTTAAAGAGTGGAATAGAAAAGCTGTAGGGTTTGTGGGATATGGGAATGCTGGAGGAGCAAGAGCAATAGAGCAACTACGAGAGGTTGCAATCGAACTACAATTAGTTCCAATAAGAAATGCTATTCACATTCCATCAGAAATTTATTTAGCAGTGATGAATGAAAAGCTCCCGATTAATCCCGAACTATTTAAGTCATTACGGGAAGGACGTATGGATCGAGTTGAAAATTTCTTTAATGACCTTATTTGGACTACCAAAGCACTTAAAAAAGCCCGAGAGGTTTAACTTTCCTTTTTCTCATCTTCCTCAATTTTCTTTAAATATTTATTCATTATTGGATCATTTTTTTGCGTATGATGTGCAATTAAGTTGACAAAACCCAGTAGGGTTCCGATTCCAACTAAAATATAAATCATAGTAAAGATTTTACCTATATCAGTTTTTGGCGCCAAATCACCAAAACCCACAGTTGTGAGTGTTGTTATTGAAAAATAAAGTGAGTCAAGAATTCTCCAATGTTCTACCGTGCTATAAAAAGTAGTTCCCGATATTAATAATATAACGACAAAAAAGAAAAGCCCTTTAAACTCAGGGTCTTTAAATCCATACCATACTCCTCTTAAGAAACGCATGAGTGTAATAAAAAGTGTAAACATAATTTTATTCGTATCTTAAAGCTTCAATCGGCGATAGTTTCGCTGCACGTTGCGCCGGATAAATTCCAAATACTACTCCAACAATAGTTGAAACTCCAACCTTAATAGGATCTCCGTTTTGAACATATGATTCCTCAATGTAACCAGTACTTGGTGAGTAGACATCAAACCTGCCAGAGGAAGCCACATTTCCACTTTCTGAAACAATATCTGCAACAGTCGCTTTCGTTACAGGTTCAGTTGTATATGTCGGAGGCTTTGCTCTCAAAGGAGAAGTGAGAATAAACAGAGCTACAAATGCCACTATAAAAACAATCAATTTCTTTTTCCAAGAAGCCTTGAAGAACCAATCTTTGAGAGAGGTAATTTTTTTAAATAAGGAATTAATTATATTCATAACTATTTAATGTCCTACTGCAATAGATTTTTCAACTTCTATATTTTTCTCGTTTGGAAGCTTTACTGTTAACAGCAATGATAAGAGCATAAAACCAGCTCCAATTAAAAGTGTAACATGGGTTGCATCAACTGTTGCATGTTGGCTTATGTTCGTAATTTCATTTGAAATAACTGCAGGTATTTGACTATTAGTAATATTTGTTGCTGAACCAAATTCGATACTTGAAGCCTGCTTGCTTACAGCCTGGCTGATTGGAGCCTTCTGTACATCAGGAATAATCGAACTATTCGTTATTCCACTTATTAGGTTTGTCGTTAGAGTAGAAATGAGTATTGCACCGATTACAGCTGATCCCAAAGTTTGTCCAACTGTTCTAAATGTACTATTTACACCCGATACTTCTCCGGCTTCTTGTACCGAAACGGCAGATATTGCCAAGTTACTTAATTGAGACATCATAAAGCCCATTCCTGCACCGAAAAGTATGAATCCAGGTGTGAGAGCCCATTGGCCAGCAGTTACTTGAATACCTGCTCGCAGAGCTAGGAATCCGATAGCACCCATAACAAGTCCTATTTGAATGATCCTTTTTGGAGCAATATATTTACTAATTACAGCTGAAAGTGGAGCTGCAACCAAAAGTGTTAATGTCATGGGCAGCATCGCAAAACCTGTGTCCAAAGGATTAAGATGTTTTACTGCCTGAAGAAAAACAGGAATAGCAAATGATAACCCTGACATGCCCAGAGCAAGTATGCTGGTGATTGCTATAGCCAATGTAAATTGAGAGTTCTTAAATAACTTGAGAGAAACTAAGGGTGTTCGACCTTGTTTGGTAATGTGATTTTCCCATAGGCCAAAGAGGAAAAGAATAATTGCTCCAACAATAATGGCAATTGGAACAAGAGAAATTCCACCTTGAGAAAAGGTTAATCCAAGGAAATTTATTGTTTCTTTCATGGTAAGCCATCCATAGTCGGAGGCTTTAATAAATCCAAAGACGACTGCGAGTAGTCCTACCGCGGAAAGAATGACGCCAACAATATCAAGTGATGCTTTTTCTTCTTTATCTTGAGCTTCTGCGATAAAGAATGAGCCAATAAGAAGAATTACTACAATAACGACATTAATACGAAATGCCCATCTCCATGAGGAATAGGTCGTAATCCATCCTCCCACAACTGGTCCCAAAGCAGCCGCACCTCCGGCTATTGCTCCCCAAACACCAAATCCTATTTGACGATCACGCCCTTTATAATTGGATACGATGAGCGACATAATTGCAGGTGTCATAAGGGCAGCTCCCACACCTTCAATAATCGCTTCTCCAGCAATTAGCATACCTACGGATTGGCTAATCGAGGCGAGAAAAGATCCTAGACCAAATATGATAGCTCCCAGCATAAACATCTTTTTTCGTCCAAACAAATCTCCAAGCCTTCCGCCGGTAACAGTAAAGGCAGCAATCATTAAGGAGTAGCCTGTGATAACCCATTGGATACTTTGAATATTAGTATGGAGGTCATTAATAATTGCACTGAGCGATACATTTAGAATTGTGGTATCAAGAATAATAATGATAAATCCAATACTTAAGATGGCTAATGGCAGCCATTTTTTGAATCCTGTTTTTTGTTTTTGTTCTGTAGATTTATCCATTTTGCTCCTTCTTTAATGTTTCAATAAGATTACTATGAATTCTTATGAGCTCACGCAAGTCATTTGCCGGAAGTTTTGAAAAAATTCTTTTCATTTTTTCCAGCATTTTATTTCTTAGAGCAGAAAATTCCTTTTCACCATTATTGGTAATATTAAGTCTTATGATACGTCTGTCATCGGAATCATTGGTTCTCTCGACTAAACCTAGCTTCACCAGTCTCTCAACAAGCTGAGTTGCGGAAGATTTTGAGAGCTGTAAAGGCACGGCAAGATCACTAACCGTTGCATTAGGTTGTTCTTTGATAAAATTTAACGCAGAGAACTGAAGAATTGTTGCGCTTCTCTCCTCATGTGATTCTTGAGTTTGCTGGGACATTAACTTTCCAAGCGCAAGTAAAGTATTGAAGAGTTGCTCAAAATCAGGTGTATTATTCATAAGGCAGGGCTAAACTATAAGTTTACCTGTTAAATAGTTTAACACATAAACTATATGATGTCAAGTAGTGTTTATAACTAAAAGACATCTCGGAGGGTAAGCTCTCTAACCCGAAATGTCTTTTATAGATATACCTATTTCACGACTTCACAATCAGTCATATCTATGACTCCAATTGTCTGTTTTCCAATTGTTCCTTTAACAGTCACTGATTCTCCATTTTTAAGAGACAGTAATGATTGTTTGTCATTTACCTTACAGCTGATCTGTGTAATGGAAAATTGCTTAGATCCAATATTTGTAAAGGATAGTCCACTATCTGTAATATTAGAAACCGTAGCGGTAAATTGAACGTACTTGCCGTTCCACTTACTTTCAGCAGCTACCTGATTTCCATCAAAGTCATCTGCAATTGCAGTTGCTGTAACCTGCTCTGGTTCTTTTGCCGGAGATTGTTGTTCTTGATTTTGAGTATTTGTATTGTTTGATCTTGATGTTGGAGTCGTACTCCCTGATTTACCCATGCTTGCGATTACTCCGATTACAATAAGACCGATAAATACAATTCCTCCCCATTTTAGAAATTTCTTCATATTATATTCACCTCCTTTACTTCCATTCCCAATAACCAAAACGTTTATTACAATCCAGGCCTAGGGATTGTGGCTTTACAGAGAATGGGTCAAATCTTGTTCCATCACTTTTTGCAAACTGTCCAGAGGGAATTGTTACTGTTTCACCTGCTTTAATCGGTCCAACTTTATCGCTAAAAGAATTGCCAGGGTAGTTATAGTCCTTATTTAAGGTGAAGTGACAATAATTCCAATCCTTGTCCTCACTATTGATCACATTGAATTTGAAATCATTAAAAATTACATTACCTTCCAAATCTGTCGTATCGGTGCTGGTTGTTGTTTTCTCACTGGAGTTGCTCATAAGACTACCAAATATAATAGATAGGACAATAAAAATTAATACAAGCCAGGTTAATGTTCCCTTTGGCTTCCACCAAGAAGTTTTATTGAGGTTTTTCTTGATATTTGCTCTATATTTTTCCTCCTCCTCTTTAATTTTTCTTTTTTGTTCTTCTGTAAGCGACATCTTATTCCTCTCTAGTCCAAATGATAAGCGAAAGCAATAACAAAAGCAAGTAGTATTTGAGGCTATTTTGCACCCTTAGCGTATGTAGACCTACAGGGTCATTCTTCATACTATAAATCAATGAAAAATAGAGCAAGATCCTATAAAGTTAACCTCAAATTAGGTAAAACAGTTAGAAGACTTAGAAAAAGACTGGATCTTTCCCAAGAGAAACTTGCAGAAAAAGCTGGAATTCATAGAACCTATATGGGTAAAATTGAGCGAGGAGAAAGTAATCCTCCAGTTCAAACAGTTAACAAGATTGCAAGAGCTCTAAAAGTTGACATGTCAGATCTATTTTAAAAGATTTTATCTAGGCTAAAAGGTTTATCATATCTATCTCCGAATTCATCATATAAAGAGGTATTTCTACTATCATAGAAATCATTAACGCTACCAATAAAGAAAAACCCGAACCCTCCCTCGTCTTCTTCAAGCACCTTAAGAAGTAAAAGAGAAAACGCATCCGCTAGATCATCATGTTTTTCTATCCCAAAACCAGTTAATTGCATAATAAGTTCTTCTGCTTGATTTCCCGATGGAAATAGAACTTTGCCGTGTTTTATAAGATGGGTTATTAAAGCAAGTCGTGATCGTTTGTCTTGACCTGCAACTTTTACTCCTTCCGCTGGAACATTATTTCTTTCTAAATCTTGAATGAGAGCGGCCTGATAACCTACGTCTTCAATATAAAGTTTTGTATATTGACCGTTTCCAAGTTCTTTGGATAATTCTTTTGCCATATCATAAGTCTCTGGAAAACTTAGTCTTTCATTTACTGGATGGGGAAGTATGTATACTTTCAATTCATCTTGGTATCCAAAAACTTTTGCCGATACCATAGCGGTACAGTCTGCTGATTCTTTTTGCGAGATAGCAAGATCAATTCCAGTTGCCGTATACCTGAAATTGTTTCCTTCCTCCGAAGGGAGTTCATCATAATATTTAATCCACTCCGGATGAACCAAGCGGTCAGCATCTGAAATAATCCGTAAAAGATACTCCCTGTACCAAGCAGAGTCTGTTCCAATAGTTGTTCTTAGTTTTTCAATATCCTCAAGGGTTTTAAACTTTGCAGGCCAAGCAATGGTATTATTTACATCAAGCAAAGGATACGCAAAATATTTTCCATTAAGCTTTTCGTTCTTAATTCCCTTTCTAAGTCGCATTAAAAGGCTATCTTCATGGAGAAGATTCCCAACAATTACAATTTTTGTTTCTTGATCTCCGATCGGTAGTACTTCTCCTACTAACCATTGAAATGTTTTATCCCGTCCCTCACGAGTTTTGACGCTATTCAAATCTTCCACATCATCGCAAATGACTAAGTCTGGTCTGTGCTCACCATGTCTGAGTCCACGAATACTTTGCTCAGTTGACGCAACTGTAATTCTTGCTCCATATTTTGAAATAACAATAGAATTAGATCCCCATTCATCACTTATTTCTTCAAATGGTCCAATGTCACCTTTTAGAAGGTCGTTGCTCTCAAGCTCTCTTTTTATGTTTGCCATATGGAGTTTTGCTTGAGATTGTGTTTGAGAAAGGATGAGAATAAATTTTTTCTGCTGTGCTCCAACTACTGCCCAAATAGGATAGGAAAGGGTTATGAGAGTTGATTTCCCAGAGCCTCGAAAGGCAACAAGTACAGAGAGGTGTAATTCTTGGTCTTCAGTTAAGGCAAACATTTCAGAATGAAATGGAGCAAATGGATATTTAATGTAGTGTCCAAGATAAATTGAGAAGAACCAGAGATGACTGTTTTTGGCAAGCATTCTCCTTACTGATCTTTTCTTCTTGATTTCATCAAGCTCTTTGTTAGTAATTATACCTGTAGTCATTGCTTTTCTTCCTCCTTTGTTTCTGGGATTAATGCAGCAAGTTTTAAGGCTTTGGTTACTAATACTTCTTGCTTTGGGGTTAATACTTCGTTATCTGCTTTAAGTCTTGCAGTTACCTCAACCTTTGTTGCATAGCTTGGGTGATGATGTTTAAGCCAGAAAATTATGGCAGTCAGATTCTTATCTCTAATTGCTGACATTAATTGAGATTCAGCTACATCGTTCACAAGAGATGATCCTTCAGCAAGCGCTTCATCTGCTCTTGTTGCAAAGTCTTGGTCTTCCTGTTTCCAGCGGTAAAATGTGGCGCGTCCTATTCCGACTTTCTCGCAAGAAACTTGAACAATGGGAGTTTTCTTGAGCTGTTCAATTAGTAATTCCTTATTTTTGTCAGTCTTCATATCTTGACTCCTTTCTGTCTGGTTAACTTTTCCCAACGTTTTTTAATTACTTCAGCATAAACAGGGGATTTTTCCATAATGTTGCATCTGCGTTTCATTTTGGTTGCAGCAATTAGTGTCGAACCACTACCACCGAACGGCTCTATTATTAAATCTCCACGTTTTGTAAGCACTTTTATGTATGGGATGAGAATTTCAATGGGTTTTGTTCCAAAGATTACGCCTTGCCCAGAATGTTTTTCATCTGATGCAACGTATTCAATAAAATCAGTAGGTTGTATCTTTTTGCCTTTCTGATATCCTTCCCATTGGGGTTTGCCGGAAATTGCATATAGGGCTGTTTCGTATTCTTCTTGAAGTCCGTCTGTTTCTAGTTCGTTATTGTATTCAACATCTGCATTGGGAGAAGCTCCAACCATTGCGATATCATGTTTTGAGAAGAACTTATACTTTGCAGCAAATCCTTGGTTCCTGTTTGGAAGATGCCAGACTATCATGTTCTTTAACTTCCAATACTTTTCCATCTCTCCCCATATGATTCTTAGGTTCTTCCAATTCTCATAAACAATTATTGAGAAACTTTCTTCCTGCACTTTAGCTATATTTGCCATCCATTTTTCAGTAAAATCAGGAGGTAGTACATCTGTCTCAAGATATCTCCTATCACGCTTTGCACCAAAACCTTCGGTTGCTTTTCCATGTTTTTTCTTGCCGTTGAGGTAGTCCAAAATGTAGGGCGGGTCTGTGAAGCACATGCTGGCTTTTTCGTCGCTCATTAATTTAAGGACATCATCTTCTATGGTGGAGTCTCCGCACATGAGCTTACTTTCACCAAGTTGCCATACGTCTCCCTTTTGAATTTCAATTTGCGTTATATCTAATTTCTCAAGTTCTTTTTGAAGGTCAAACTGCTCAGGAGTATCTTCAATGTCAAAAATATCGTCAAGTTGTTCGCTTGAGAATCCAACATCCGCTAGCATTGTTTCTCCAAATTCTGATAGAAGACTCCAGTCCCAATCTCCTACATTTTTATTAAGACGAAGGTTCAACTCTTTTTCCTTTTCTAAATCTGGGATATTTATGTATACAACTGGAATTTCTTTATATCCCAAATCTTTTGCAACCTTAACCCTGAAATGACCGCCTATTACTATATTCTTTCTTTCGGGAGCACCATTAACAACAATTGGGTCAACTAACCCGAAGCGCTTCATGCTTTCTGTGAGTTGAGCTATTGCTTCTTCATTCCACTTGCGTGGATTATATGTTGCGGGAAGAAGGTCTGTTATTGGAACATAAACTACATTTAGGTTTTGTTTTTCTGTGAACATAAGAAGAGTATATGAAGGTAGAGAACAGATGTATAAACATCAATTAAGCTCAATTGATGTTGAGGCGTTTTTTGTAGCGTTTTATTACAATTTTAAGTTCGTTGTAATCAAGGCTATCTCCAAATTCCTCTTGTATTGTATCTCCGATTTCTTTTTCGGTTCTTCCTTCTAATTCAAGTTCATAAGCCCTTTTATCTCTATCAAAATTAGGAATTGGTTGGAATTTATCGGACAATCTACCTTTACGCATTTTTCTTGCCCATTTCCAAACATGCTTTAGATCATTAAGAGTAGTGTCGTCGTCAATCTCAAGGGAAATCCGTTTTATACCGTTATCCCAATTCATTGCGACTGTAATGCCTGCTGGTATTTGCATATTTTTTGGATCATTAAATAGTAGGTAGCGGCGGATTCCATTGTGCCATCTGGGAGAAAGTCTGTATTTCCTCACAACGATCCATATATCTTCACTGAAAGCATTTATCGGTGCGTCCACATTAATCTGTTTTTTCAAGTTGTCTGCTTCTCTAAATTTTCCTTCTTTTCTTAGCTTTATGATCTCAGCCCTTTCTTTCGGCCAGTTCTTTGTATAGTACTCGTCCGTATCTATACCAAGCTGCATATTCCAATTCTGGTTATCTTCCTCATTCTTAATACCATCGGTCGGGATTTTCCATTTTATTCTCAGATCATGAATTTCCTTTTGAAATGCAGGTCTATTAATAAGTACCTTGATTTTCTGTGCCAATCTCTTTTTCTTTTCTTCAAGATAATCCTTTTTCATAATCCTATAATTCTAGCTTTCTACCCTCGTATTGTAATATAATTCGAATGCAAAAAGAAAAGCTAAAACATGAGCCTGAAATACATAAAAGAATTAGTCAAACAAAATGTACCACTTTTTGTGGATTTGTTTGGTTCTCATGAATACACTGACGATTTTGGTCATAGTCCAGAATGGAATCAAGAAATGGAACAATGGCTGTCTTATGTAAACTCTCTAAACCCCACGTGGTACGAATCAAATAAATCACGCGTCAACTCTGAGAAACAGAGAGATGAACTACTCGGAGAATACAAGGCTCTATATTATTTCGGAAAAATAAAAGGGTGTAATATAACTAAATTTGAACCATACGGCAATAGAACAAAGAAAAATGATTTTGCCTTTGATGATCAGGTCTCTGAAGAATGGTACTCCGAAGTCAAATCTCCCTCCTGGAGGGGTGAAGTTTCAAAAAAAATAGACAATTTATATCTTGAAAAGCTAAAGCAAACTTTAGTAATTACTGAAAGTTGGCCGGAGTGTAAAGCGGAAATTCCCTGTCTCGAATGTTCGCATTCGATAGAAATAAAACTATCGAGTTTTGAATTTACAACGGAGGAAGTGTATGAAATTCTTAAGAAAACTGTTTGCACTGATTGTAGGAAGAATATTTGGCATTTTTCTGAAACAGAAAGGGCCAAATTAAAGAAAGAGCGACTATCTAAGCCCCAGTTTATTAACGGGGAAGGCGGCTCTTATTCAGACAGAGAAGCTGTTGAAGATGCTGTTAAAAAATCAGTATCTCAATTTTCTGAAGATAAAAATAACTTACTAGTTATTGCCCACAACATGTTTGCAGGTATAGGAACTGGGTTATTTACCAGTATGAATGAGGGCAGTTCCGTAAAGAAAATTGTTGAAAAATACGATTTAAACAATCTTATTTCTTGTGTATGTTTATTAGACGTGCAATTAGATCAAAATGGCATTAAATTTATCCCTGTATTTGTTCCAATAACTAAAACGCCATTAATTAATAGAGTATGAAAAACAATTTGAGTATTTCATCAAAATCAAAGCGAAGTGACTTTCCTACAAAATGGGATGATTGGGATTTTGAAAAGCATAAAATTAGGCTTTTTGAAGAACAAATTCAGGGATGGACTTTAGATGTATTAAAAGAGATAAAAACTAAAGTTGGTCATTCCGACTTTGCCATGCTATCAATAATGATGGCATATTTTGAAAATATTCAAAAATTTAAGGATGGTTATGACAAGGCCGGAAAATCAGAAGCATTCTTTACAGAAGGTTTGAAATGGGTATATCCAAAATTTAAGAGTCATAAAGATAGGGATGCTTTAACAAAGGTAGTTTATGAACAAGCTCGTTGTGGTATGTATCACGTTGGTTTAACAGGAACAAAGATAATATTAGATTGTTCGATTTCATCCGGAATTGGAATAGTGAAAGGAAACATAAAAATATGTCCAGGCAAATTAGTAGAAGATATACAAAGTCATTTCAATCAATACGTAAAAGATTTGAAAGATCCTTTGAATACGGTTTTAAGAACAAATTTTGAGAAGAGATTAAAGTATATTTGGGGTATATGAATTATTATGAAAAACTGTTACCTATGCGGAGCTACTGAAAATTTAACAAAAGACCATATTCCTCCGAAAAATCTTTTTCCATCCCCAAAACCAAATAATCTTATTACCGTATGGTGTTGTAAAAAATGTAACGAAAAGTTTAGTTTAATTGACGAGTCTTTTAGAGTTTTTACATCCTCAGTAGTTAACAGGTCAAAATCTGGCTCATGGATTTGGAGCAATAAAGTAATGGAGTCATCTTTTAAAAGGAGTCCAAAGTTAAAGCAAGCTACTATTAAAAGCCTTGTCCCACTTGAGACCGAAATTAATGGCATAAAAGTACAACAAACCGGAATGACTTATCCGGTTAAGAAAACAAAAGAATATCTCGTCAGACTAACTAAAGGTTTTACTAAACACTTCAATCCTGAGATTGACTACTCTAATGCAAAATTTAAGATTAATAATATAATCCCCAATCAACAAATTGTAGATATGCTTTATCAGAAGTATTTTTATGTGGAAAGAGGTGACGGTGTGTTTAGAATGTGGAGAGTGTTTGTAAAAGATATGGGAGCAAAAAGTTTATGGGTATACGTTTTTTATGATGGGCTAATGTTCATGGTGGAGGTAGATTAAATACGATATGACAAAATTATTCAACGAAGATTTAGGCATCGCTTCTAATAGCATAGAACTTGATACGTTAAAAAGGAAATTTAGCTATTACGACCCTTCCTACGTTGCCATATCTACCATGACTACTCGTCCTGAATTTCGAGAAGATTTGGAATCGCTTTGGAAGCAATATGAAGCTTACGCTGATTCAAATTTCTCTAACGAATTTAAAAAACAATTTAGCCAACGGGCTTGGGAATTACATTTGGGATCTACATTACTAAATAGAGGTTACGCATTAGGAGTCCATAGTAGTTCAGGTCCTGATTTTAAGATTCCGTATAACAATCAGAACGTGTGGATAGAAGCCATTGCTGTTAAAAAAGGTAACGGGCACGATAAAGTGCCGGATATTGAGTACGGAAAAGCGATGGATGTTCCGGAGCAAGAGATGCTCTTAAGACTAACTGCAGGATTAAAAGAAAAGCATGACAAGTACTTGTCGTACTTGAAAAACCATAGCGTGAATGAAAATGATCCGTTCGTAATTGCAATTGATCGTTCCCCCCTAGATCACCCTGACGCACAGATACCTCTGATTCTTAAATGCCTTTTTGCCATCGGTCATCAGGTTCTATTTCTTAGAGGAGAAAAATCCCGACCTACACCAGATGAAAGTACTTGGTCCGCAAGAGAAAAAGTTAGCAAAATCAGTGGAAGTGAAGTAAGAATGCTCATGTTTAGAGATTCAAGCTTCGAAAGAATAAGTTCTATTATTTACTCTGTTCATGATATTCTGAATAGCCCTAGAGATCAAAATCATATAGGTGACAATTTTGTAATAGTCCACAATCCTTTTGCGAAAAATCCATTACCAGATAACTTCTTTAAGTTTGGGAGTATTTGGAAGCAGGAAGGTGATCAAATAAAGAGAGTCGAGAGATGAAAGGAGGTGTGTGAAATTGAAAGAAGAAAATTATAAAGAATATAGGATTGAGATTCATCCTCAACCAAAGACCGGCGATAATACTCAAGTATTTCTGGGAGTTTGGAAAGACGACCAGAAAGTCTTTAGTGTTTGGGAAAAAATATCTGGAACTGAAGCAAGATCAATGACTACAAACGTTACTGATTCCTTAGAGCAAAAAGGTTTAGTCAGGGTTAAAAGAATGATTGACGATAAAAACTTTAAGGATGGTTCAGAATACGAATTCTGGGAATCAGCTAATTAATCTAATTACAAATGGTACTATTCTCGTAGTCGGGAGCTTATACTTCCACGCCACTTTGTAATACCATCTTAAGTATAGTTTTTGTAGGATTTCTTGTTGATGTCCAAATGCAGAATCGTCCTCAATATCTATAAGTTTATTTCCTACAGCTCTTTCAATTGCAACTGAAAGTATCGCAAATTCCTGATCATAATCTGGATCAAAAAATTGGCTTGATTTGTTCTTTTTTGTTTCTGAAAGTAGGATTAATTCACGTTCAATCGCAAGATATGCCTTTATTTTCTCACTATCCGGCATTTTCTTATTAAGTGGCGGAGTTTTATTGAGAAGTAATGACCCCCATAAGGGGTTGTAGGCAAGATTTAGCGCATGGGACAGTCTTGCTATTTCCGGTATTGCTCTTTTCTTGAAGTAATTCATTCGCAATTCTTTAGGTGTTAATTTATTATCTAGTTTATATTTCCTTTTTATCTCCTGAGATACGCGATAGTTCGCATAGGAACGAGTAAATAGGACAAGCCTTATTTTCTTTAATGTTAAACGAGTCTTTACCTCTGCCATAAATCAGGCAGAATCACCCAATTTTACAATATTTACCCTGGAAAACTAAGGACTATATCAAACTATGTCAGAAGATTTTGGAACATTCCTTTTTATACTGTCTCATTTGTCTTATTTAGCCACAGGTGTGAGACATTTGCTCTGGGGTGCTATAAGGATGTAAAATGTCAGTTATAAGGCCTATCTGGTTCCAAACCCGTTTGGCTCACCAAATCAACATTCTCATCTCCTAATGTCTGAATTAGCTTGAAGGTACTTGCTAAATTAACAATTCGAATTTTTCTGTTTTCGGCAACTAAACCATCAGGAAATATCTCACTTTGTAACGCTTGTTTGTGTGACAACTCGATTTGCATCCACAACTTATCCAAATGAACTAAAAAGTTTTCTACGAAATTTCTAACAGCCTCTTCACTATATTGTTCTATTCGAATATCGGCACGCTCAATTCTGAAAATAGTAACATCTTTTCTAATACTCTCAGCACCTACTTGTGCTTCCTTGTCTGTGAGAATACCTTTAGCGTTACTTTCTGCGATTGCGGTTAACTTTCCTTCCAAGTTTTTTATTTGGCTGTCTAGCAAATCTGCCTCACGCTTTTTGTCGGCAATACTTTTATCCCATTCAGTAAAAACTAAATGGCTGAAAATTCTTAAGACTCGTTCTGATGGTCTAATTGATTTTAATATCTCAACAAACTCACTATGTGCTACGTCTAATCCTATTCTCATTTTCTTGTCACAACGGCTGTTATGACATTCATAATAAAGGTAATTTCTACTTGTTCCTCTTGGATTGCTCGTAGTTAATGGATTATCGCAACTAGAACACTTTAAGCTCCCCTTTAATACGTACAACGCACTATCTTGGTGTTTGTATTTACCTTTTCTCCCAAATACATTTAAGCTAGCTCTTTCCCATGTAGGTTGATCTGTTAAAGATTTATGCTTTCCCCACGCATACTCATTCCATTTCTTGCCGTACATATATCCATAATAAAAAGTGTCTTTCAGTATTCTTGATACTGTTCTTCCATCAGCTTCTTTACCATATGCAGATTTAAATCCTAGTTTATTTATATAGTCAGCTAAGTATTTTTTACTAACTGGTGCTTCTGCCGCTTTTATAAATAATGCCCTAATAATTTCACTTAACTTCCCATCAAATATCATGGGCTTACCTTTATTTTCTTCTTTTGTTTTGAAGGGTCGTTTGTATCCCATACGGGGTTTCCAACACCAAAAGCCCTTACGAAACATTGCTTGCATATTGTCCTTAACTCTTGCACCCTTTAATTCATTATCCAACTGCCCCATTGTCATTAAGATTGTTCTTACTGCTCTGCCTATTGGGTTTTGTTCTGTTATTTCAGTTGCTGGAAGAATTGCTACACCATATTTTGCAAGGAGAGACTCTGCCAGGAGTCCTTCCTCTACGTTTCTTGACCATCTATCCATCTTGTAGACTATAACTCCAGAAACTCTATTTTTCTTTAAGGTGCAAAATTCAAGAAGCTCACGCATTTGAGGACGATTATGGGTATGCTTTGCTGATACACCTTCTTCTCTAAATACCTTGACTACTTCATAACTGTTACTTTCTGCAAAAGTATTACAAGCCTTGAGTTGAGTTTCAAGACTATTGTTATCAATCTGGCTCTGGTCGGAAACCCGAATATAAATGACAGCTCTAAGTTTTTGAATAGTTGATGCAATCTTTTCCATTATTTCCCTTTATTTTGACCTAAAGCGGTATTAAAATAAATAGCCTTGAGGAGTTCTGCAACTTTTATCTCTTTTTCTAGTTCTTCGTCTGAGATATTCTCTGCAATTTTTCCGAGGAGTTTTCGGGCTTGTTTTAATGTTATTGAATTTTTACTCATAGCCAGCAACTGTGTGGTTTGCTGGCATTTCTAAGAGTTTTCCTCTAAAGCCCTAGTCTATATATAGCTAGATACACAAAATAATTAATTCCTAACCTTGTAGGATCTTGTTGATTAGGGATTTTAATAAATTACGCACATTGTGTCAAGTCTTAACTTTAGATACGTCAAATCGCACTATGGAACGTTAGGCTAGGATATGAAATATGTTGCAGTTCTAAAAGAAGCATTTTTGCTCCTAAAACTGTGTCCATTTCAAGAAGAATAGCTTCATTTATGTAAATAGTTTTCGGAGTACTTGCTATATTAATAAGTCCATTGATGATGCATCCGTCATATTGTTTTTTTCAAATATCTTCTTAACTTCATAGTTATATTCATTTTCAAGTTCACTTATTAATCGTTTAACTACTTTACCACTAATTGAAGGGCTTCCAGAGAAATAATAATACTCTTTTATTTTACTCATTAGCTTCTGATAGAAATGCTTGTAAGAATCTATTTTCCCACTCGGAATTTCTATAACAATAACGTGATTTTCTACTGTGCATTTGAATGGTTTCTCAATAAGACAAGAATCAATCTGCCAATTTCCAGGAATCCCTCGCATAACTCTTCGAATTAAAATTAGAGGAGACTCAAAAAGTGAGGTTTTTGGTAAAGCAGAGTTAGCAATGTATTGTTTTTCTTTATATCGTTCTACTTTTATATCTAATTTTCCACTATGGGTTATATTCCCTCCATAAATAACTAACGTCGTACCTGAGAGTTTCTTAGATAGATATTGCTTATTTCTATTCCAAACCACAGGTCCTACCATAATACGTGAATCTAATTTGATTTTAAGTCCATTCAACTCATCCATTCTTTTGAATGGAATCTTTTGGGGTTCAAATCCGTTATAACCAAACATCCATTTAGTAATAGACGTATCCATCTGTGTGCGCTTTACAAAAAATTGTATTCCAATGTCCTGATTTACCCCTTTAAAAATGGTTCTATGATCGTTAGCTCGAATTAAGACCTCCTTGCATAAAGAATTTATCTCTTTTCTAAATACATGACTAAATTCTCCTCGCAACCAACTAAAAGGAGATATTACAGCTACTATTCCACCTTCTTTACATAACTCCAAAGCTTTTATAATACCCAATGTATATAGATTTCTACCATGTTTTTTAACATACTCCCAGTCAAATCCTAGTTTTTTTGCTTCAGGGGAATTCAAAATTAAATATGGGGGATTAGAAACAACTAAGTCAAATTTCTCGTTAGGTCTCCATTCAAAAGCATTTACATTGATAATTGTTGCTTTTTTTTCCTTTTGTATAATTTTCCTTATTTCATCTTGTTGTATTTCAAGATATGTACGCTTAGTGGTATATTTATTTTGAGAAAAGTAATTCTTTACAGAATAACCTAAACGTCCATCACCAGCAAACAAATCAAGTAATTTTATTTCATTGTTAGAATTATGATCTTTATAGAAGTCGAAAGTATATTGCGCAAATTGATCTACCAAATTATCAGGAGTGGGATAGAATCCAATTTTTACTTTCCAGCCATTATCTAGGACAGTGTTAGATTTTTTCATTTTTAGAGCTCTACTAAGGGTACTAAGTAAAATTGTATAACAATTGTTATGTCCTGTCTGCAGGCAAAATGTGTATAGAGGTAGTCTATCTGACTAACTGTAAATAGTTTACATTTAAGTAATTTAGGTATCTCATATATTCCTCTGTTAAGTCTGCTATGCTTCCGTCAATCTCTGCCTTAATAGGGGCTGGAAGAGATATATTCCCTCTTAACTTAATTAGTCTTTGCAGTCTTAAAGTAATTTGTTCTATCCGCCAATACAATTCATACCTTTTTAGGTACAGTTTTAATGTAACCCACATATATTTTGCTACAGGATTTTCCTTTGGGACAATTCCACCTGCGTCAGTTCTTTCAAAGTAATCATTATAATCAACCTCGCATGGGTCTAAGTACCCTCTATCTGCCAGAAATGCTATATCTGGATCATCAGAAACCCAATCATTGCTTTTTGCTCGGTTAACTTGAGGGCATGCGTATACAAGATTAGTGTATAAATGTTCTCTTTCTTTAAATTTTTTGAGTTTATCAGGATCAGCGATATCCGGTTTTTTTGGAGCAAAATGATCAACGTGAAATCCATCCCCCCACCATACATCTACGCAATCTGTATATGCACACCTTCCGTTAAAATCACTTCTCAATTCTTCTCTGTATTCAGAATAATGTTTTTTTGGAGTACCCGAATAAGTTCGTTTTGGATGTTTAGATCTAAATACTCTCATACTTTTGAAGTCTCTCAATTAAGTTGTCAGTTTTACTTAATAGCTCATCTATTTTATTTGCATTTGATGCTTTTATTTGTTCTGGGATGCGGGTGACATCTGCATCCTGTACTTCATCCAGGTATGCATCTAGCTGAATGAGCTCCTGCTCTTCAATAGCTGTTAATGTTTTCCCCGATTTATTTTTTTCAACTAACTCTACTATTTTTCTTTCAGCTGCTTCTACTGATAGCTTATACTCATTAATAATTCTATTGATTCTCATTATAAATACATTCTTCGCTTCCTCTTCTATCAACTCTCGTTTACTGTAAATTTTGTTAATGTCAAAATTTTCGATCTCTGATACGACCTGATCATCATAGTTAGTGAAGAGCATGACAGGAAAGTGAGGAAATTTCTTTGTGAAATACCCAATCACATCTTCGCCGTTAAATCCGCAACCACTTTTCTCATTTAAGTTTGAATCAACTAGCAAAAAATCAAAGTCCTTTTCGTCTAATATGGGGGTAAGTGTTTCAAGGGTAATACCATCCGAAAAGCCTTCTATAATTTCAAAATCAGTGCCAAGAGATCTTGTTAATCTGTGTACTGCCGCTTTATCTTCATCAATATAAAAAATTTTGTACATCATAATTTATTCCTTAATAGGCATAGATATAGATAGAGAAAATCCTTCTTTTGGAGACAATAAATTAATTTTTCCCTTATTTTCGTCTACAACACTTTTAACCAAATACATACCCATACCAGTACCGTCTTTTTTTGTAGTCTCTTGAGCAGCGAATATATCATTTGGGTTTTTACTATATGTACTGTGAAGTCCAATACCATTATCAGAGTACGTTATTTTGTAGTATTCCTTATCTTTTACACATGAAATCTTGATACTTCTTTCATGACTATCTTTCTTTTTTGAAAAAGATTCTATTGAATTAATTATTAAATTGTTAAAAATAGTATCTAGATCTATTAGATATGCTGTTATTGCAAATTTCTCATCAAAGTTATCACAAGCAAAAGATATTTTTCTTTCGTTTAGTATATATTTCCACATGCTATACAAGTCTTCAAAATAATTCCTCAAAACTATTATTTTTTTATCTCGCTTATCTTTCTTAAGTGGAGTTAAGGCATAACTTATCCATTCATGAAGGTCAGTATCTGTTTTCTTCATTTCATCTAATAAAACAAAGGGATTATAGGCAGCATTAACCTCTTTAAGCTGATCATCTTTTATGTACGGCTTAATAAGCCCTCTCAGTTCATCATTTCTTGTTAGTAGTACATTTTCTAGTCCTCGTAGTTCATGTGTAACGGCTGCTGTTATTAATCCAGCACTTGCTAAGCTTCTAAGTATTTTATTCTCTTCGTTTTTTTCTACAATTTCATCTTCTAAAACCTTAAAAGCCTTCGTAACTTTTGCAGCATCGTCCTTTAAATCTGGATCTTCAAAGAAAGGTGGAGTTCCGTTATCTTTTTTTATCTTTTCAGCTATTCTAGCAGCAGCTTCTTGAGCTTCTCTTTTTATCCTTTCATTTTCACTTGTCTGTTCGTAAAGTTTAGAAAAGGAGACAAAAATAGTATTGCGATCTTTTTCTAATACTGAAATTATTTTCAAAATCAGTTCTTTGAACGCATTAAATACTTCATTTTCAACAATCCCTTCTCTGCTTGATTTATCTTCTAACCCCTTATTGTGTATGCGTGATATGGCAATTGATCCTACGACTTGGTTTGGTCTAATTTTGTACCCTCCTAGACCTTGACCGGGACCAGCTGGACTTTGAGCAGCCCTTTCTCCTAATTTTAGCCAATCTTCCCCAGATTCCCCATATGGTCTAACCCTAAAGTTATCTCTATATATTTTTATTCCTCCAAATTTTTTCAACCAATCGCTTCTCAGTTTATAGTTCGCGTTTTTATACGGATACTTTCCAGAGTCTTTTTCTGGAGATGTGTTTTTTGCAAAAGAAAGCGTGAAAATGAAATCTCCTATCATCTTTAAAGGAGTACTTAAATCTTCGGATCCTTTCATTATTTCCTGTGTAGTATAAATCTGTGTAAATTCACCTTTTTTGAAAGTAGTTAAGTCATAAGGAAAGTCCTTCATTAAAGGATTATCAAACACACCCGCAAATTTCTTTTCGATTTGAGATAAATCAAATTCGTTTCGTTCAATTTTTATTGAGACCTTACCAATTTCTGAGTCATATTTTGCCTGCATTTTATAGTCATAATCATCATTTATTAAAGGCTTAACTGCTCCAAATTCATCGTTATACCTAGATGAAAGTAAAATTATAGAAAAAGAATCATCTTCTAAAACAGGAACTAATGATTCCATCCCTCTGAAAAGCCCATAAAGCGCTTCTTTTGTCCACGGGTCTCGTAATGCTGATATCTTAAGTATTGTTCCACCGTCTGGAAATTTCAGCTTAATTTTTCGATCATCCAGTATTTTATGAGGCAATTTTTGATCTATGTTTAGCTTTACTATCTCTTCTAGATTTGCATTGACATCATTTACTGTTGCACTACTTTTTTCAAAATCACTCCAATCTACAGTCCACAAAAATCCTGTAGTTTGTCCTTTCGGTAGAGTGAACATCTCAACTGTTTTACCAAGTCTATCTAGCGCAAATCTGCCAATCCCTTTTGCCCCTGCCTTTATTCTATGATCAGGTGAGTAAGGCTCAAGCTCTTTATTATTGGTTCCAATGGTCATCCATGAATTCCGAATTATTTCTTCCGTCATACCGTGACCATTATCGATAATAAACAAATCATCACCATCAAATATCACAGATACCTGAGTAGCATCTGCGTCATAGGCGTTCTTAATAAGTTCTATTAGTGCTCCATCAGCGTTACTGACGTTCTCTCGACCAATTAGCCTTGCTGTTCTAGCGGATACTTTAAAAGGTAATTTCGTCATAATTAATACTGATTGTATCATTTTAGCTACAAATTTACACTTTACAGGATATAAATTATAAAATTCTATGAGAATTTATGAAATTTACCAACATTTTGTTATGTAATAAAATAAGGACTGGATGACTTTGAAAAGGATCTAGATACAGAGATGAGAATACTTAAAAGTGATAGAGGTAAAAGAAGGATAGATTAAAGATCATACGCTTCTATATTTTCAAACTTATCAGTAATTGTACCCTCGCCACTCTTTACAGTTTTATCACCTTTTTTGACTACATATTTGAACTTCGTAATGCCGTTTTCGCCGTGGACACTTTGAGGGCCAGTGTTTGCGTCAGTAAAGACTGATGTACCAAGTTCAGGCTCTATAGCTTTGGTTGTGTTGAAGGTATCTCCAGCAATTGGATTACTAAGCTTGCTCGTAAAAAGAGAGATTGTTACGTTTCCCTCGAACGGTTTTGTGTCTTTGTTGCGTATATCAAAGAAGTAGCGGTGTTTACCATCAACCTTTTTAACAATTTGACTAGTAACTACAATCTCATACTTTTCAACTGGTTTAGGAGTACTTGTAGGAGCTACAGTAGGTTGAGTAACGTTGTTTGAGGTAGTTCCCCCTTGCTGATCCCTCCATGAATTATTAAACTTCTGACACTCCTCAGGACTTAATCCTATTTGTTTACCGTCAGGACCAATACAAGAACCTTGTGAAGTTACTGGCTGATACTTTGGTGTTTGTGCATTATTTAAAGACCCTCCAATTAGTACAACTGCCCACAAGGCAACAATTGCCATAATGCGGTACTTTTTCTCCCATTTTTGTTGCCAAATAAAACGAGAAGCAAAATACATCAAAAAGAGAGGAAATAGGAAGATAATTGCAAGAATTCCCCACCAAGTTTTGTACCATTTCTTTTTACTATCCGTACTCATGAGTTAATTATAGCATAAATCAGACTCATAGTATTAGTTAGGAGATTTTGTAATACATTACAAAATCTTTGGTATTACGATTATTTTTGAATTACGGCTTTTCAGCAATTTTCTTATTAAACAATTTTCCAATCTCTGTATTTTCACTAATGTATTTATCGGCTAAAGATATATCCAATAACACTTGGTCGTTCAATTTAATTCCTCTTCTTGCATCATCCATTACTTTATCCCAACTATCTAATCCGCTAAATAAATGATGAGCGTACCTTCTTCGTAACTTGTTTAACTCACTCAATGATTTTTTTAAATTATCTAAAAAGGGCGCCTCAAACTTATCAAGCTCATTCTTCATCTGTCCCAATGTCATATCATACGTGTCTTTGTCTTCACGAACGTCAACTCCTGGTTTTCTTGGCATAGACGATCTAACCATTATAATAAGGTTCATCAAGTGGAATTCAATTTCTTGAATTTCGATGAGAAATGCCGCAAAAGTTAAAATCTCAGGGTTTTTGGGATCCTTTAACTTCTCAATTTCTTTTAAAAGAAACTCAAATTTCTCCCTATGACCTTTAAATAATAGTTGCGACTCTTCATCTGAAAGTATTTTTGTAAGATCTTTTCCCATATTTACTAAGACCTATTATACCAATTCAATTACTTAAACGTAGAGGGATTGAGGTTGAAATGTTAGCCTTGATACGTCTTCTGCGAATAGTCTATGATATTTCACGATCTCAGGAATAATATATTTCCGTGCTGTAACAGCTTGGGTCACAGTATTTGACACATAGCTTGCTTCATGAAATACTGGAATAGTGGAAGAAACTAATCAAAGCATAATTCAAACTCCAATTCCTGAACAATCCTCTACTCCTCCCCTACCTATTTCTGAGAAACGAAAATTAAAATTTCCAATTATAATCGCAGGAATTGTTGTTTTTTTACTTGGGGCTGGAGCAGCATCTGCGGTATTTATTATTATTCCTAAGCAAAATGTAAACCAAGAAAGAAAAATAGAAGCGAAAGCTCCTGACCAATCCATAGTAACAACAATTCCGACTACTTTTCCTTTCTCGGCCAATTTCACCCCAACACCAACTCCTGACCCAACTGCAGACTGGAAAACTTATGTAAATAACAATGTTGGATTTCAAATCAAATATCCAAGTCGTTACTCTTCTCCAGTACTTCCAAGTGGACCAGGAGAAAATAATCTAGCTAATGGAAATGAAGACGATACGCACATAATCTTCGGTAACACCTCAAATGATTCATTTGGCATTCAAGTGTTTCCCTTTTCGAGTGACTTAAATACTATTACTAAAAGCTCTCAGGCAACAGCAATTCCACCTTATGATTGGCAAGGTAAAAATACAACAATTCAGAAAGAATCAATTTCTGTAGCAAAAATTCCAACGCAACTAATTACAGCAAAAAATAAAAACTCAAATGAACTTCCGTTTACAGCAGTCTTTTTACTCGGAAAAAATCATGGTTTTATCTTTAATTTTTCTCAGAGCTATAGCAGAACAGAGATAGACCAAGTACTTTCAACTTTCAAATTCACTGACAATTCTAATTCCTAATGATAGTGGATTCAGCTCCGCTCACCATAAATTAGTCAGCAGTTTGAATTGAGGTCAGGCTGTAAAATTTGTTTCCGCTGCTCCAAAGATAACTCTCAAGCAGAGAGACTTATCAAAACTCTTGAATATATATTTCTCCATTACAGGAGTATCCTAAAGATTGAATAGGCCATAAAGATATGTTGGGAATTTAACGACCTTTACGAGGTCATCAAGCCCCGCACCACTCAACAACATTTGAATTTATTACAACCTATCTACAACAGAAAAGGGGACAACCCTTTTATATCTAGGGTTCAGTACATAAACTTGAAATAGTAGTCTGAAAAGAGTATTATAGGTCTATGAAAGAGACAGTTCAGCAACAAGAAGTAACGAAAAGATTTTCAAAAGAAAGGTTTAAGAAAGTAATGGGTAGAAATCCTTTGACTTGGCACGAGGGTGCAACAATTACTATGTTTATGGGAACGGGATTTGTATGTGGCGCGGGATTTGTTGGTTACCTAGAAACACTCAAAGCAGTAGCAGACGGTAGTGATCTTGCAAAGCCACTTATTGAAGGGGTTGCAGCAACGATTGGCGGAATAGCAATAGGAGGAGCATTAGGTGTAGGTGAAATTGCTGCAAGGAGGGGTTGGGGAAACGCGGAAGAGCCCGTGCCTGATTCTAGAGAAACAGAGATTACAAGTTTCAGAGATTTTATGAAAATTAATAGAGGATGGTTTTTGCGAAATGGAGTTGGATATGGACTTTCATTCTCTGCAATGGCAGCAAGCGGAGTTGCTACTGCTGCGGGAAATGAAGAACTTGCAAACTATTTGATGCTTGGAGGAATGATGGGATCAGTTACTACTACTGCACTCTCATCGGTATCTACGGTCAGATTTAAAAAAAACATCTCCTAAAATGGTCAGACTCCACAAAAAGATGAGTATAAAGTTATTTCTCTTCCCCGTTCTACTTCCTAAGGGTAATCATTCGATAAGTTCAGGCTTCCAAAATTCCTCAAACTAATATTTAATTTTGAGGCTGTTTTGGTTCGACTTCCCTATGCCCCTATGTTATACTCCAGGCATGCCTTCACCAGAGTTAAGTCATAGCTTTAGAGAATCACTAGCTAATCTTCCTTCGTTTTACCAACTAAAAGATAGGCAAGACAGTGAATCAGAAACAATGAATCAATCAAGGGTAGTTCTTTCTGCGGGTATTGACGAGTTAAATGAGCTAACGACCCCCTGGGGATGTCCACTTGTTGGGCTAATAAACCAAAAAGGAACTTATGAGATTGAGGCGGGAGCATGGTATCCCTATGAAAATGACGTGAAGTTACTTTACCCACAATATCCTATCTCTGTTGGTCGTAAGAAAATACAAGTTTCAGATTTAGGTGATGGAACAATCGAAACTTCAATTTGGAACGCACACGTTATAAGAAGGGAGCTACTCGGAAACCCACCGCTTACAGTGGATGATATAGAATTGCTATATAAGAGGGATTTAGAAATTTGGAAACCTGAGGATGCCCCTTTTATTGGTTTGAAAAATGACACGCCATTTGGTGATTTCATAGAAAACTACCCACCTATTAGAGATTCGCATCCAGATAACGATTTAGAATTTTGGGAAGAATCGATGAGAGTTATACTTAAACCTGATTTCTATATGGAGATTGATAGATTTATTAAAAGAAAAGGATGGATTACACCTTCTGATGCTCTCACTCCCGCTGCCTTATACCATGCAACTACAGGTTTTCTATATGTGCCATTGGAAAGTGAGTGGATAGTGGATGTCGGGTTTAATTTCGGAGGGCACCTTGAAGAAAACCCCAACATACTAGAAACCTTGGACAGATATCATTAACATAGACCACATATAAGTCTTGGTATGAAACCACTTCTTAAAAGATGAGTGCCGGATATTTACGGAAACATAGCGGTTTCTTGCCTTAAGGGTATAGCCTCCAGAACAGCCGATTGACATTTTGCAATAAAAATGTAGAATCGGAATTATGAGCGTTATTCTTCATGAAGGTCCTCAATGGAAAGCAATTGCTGCTGCGGAAGCAGAGAAGGTGCAAGTAATCGATTGACTGATCTAAAAAAGCTCATCGAATCCCCGGTAGTTCCTTTAGTATTTGCTCAAGCTGCTGCTCTTTCAGAACAAGGCAAGCGGGTGAGAGTAGGCATTTCAACAAATGAGGCAGTTACAGAAGGGGCTGATCCAACCATATGCATTGTTATTGATCCAACACACCATGGTGAATTTGGAAATGGATTTCATCCTCAAAGATGGGACTATAAAAGAGTAGATCTAATAGGTCGCAGGAGTGGATATGATTTGCGAGTCACTATAGAAGGAGATAGTTCAAAATTTAGGGAATCTGGAATACCACACAAGATAACATCTATGGAAAACATTGAGTATGCTTTGAATCAAGCCCTAACTAGACCTAGATATGAAAGTACTCGAGACGGTCAGGATCTTAATGGATTTCCAGTTATAGGGTTTGAAAGACTTGCAACCCCCGCAACTCAATAGCTATCTCTAAAATTCCATCATTTTTCCACGCACTAGCTTTTGTTTTTGAGGCTAAAATGGTTCCAACACAACTTGGGGTCAAACTAAATCTATTCCCCTCTTTGATATTTTGTGTATACTACCTTCATATGATTGAAGATCTACACAAAGCTCACCTAAATAAGCAAAGAGCAGCTTTTAAAGATGCACCACACAATAGGTCTACGGATCCTATAATTCTTGATGAACAAAATATGTTTAGAGTATACAAAGGTAACTCGTACTTATTGGGATCAGAAACAATTGCATTACGAGAAAAAGTAAGAATGTTGAATCATGTTGGCCTCAAGAAATTTGATGATTCTACCTCCTTTAGCATTAGGTTTTATAAAGATGATGGGTTTTCGCTGATGCATCCAGATATGATAGGTCGTTCATCTTTAAGATCAACTCTTGGAAAAAATGAAACCGGCATTGAGGCGCAAATTCCTGTTAGTAATAACCTTGAACTTTATTTTTACTATGCTCTCCAAGAAGGTCCCTCTGCTATACTAGAAAACTTGTGGATCGTGGATGATGAAAAATTGACCTCAGATAAATTAGAGAGAGAATGGTACGAAGATGATTTAGAGATTCATTTTAATACAAAAACAGGTGAAGCCGTATTGAATGGGCGTAGGAAACAAGATTTAATTGAGCCTGATCTACCACTTGAGGCAGGAAAGGAATATAGCATAGAACGAAACGGGAAAAAATGAAGGTTGCTATTAAACCAGATTCTGCCGAAATTGTTTCATACATGCCCGAAACAAAAGATGTTGATCAGCTAATAATAGTTCCCAGAGCTCAACCACTTGAGCAGGTACTAGATCACAACAATAAATACGTTAAAAGATTTACTTGGGAAGACGAGTTAATTCCTGAACCTCTCAGACGTGATCCACTACAACTATATTCAGATCATCTTGACAATGCATGGATAAGAAAAAATATTGCTCAACTCTTGAGAGTACAAATACAAAAAAATAATCCACCACCTACCTCAAAGAAAGATTCTAACTCGAGTTCTGGAGACTACCCTAAACGCCTATAACACCGCTAAAGATAAAAAAAGTTTCCACTTTTCCTTATTGACAGTTTTGTATATATTTGGAATAGTAAATTTATGGCAAATAAAAATTCTGACGCTATTACTCTTACGTTTATTAGTGTTTTTGCAGTAATAATTTTACTCGTCGGAGCGTTTCTTCTAGGTACTAATCTGCGTTCTGCAACAAAGGTGCTCGGAACCACCACTTCTTCAAATTCTACACCTACAAAAGCCGGGGCAGTAGCATCTGCTGCCTATTCTATGTGTATTAAAAATGGTGGATTTGTCACCACAGCAAGACGCGGAAACTCAGGATATTACAATATTTGCAATTTTGCGGATGATATGAGTTGTGAATTATATTCTCTTTATAACGGACAGTGTCCTATTGGCGGGGTTAATTCTATTGGTTACGACACAACGGCTCAAGTCTTTTGTGCGCTTCGCGGAGGAAAACCGCAGGGATCGGAAAACGGACAATGTAAAATGCCTGACGGAAAAATTTGCTCAACTGCCTCAGTCTATAACGGAACTTGTTCCCCTAACTAATTAGACTTATCCAGGGAAGATACCAAAACAATTTATTTTTCTAAAGTTGATAACAGTTTTAACTTCAATTCTTCGGTGAGCTCACCATTATCTATAATCGACTGAATTATTTGTCTTAAAAATACTTTATCAACTTTTTTTTGTGCTACCCATAAAACTATATTTTCCATTTCAACAATAAATGTACTAACTCTACCGCTATAGCCATTTAATACCAGAAATAACCCACCTAAAACAATGGAAGATCTCTTGTTCCCGTCTGAAAAAGCGTGGTTCATTGCGACAGAAAATACAATATGGGTCATTTTGTCGTATATAGTAGGATAATAGTCATCATTTTTTACAAGTTCTACAACGCTCTCCAATAGCCCGAGATCATGTAATCCACTCTTGCCACCTGAAACTTCGATTACCATATCATGCGCAATTATGGCGTGCTTTAAATCAAAATACAGTATACGAACCATTATCTTTATTTATCTTTTAATCTTTTGAATACGTCTTTTTTCTCTTTTATCCTTTTTTCTAATTCTTTACTTTTTTCCCCAAGAAATCGCTCAAAATCTGGAGTATTTAATGGTTGTATATAATCACTCAACTCTGGATGAACTACTCCCCTAAGTGCATTGTCCCTACTAGACATTTTAATCCGAACAGTATCAATCTGAGGTTTCCAAATTGGATTACTCTCAAAATCTATGAATATCCTATTTGTTTCATCTTCATTTAACCTTCTTCCAACCTCATCAAATTTTTTCTTTATTTCATGCGCTAATCCAGTTTCATAGGATGCAATAATTGTTAGTACTTCTGCATACATTGTATCTCTCACATTATCTTCTTTACTAAGTTCAAGAATATTTTTATATTCCTGAGCTTTCTCTTTAAATATGCTTGTATAAATCTTATTTGTATAAATAGGATATTTTATATTTCCACCCATACTCACATATTTTTTAAGTGCATCAAGAAATTCTTTCCTGTAATTTTCTCCTATATAGATACTGGTTAGATAATCATCATCTCTTTGATTAATATATTTAGTGCTTCCCCCAGCTTTCTTACTTACTACATCAATTACAATATTAAGAATTAAATTTCGTAATACACTAGCCTTTTCACTTTCCTTCAGTAACATTCCCAAATTTAAAAACGCCTTAAAACTGAATAATCCCAACCTTCTTGTTTTGATAGTGAAATTCATTTCACCATCAAATTGACTTAAGAAGCTATTTAAACGCTCACCGGTTACAATTTCATAACCATTTTGTTCTAATTCTTTACGATATTTTGCCAAATAAATTCTTAAGGTTCGCAAATCGACTTCAAAAAATGTAGCTACCTGCTCAAGAGTATATTTATATTCTTTCTCAAATAGTATACCTTTTAAGCCAACTTCTTTTTGCACAAATTCAACAGCAAACGGATTATTTAAGATATTCTTTCTATCAAGGGGTGAATTATCTAAATTTGTTAGTGGTGTAGACTTCATATGCTTATTATATCAAATAAACCGTTAGCCTCTTTGTTCTTTAAGCATCCGAATATTGCATATCAATGCTTACTACTCAGCAGGGGTCGGCTGAAGGGGAGTTATATTGTGGGAAGATTTATGCTCTCCTTTTATTTCAATAAATCCCGGAATGGGTTTTGTGAGTGCTTCTTTTAAAACTTCATCCATATGCGACACAAAGACAAATCGTAAGTCTTTCATAACTTCTGGTGGTACATCTTCCAAATCTTTTCTGTTCTCTTTTGGCAAAATTATTTTTCTAAGTCCTGCGCGATGAGCAGCAATAACCTTCTCCTTTACTCCTCCTATTTCTAAAACTCTTCCTCTCAATGTTACCTCACCTGTCATACCCACTAAATGATTTACCGGTATACGTGTTAGCGCTGAAACAATTGCTGTCGTAATTGCACTTCCAGCAGAAGGACCATCCTTTGGCACTGCCCCCTCAGGAACGTGAATGTGTACGTCAATTTTTTGAAAAAAGTTATCCTTTAATCCCAACTTCGTTGCGCGTGAGCGAATATATGACATTGAAGCCTGCATAGATTCCTTCATAACATCTCCGAGTTGCCCTGTTAACATGAGACCTCCCTTACCAGGCATAAGAGCTACTTCTATAAACAGTATGTCTCCACCAACCTGTGTCCAGGCAAGTCCAGTTGACATACCTACTTCATCTTTCTTTTCAGCAATAGTATCTGAAAATTTTTCAGGACCTAAAAGTTTTATTATGTCCCGCGCAGAAACAATAGTTTTTTCTTTTTTCCCCTCAGCTACTGTTCTGGCTATTTTTCTGAGAACTGATGAGAGTTCCCGTTCAAGGGATCTAACACCAGCTTCCCGGGTGTAGCGCCTTATAATGTACTTTATTGCCTCATCAGATATTTCAACTTGATTTGGCTTTAATCCGTGTGAATCCAACAATTTCTTAACTAAAAATTCCTTAGAGATTTTAAACTTTTCATGTTCTGTGTAGCCTGAAAAATGAATTATTTCCAATCTGTCACGAAGTGCTGGAGGAATTGTATCCAACACATTCGCGGTTGTTATAAACATAACGTCTGACAAATCAAATGGTACATCTAGGTAATGATCTGAAAACGCATTATTTTGCTCAGGATCTAGCGCCTCAAGAAGCGCTGCTGAGGGATCCCCTCTATAATCTGCTCCTACTTTATCAATTTCATCCAACATAAAAACAGGGTTTTTTGTACCTGCATCTTTAATCCCTTGGATGATTCGTCCTGGAAGTGCTCCTACATATGTTCTTCTGTGACCTCTAATTTCTGCTTCATCGCGTATACCACCCAGAGACACCTTAACAAACTTGCGTCCTAAAGCTTTTGCGATTGATTTTCCAATACTGGTTTTTCCAACTCCCGGAGGTCCTGAGAAACATAAAATTGGTCCCTTCATCTTTCCTGATAGCTTATGCACTGCTAAATACTCTATCACGCGCTCCTTAGCTTTCTTTAAACCATAGTGTTCCACATCTAAAATTTTTTCTGCTTCAGAAAGATCTATGGTAGTCTTTGTTTTCTTATTCCAGGGTAATACTACAAGGGCTTCAAGATAATTTCTGATATATCCTGCTTCAGGATTATAAGGGGTGGTCTGCTGCAACTTTTTCAATTCTTTCCTTGCCTTTTCCTCAACTTCCTTAGGCATTCCTGCTGCTTTTATCTTATCCGATAACTCCTTAAACTCCCCTGTCTCATCAGTATCATCAAGTTCTTTCTGAATTGTTTTAAGCCGTTCTCTTAAAATCGCCTCTTTAGCACTCTTCTCAAAATTCTCTTGCGTTTTGTTTGTTATCTTTTTCTCAAGCTCTAGTACTTTTACTTCACGCGCTAGAAATTCTGATACCTGTTCTAGTCTTTTTTTAACATCTATGGTCTCTAAAATTTCCTGCCTCTCTGAACCTTTTATATCAAGCGTAGACGCTATTTGATCGGCAAGCTCTGACGGAGTAATTTGAGACATAATATTCATAAAAACCAAAAAATCCGCCTGTTTTCCCAATCCTAAAGCTTTCTTAAATTCCGCAATCAGATGATTTGATAATGCCTGAAGCTCCGTATTATCAACTGCCTCCTCTTCCAACTCTTCAATTTTCGCAAGAAAATAACTTCCATGATCCTCATAATATAAAATCTTAGCGCGTGAAATTCCCCTGACAAGAGCATTTAACTCTCCCTCTGTGCGTATCATCCTCTCTATGTGAGCTACCGTACCCAGTGTGTAGAGATCATCTGACGTAGGATCGTTCTGGCGTGGATTTTTTTGAAGCGCAAAACAAACAACTCTTTCACCTGCAAACGCAGATTCCAGAGCTGCCAAGCTTTTTGGTCGTCCAAATGTAAGAATTGATTCAGTATGGGGGAAAACAATACCGTCGCGAATTGGGATTACAGGAATAAGTCTTTCTTTTTTACCTTTTTCGTGTACCATAATCTATTTAGCAGTTTAACATTCTGTGTGCTAACTGTCAACCCTTAAAATTACCAAGAGAATCAAATACGAGGCTAAAACTGACCATACTAAGAAGATCATTAATATCCTATCCAACTCACTAATTTCCCAAGGTTATCAAATAAGTAAACCTTATCACCTGAATTATTCCAGACAGCATTTTCCTTCTCAGGACATTGCCAATATACATCTGTTGCTGTATCTATACTACATCCAGAATGGAGTTTTACGCGCCTTTTTGATCCTAATACAAAATTTTTAAACGTGTATGAGTTTTGAGCGCTTGAATCCTTTACTAAATAGTTTAATAAGTTGTGCGGAGTGGAACAGGTATTCATTATTTCTACCCACTCTGAATTCTTGTTTTTTGAATCATCATCCTTTGCGTCTTGCATAATTCCTGATACCTGGACACAAGAAGATGCTTCAGGTCTGCACATCCCCTCCCAAATCCCTAAACATTTGTCTCTTGCACTACTTTGTGCCTGAGCTAACTCTTCAGCATGAGCGACATTAGGAGAAATTGTTTCAACTATAGATAGACCTGACTTAACCATTTCGTAATTTATAAACATATCCCCAAGATACACATACTGTAATTGTCTACCGTATTGGTCAAGCTTATCCTGGTCCGAAACTAAATCCACAGCCTTTCCGGCTAGCAAACTTTCCAATTTTTCTTTAGCTAACTCATAATAAGGCTGATTTTCCTCTGGTGAATTTATTCCAATTAGACGTACTTTTGTGTCATTCGCAAGAATAAGTGTGTCTCCATCTACAATAGCTTTTACCTGCAAACTTTCAGATCCGATCCCCTTAACTGAACTCTTCTCTACTCGTTTTTCTTTTACGCTTGTGTTGGGGATGTTAAAAATAGCAATAGATGAACCCACCAGAAGAAGCAGTAATACCCAAAAACTATATGTAAACCTCATATTTCTAACTATACTATACCTTCATATTACACTCAACAATCATCTTGCATTCAATCTTTCTTCATGCTTACAATTAGTTAATGAAAAAAATTACAATCATAATAATTTGTATTTGTATTGCTGTCTTTACTCTTCCCTTTATCTTTTCTTCACATGAAAGAAATGCTGCATCTATTCTTGTAATCACAAAGACAGAACTTTCTTCTTCTACTTGGGGGGAACCTCAGAAAACAACTGAACTTACACCTTATGGAAATTTAAACGGTGTAAAGCTTTCTGGGAAACTAAAAACAAATCAAGCCACACTTCCGCACTTTGAAGATTCAGAGGTGTTGCGTAAATTGGGGTATCTGCCTGATAATTCACTGTCAGCTGATGGACCTGGATCATCTGTGTGGGGATATAAAAAACAAAATAATGGGAAAATAAGTATTATTCTTTATTCATATAATACAAAACCTTCCTCAAACAATCCAGACGAACCGCTTCAGTTTAATTGCCCCTGCAGTATGAGTGTATCTGTATTTATTAGTAATAGCATAAGCTCTCATACAAACGGTTCTACCGCGAATCAATCTTCACTGGCAAATCCTGCCTCCATTCATTGCAAAAAAATGGGAGGCACAACGGTTATACAAACTCTTGGAAACGGAGCAGAATATGGACTATGTCAGTTTGAAGATAATATGGCTTGCGAAGAATGGGCATTAATGCGTGGTGAGTGTCCAGTTGGAGGCGTTAAAACAACAGGGTATGACACTATGGGACAAAGATATTGTGCATGGCTAGGTGGAAAAACTTTAGCTGTTAAAAATTCAATATGTACGTTTCCTAATGGGAATAACTGCAATACAGATAATTTATATAATGGAACGTGTCCAGAAAATTAACTAGCGCCACCACCTCCGCCACCACCACCTCCGCCACCACCACCAGAAAATCCCCCGCCACTCCCGGTACTAAAGGATGAATTAAATGATGCTGAAAGGTTAGAGAAACTGGATGCAACATGCGTACTAAAATCAAAACTACCACTCCCAAACTGAACACGCTCCCCGTGCATGTTTGTTGTGTAGTACCAGGTAGGAACATGCGCTCCTGCTTGAGAGAGAAGCAACGGAAGATATTCTGAAACTTTTTTTGCTACTCCAAGCGCTGTACCATAAACTAACATTTCCTCCCAGATGATTACCGCCTGAGGAATTTCTTTCTTAAATCGTGAGAAGTCACTTAGGTATCTTTTAAAGGATATCCATTCAAACGCCTCACGTTCAACAGGATGAGACCAATTTAAGAAAATATTCCCCACGCTAGCAAATATTATGCCCCCAAATACAATCGCAAAAATTATAATTTCAAAAAAAACAAATCCAAGTACGTTTAAATTTATCACTACAATAAATAACAAAAAAATGAGTAATACTATATTTGAAATAATAAATCGTTTTCTCCAATAATTTCCTTCTTTAGTTAAAAACCCCCGCACTTGCGCTTCCTGCTTTAGGGTTTTTTTAAATTCGCTGAAGAAGGCTCTTGTTCTCATACTGTTTAATCTCATTCCCGACTTTACATCATTAAAAGATACTGACTGCAAATCATTTGAAAATGAAAAAACAAAATCCAATACATCTTTTTCAAATCCCAATAGCTTCTTTTTTGATGTATATTTTTTGTTATCCTTATGTAGTACATATTCATATGATCTTCTCTTTCCAATTCCCAAAAATCCATTGTGTACTTTTTCAATTGCCTCCATTTTTATGTACTTTCGCCTTGCCATATCAAGCAAAGTTGCGGTAAAAGAATTTGCTGAAATATTTGTATTCTGAGTAACTAACGCTTCAACAAGAGCCGGAGGAAGACTGCTAGGTGGATTGTGAATATATTTTGGAATACCAGGCATTGAATCTTTTCCATATTTTTCCCATTTTTTATACCAAAATATAATCCATATAAGAATAACTATCGGGAGTAAAATAAAGAATACCAGCCTTATTCGCTCTTTAAGTAAGGTAACCTGCTGAAAAGATCTCTCCTCCTGCATTATGGAATTAAGGGATTTATCTATGCCAACAGGACCAGAGTAAAGAATCTTTGACGGAAATATTTCTCGAATCTCAACAAACGTCTCCGGAGAAAGATCTGAAACAAAAAATTCGGTTTCTTGCCCATTAACAATTCTTGATTTACCGTTTAAAGGACCGTGTGCCCAGATATGTATTTCATTTTTAGTAACTGCTTTTGGGAGATGAACAATTATTCTTGCATTATCGGTCCTTGCACCCCATGAATCCCCAATTACCTTCCAGTACAGTTCCGCAATAGCCCCGTATCTTACTACTGCATTTGTTAACTCATATGATAACGTAAAGTTTTTTGCTTCATTAATGCTTTGGTGGTATGCCTCTATGTGTTCTAAATTTTTTAGTCTTTGCGCAGAGTACTTGTATGCAGGGCGTGTTTCATCAGGTACCTTTATATATTCATATAAAAAATGTCCAGCTGCACCATCTTCAGAAATTTTTACATTTTTTATTTCTTGGTTTTTTGAAAGGGGTATATCCCAATATATTTGAGTAAACTGCCCATCAAAGGAAAATGTACGCTTCTCATTAACATAAATGCTTGAGTCAGGCTTGACGTAAACATCTATTACAACACTCGGAAAATAAAACGACTTTGCATATGCATAGTCTGTAAACATAAAAGAAAACAGAAGAGTTAATACGGATATAAAAATTATTCTCATATGATTATTATAATATACACTTCGCTTAGTCACAGGACAAAAGAGAAAAATATAAATCGTAAAATTCTTATATTTTTCCACTTTATTTCACAAATTACCTATTGACAGGTTCATGTGTTTTAACCTAATCTAAATTTATGAGAGAATTACATAAACACTATAAAGGAATACTTCTGAGAGGGATTATCGCTGTAATATTTGGAACTATTGCGCTCTTTGCACCAACCCTAGGATTTGAAATTATTATCCTCTATTTTGGAGCTTTTGCGCTTATTGACGGAATTGTAGCTTTTATAGTAGGTGTTTCTGCAAAATCATCAATACTTATACTGGAAGGCGTTGTGGGCATTTTAGTTGGACTTTATGTCTTTTTCTTTACCGCACAGGCAGCTGCAATCTTCCTACTTCTCATCTCTATTTGGGCAATAGCAAGTGGTATTCTTGAAATTATTGCTGGAATTGAATTGAGAAAACACATTAAAAATGAGATTTGGCTTATGTTTGTCGGAATAATCTCAATACTGTTTGGAGTATTTGTTTTCATAAACCCAATTGTTGCAGCACTAGCAATCACATTTGTTATAGGAATTTATGCAATAATATTCGGTTTGTTCCTAATTGCTCTTGCTCAAAGAGTAAAAACACTTACTCCAAAGAAGTCTTCTTCAAAAAAGAAAAAGAAAAGATAATCTTCCCAGGTAATAACTGATAATAAAAACTCATCAGTAGGATTTCCAATCTAGCAGTTTAACGATTAATCTATTTTCTGTGAATATTGTTAACAAATATAAGAATTATACCCATTATGTATGCCCCAATTACTATCTCCAAAACGTATCCTGCAACGCCTATATATCCACCTGCTTTTATAGGATTCAGGATTGCATACGGATACCAATTTACAACAAGACCCCTCAGAAGGGTGTACGCTACAAAAAATAATGGAAATAGTAACCACTTATATGCATTTGAGTAATCGATTCTGTCTCTTTGAGAAAATATAACCCATCCCAAAAAAGCAGCTATAGGGGTTACTCCATGAAGTACCATATTTACCCAAGGAAGTAATTGAATATGACCTGCACCTCCATGCAAGATAGTCCAGAATACCACACCCGTTATACTCATGTATAAAACTGCGGGACCGTAAAGCAACCTAACAATCCCAATTTTTAATGCCTTTCTTACTCCCACAACTCCAAAGACTATAAAAATAAATGTTATAAATATGTTTGAAAGAACGGTAAAATAACTAAAATATTCATTGATCACGTTTAAGGAATATGCTAGCGCTGTTGTAAGCGCAATCAGATCAAGTATTCCAAAAAATAAGAAATAAAGGCGGTCTATATTTCTATACATCATGTTTACTATATTCATATCTTTCTGTTACAGTCAATACTTGCAATTTTTCTGAAAATAAAATTAACTTAAGATATGCCAAAAAATAAGAAAAAAAAATATATAAATACAATGGAAAATATGCTTGGATGGTATGGAGCATTTGCTACTTTAACAGCATATCTTCTTGTAAGCTTTGGGGTCCTACACCCAAGGGATTTGTCATATCAGCTCCTAAACCTTTCAGGAGCTATTGGTCTTGGTGCAATTTGTTATTTTAAACGAACATATCAACCGCTTTTCGTAAATATCATATGGGCGGCAATTGCCTTTCTTGCGATAATAGACATCATCTTCCTTTTTCATAAATAAATAATGGAATTCATTCACTTCTTACCTGAGGGTAACTGAGTCTTTCTAAAAAGCTTTACTAACTATACCTATTCCTAAAATTAAGAACAAAATAAAGAGAATCATATTACTTTTTTTAATAAAAAATCCATTAAGAGAATTTAATGTCTTTTTTAATCTGTCACCAAATAAAAGAAATGCTACAACCGGAATGAGTATACTAAGACTTGCTATAAATGCAAAAACAAATATGGCAACTATACCGCTTTCTATATTCTCTGCTTTGTTATTAATTAAATCTCCGACAGCCACATCAAGAACCGTATTCTTAGCATTTATCGTAACAAGCGCAGTAGCAATTAAAAATGACTTTGTAGGCGTAAAGCCTGTAATTTCCTTCATCCACTTAGGAACGGTCGGCTTCTGACCTTTTTTGGGTCTTTTTTTCCATTCGTTAAAAGCAAAAATAATAAGAATCACGCCTAAAACGAAATGAAAAATACGAACGCCTAAAGGATCTCCACCTTGAGGAACACCTGATGCACCAAATAAAAAAGCAAATATAAACACATTTACTACAAGTGCCACAAACCACCCTGCAAGAAACCCTAAACTATTTTCCTTTGGCTTATTAGATAGGAGTAAAAAAATAAGAGCAGCAATAGGCATAGGGCTTAATGCAACGGCTATCGCGTGGGGAATAAGATTTGCATATAGTGCATTCATATAAAAAGTGTAGCAAACTATTTATCTACTTGCAAAAATACCACATACTATTCTAGTATAAATATATGTGCACAAGCTTTAAAGTTGTAAGTCAAGACAAAGCAGTAGTAGTCGGAAGATCCATGGAATTTGGATATGATTTGCAAAGTAAGCTCCTCGTGTTCCCAAGAAATTACGCCTATACCGCCCAAAACCTTCCCGACAAAAATATAAAACCGCTTACCTGGAAAGGGAAATATGGAGTAGTAGGACTTAACGGATTTAACCAGATTATGGTCAGCGACGGTATAAATGAACGTGGACTCTGGGTTGGATGCTTATACTTACCTGGATATGCAAAATACCAAACTCCAACACCTGAGCTAAATGGAAAACTAGTCTCTCAGATAGACTTTGCGCTGTGGGTTTTAAGTAATTTTGAAAATGTAACTGAAGTGAAAAAGGGAATAGAGGATATTGCAGTATGGGGGATGGAGTTTGGGGAGCTAGGAATGATTCCTCTACACTTTCCTATTCATGATGCAATTGGTGGATCAATACTCGTTGAATATACAGACGGAAAACTTCATATATTTGACAATCCGTTGGGTGTTGTCACCAACTCTCCAGATTTTACTTGGCACTTAACTAATTTGGGAAATTATGCAAATCTATCTGCAACAAACGTTCCAGGAGTAAATATCCAGGGGGAAACAATAAAACCTATTGGACAAGGGTCTGGAATGCTTGGTCTTCCAGGAGATTTTACCCCCCCATCCCGATTTATCAGGGCAATAGCCCTCTCACAATCTGCAATACCTTCAAAAAATGCAGAAGAAGAGGTAAAAACAGCTTTTCATATACTGGGAAGCTTTGATATCCCCGTTGGGCTAACACGGGAAAAACATGGAGATAAAACCTTCTATGAGGACACTCAGTGGATGACAGTTTCAGATTTACAAAATAGAATCTATTATGTAAAAACCTATGAGGAGCCTAGCGCACAAAGAGTTAAACTCTCAGACCTAAATTTTGAAAATAATACGGTAAAAACAATTGAAATTAAAAATGCTAATTGGTATAAAGAACTAACTGTTTCTGTGTCACAATAAACTCACTAAAAAATACTTCCTAAAGACTGTTTACTCCAAAAATATAACCTACTGTGTAGGTCACAGCCATAGCTAATACCCCACCTATAACTACCCGAATAATTGCTTTTTTAGTATTTGCCCCACCTACTCTAGCACTTAAATAACCTGTTATTATGAGGGCGATTAATACTGAGACGAATGTTATAGGAATACGAACTGACGCTGGAGGCAGAAGAATTGCAACAATGGGCAATACAGCACCTAGAAGAAACGCAATCGCGGAGGCTAAGGCGGCATGCCATGGATTTGTCAGATTATTTGGGTCAATTCCCAATTCCGCATCAAAATGCGCTGCAATTGGATCATTAGCAGTCAGCTCTTCCGCTACAATTCTGGAAGTCTCCCTAGAAAGTCCTTTTTTTTCATAAATGAGTGCTAGCTCTGCCTTTTCTTGCTCGGGATAATTTTTTAATTCGTATTTCTCTTTTTCAAGCAGTGCCTGTTCAGTATCTTTTGAGCTACTGACTGATACATATTCTCCTGCTGCCATAGATATTGAACCTGCTAGTACTCCTGCAATTCCCGCGGTTGCTATTATGTCTATAGAATTATTTGCCCCAGCAACACCTAGGACAAGACCGGATATTGAAACAATACCGTCATTTGCGCCTAGAACAGCGGCTCTTAACCAATTTAGCTTATGAATATGGTTCTTATTGTGTGGTTCCGGGTGATTTAATTCAGGTTGAGTCTTTTTTCCCATATCATAAATTATAGTATATGCTATCTTTATTTTGAATGATGAGAATCACAATGAATAAAACTATGCTCAGCCGACTATGGTTTCGTATGCCAACCGTTTTTCGTGTGAAATTGACCTTTTTCTATGTTCAAAAGTACCTGCCTTACATTAGGTGATAAATTCTCCGGTAGACTGTCCGTTTTTGCCCACAAAATATTGCTATGTATGTGCGGCTCCATTATTTTAGGCTTACCAGTCCATAGTTTTGTTTCATAAAAATAACCAATTCTTTGTCCGTCAGGATCTCTAAAATTCCCTATGTTTACTAGTTGGGCACTGGAGGAGTCCACGCATACCCCTACTTCCTCATGCACTTCTCTAAGCGCTGCTACAACAGACGATTCTTTTTCTTCCATGTGCCCCGCAGGAAGACTATATTTGCCTGTTTCAATTCGCCTTAAAAGAAGCACTCTATTCTCCTGATCCCGGAGAATCATATAGGCAATCGGAGTAATCTTGTATAAATCAACTCCCTTAAGATCTTCGCCTAAAAAGCGAGGAGAATTTTCCATTTGGGAAATTATACCAGTAATAAAGATGTAGTTCTTAGTTAATTCCAAACGAGATGTTTGAAAGAGTGACTAAGAATGGTGATAGTGAAAAACGTTATAAAAATGGTCAGACACTTATCTTACAGCTAGGGCTGGGAAAACTTGAAAATGCTAGTTCTTTGGGAATGGATGGAGCTTTAGTCGCTAAAACTAGATAAATAGATTGGGTAGGATTTGTAGTACAAGAGACATCAAAAGGTCATAAACTTCAATATAATGCAAGCTTTTTTAGCAATAAAAACATCCTCGTCGATCTTGGAATGTAATTATTGCTAGCTAAAGACAAAAAGTGCCTGAATAACATCGGGCATTTTTTGTGGAGGAAAATACCTCCTTGACATACACCCCCCTAGGGTATATAAATAATGTATGAAGTCCCACTATAAAGATGTAAAGGTAAAGGCTCAAAAAAGAATCAATATCATTAAAGGCCAACTTGATGGTCTTCAGAGAATGATTGATAACGATGAATACTGTATTGATCTTCTCAACCAGAGCCTCGCAATTCAAAATTCACTAAAAAGTTTAGATTCTGTTCTATTTGAGAGACACTTAGAAACGCATGTTGCTCATCAAATGGAGCATGAAAAAGAAAAAGCAACTTCAGAATTGGTTACTCTTTTTAAGAGAATTAATAAATAGGAGGTGATAAATATATGGATGATAAATTGAAATACGGATTAGGTGGATTACTGATCGGAGGGCTTCTGGTCTGGGTAACTGCATTTACATTTATAAGAACAAATAGTCCAGGTGCTATGGGTATGATGGGATTTAGAAACTCGTTTCAACCTAATACAATGCAGAACTCAAACGGCATAGATACCCATTTTATTGAACAAATGATACCTCATCATGAGGATGCTATTACTATGGCAAAGATTGCAAAGGAACGAGCTCAAAAGCCTGAAATTAAACAGCTGGCTGATGCGATTATCACTTCTCAAGGTCAAGAGATAGATCAAATGAAGGCATGGTATCAGGATTGGTATGGAAAAGAAGTTCCATCGGGTAGAGATGTTATGGGTGAACATGGCATGATGCAAGGCGGTACAATGCACATGGGAATGATGGGTAATGAAACTGACATGACAAGACTTGAAACAGCTTCGGATTTTGACAAAGCTTTTATAGAAGAGATGATACCTCATCACCAGATGGCCGTAATGATGGCGAGTATGCTTAAAAGTCAGACACAAAGACCAGAAATGAAAGAGCTGGCTGATGACATAATCAACGCCCAAACTAAAGAGATTGAAGAAATGAGACAGTGGTATCAAGACTGGGGTTACGAACAGTAATCTATTTAGGAGAGGTGCATTTCTTGCGCTTCTTCCAAGGAGATAACTATGGATCTAGATAAAATACTCGTTACACTATTTAGCCTTGGCGGAATTGGCTTTACATATTGGTTCTTTCTCATAAAGAAGGAAGAAGTAGTCGCAGTTACTTCGGATTCTGTTGATATAACAGTTAGTGGTGGATATCAACCAGAAGTTATTTCTATACCAAAAGGCAAAACTACAAAGATAAACTTCTTACGTCGCGATCCTTCTAGCTGTTTAGAGGAAGTGGTTTTAAGTGATTTCAAAATTAGAAAATATTTACCGCTAAATCAAAAAGTGTCAGTTGAAATCACACCGCAGAAGGTAGGAGAGTACCAATTCGCTTGTGGGATGAATATGTTTCATGGAAAGGTAAAAGTTATATAGTATGACAGAAATAAAGAAAACATATCCAATTAAAGGAATGCACTGTGCGTCTTGTGTAAGAAATACTGAAAGAGCATTAAAAAAAACTCCAGGTGTCAAATCTGCTGTGGTAAATTTAGCAACCGCTAAGGCTACTGTAGAATATGATACGAATAGTTGTACTCCTGAACAGCTGGCAGAGTCTATCGCAAAAACAGGCTATACATTAGAACTTGAAGAGAAAAGTGATGAAATCCAAGAAAAAGAAAAATTAAAAGAACTCTTAGCTTTAAGAATAAAAGTTGGAGTAAGTCTTACAACGGGGGCACTTCTTGTTTGGGGTAGTTTTCCAGGACTCATGAATTTTGCACCTTTTTTTCTCAAGAATTTCTTTGTTCAGCTTCTCCTTGCTACTCCTATTCAATTTTGGGCGGGTTTAGAATTTTATAGAGCAACAATTCCAGCACTAAAAAATAGAACCGCGAATATGGATACTCTTGTAGCATTAGGAACTACTGTAGCATATGTATATTCTGCCTTTGTTACATTCTTTCCTGATGTGATTATGGATCTAGGTATTGATTCTATGCCCTACTTTGACGTTTCAGTTATTGTGATTGCGCTAATACTTCTGGGGAGATACTTTGAAGCAAAAGCTAAGATGGGAACAAGCGGTGCGATTAAAAAACTCATTGGTTTACAAGCAAAAACCGCACGAATCATCAAAAATGGAAAAGAAGTTGATGTCCCAATAGGCCAAGTTGTAATGGGTGATGTTATTAGAGTAAGACCAGGAGAAAAAATACCAGTAGATGGGGTCATACTTGATGGTGAATCATCCATTGATGAATCTATGATCACAGGTGAAAGTATACCAGTAGATAAAGCTAAAGGTGATACTGTTGTGGGAGCGACTATGAATAAATCAGGAACATTTACTTATAAAGCATCAAAGGTCGGATCAGACACCATGCTCGCTCAAATCATAAAACTTGTACAAGAAGCTCAGGGCAGTAAAGCTCCTATACAACGGTTGGCAGATATCGTATCTTCTTACTTTGTTCCTATTGTGATAATGCTTGCTTTTGCAACATTTGGTATTTGGTATGTATTCGGACCTACTCCTGCTTTTCTTTTTGCTCTTCTCAATACAGTCGCAGTTCTTATTATTGCTTGTCCTTGTGCAATGGGACTCGCTACTCCGACAGCAATTATGGTGGGGACAGGTATTGGAGCAGAACACGGAATTCTTATTAAAGACGCAGAAAGTTTGGAAATAGCCAATAAAATTAAAACAGTGGTGTTTGATAAAACAGGCACGCTCACAAAAGGAAAACCGGAAGTGAGAGACGTTATTGCACTTAATACATTTAAGAAAGATGAAATTATTCGTTTGGCTGCTTCTATCGAAAAAGGATCAGAACACTCTCTAGCCGAAGCAATCGTTAGTTATGCAGATGAGCAAAATATCAAAACACACAATGTCACTAAATTCCAAGCGATAGCCGGACATGGTGTAGAAGGAATCATTGGTAATAAAAAAATCTTACTTGGAAATCGACGATTAATGGATAGAGAGAAGGTTGGATATAAAGATGTTACTGAAAAGATTACCCAACTCGAGGATGAAGGAAAAACTGTCATGCTACTTACATCTAATGGAAAATTAGCAGGATTGGTAGCAGTCGCAGATACTGTTAAAGAGACCGCTAAGCAAGCAGTTATAGCGCTCAAGAAAAAAAACATTGAAGTAGTCATGATCACAGGAGATAACCAAAGAACAGCACAAGCTATTGCAAAAAAATTAGACATTGATCGAATACTCGCCGAAGTATTACCTGATCAAAAAGAATCAGAAATTAGAAAACTACAATCAGAAGGTATAAAAGTTGCGATGGTTGGCGATGGGATAAATGACGCACCTGCTTTAGCAGCAGCTGATGTTGGAATTGCTATGGGAACAGGTACCGATGTTGCTATAGAAGCCGCAGATATAACGCTTATCAATAAAGATTTACAATCAGTTGCATCAGCAATTGAACTCTCCAAAAAAACGATGAGAACTATCAAGTTAAATCTCTTCTGGGCATTTGGATATAATGTAGTACTTATACCTGTAGCAATGGGTATTCTCTATCCATTTGTAGGAATTTTGTTAAGTCCAATTTTTGCATCAATTGCAATGGCTAGTAGCTCTATATCGGTTGTTGGCAATTCACTACTCTTAAAAAGAGCTAAAATATAATTATGGAAATAAAAATTAAGAAAAATACACTACTTATATGGGCTGTTATAATTTCATTTGGTTTGATTGGATTTCTTTTTTTTAAGATCAACTCTTTAGAAAATCCGACAACTACACCACCTGCTACAAATATCAACCTGTGGACAATATTTCTTACTGGACTACTTACAGGAGGACTTACATGTTTAGCTGTTCAAGGAGGTCTTCTTGCAGCAACAATTGCTCAGCGTGAAGAGGAAAAATTAAAAGAGAAAACAAAACAATCAGGCAACGGATTTCCTATCCTTGTATTTCTGATTGCAAAACTTATTGCATATACAATATTTGGTTTTCTTTTGGGATGGTTTGGTTCGCTCTTTCAATTATCTCTTACTGCTCAAGTTCTCATGCAACTTGCAGTCATAGTATTTATGATTGGAACAGCGTTGAATTTACTAAATGTTCATCCTATATTTAGATACTTTATCATCCAACCGCCTAAAGCATTAACAAGACTCGTTCGTAACCAATCTAAGAGCAGAAGCCTATTTGCACCTGCACTTCTCGGAGCATTTACCGTGTTTATACCATGTGGTATTACGCAGGCTATGATGGCATTAGCTATCGGTTCAGGAAGTCCATTATTAGGTGCATCTATTTTATTTGCTTTTGTTTTAGGAACTTCTCCTTTGTTTTTTATACTTGGATATTTCACCACAAAGCTTGGTGAATCAATGCATCAAAAGTTTTTAAAAGTAGCAGCAGTCGCACTGATCATTCTTGCTGTATTTAATCTTAATAATGTTCTGGCTCTGACAGGCAGTACGTGGACGTTCGATAATATTTTTAAGCAGACAGCATCAGAAGAAAAAATAAAATCAAACACCTTACCTCAGCAAAATGTAGTAATTGATATACAACAAGCAGGTTATAGTCCTAATCAAATAACTGTAAAGGCCGGAACCAAAGTTTCCTTTCAAATTAAGAATGACGGAGTATATACATGTGCCTCAGCGTTTACTATTCCTGCTTTTAATTATCAAAAAATTATTCAAGCTGGAAAAACAGAGACTATAGCTTTGCAGATGCCGGACAAGCCAACACAAATTCCTTTTATGTGTAGCATGGGAATGTATCGGGGGGTGATTAATGTCATATGAAAAAAATTAAGATAAAAATTGAGGGCATGCATTGTACAAGCTGTGCTATGAATATTGATGGAGAGTTAGAAGATACAGAAGGAGTAAAAAGTTCTAACACAAATTATGCAAAACAATCAACAGAGGTTGAGTACGATGAAGAAAAGTTAGATGAGAATAAAATTATAGAGATAATTAAAAATGTCGGATATACTGCTTCAATTTCTTGATAGAAATAACCTCTTATTCTAAATGAAAAGTGCTCCATTAGTAATCATTTAACGAGTTCATCTATCTTACTCTGCATCTCAGAGGTTATATCAGTCGAACGAGGCGGTAGATTCTTGTCCCCTCTTTTGCCATTCTTTTCTATATCATTTATGAGTTTCTCCATTGCATCTATTTCTAGTACCTGCGCCTCAATTATGCCATCAGCTAGATCACGAACCCGTGGATCGCTAATATGCGCATTACGTGCGTTATTAATTGCTATGGAGTGATGTGGAATCATAGACTTCATGAACTCTACATCACCAATGACGGTTTGATTTCTATTCATATATAAGAGTGATGCTCCTAGTACTATTGCAATTGCAAGGACTGCTATTTTAGTTCCTAAACCTTTATACATCTTCCACATAAATAAAAGCATGACAATAGTCATAACGCTTCCCATAACAAGTGACGCAATGAATCGGTTCATGCTAAACATTACATGGTCAAATGAGTAGACTAATTGATACATCAAAAAAAACATTATGAATGTTGATGTAGCAATCATTGCCGCGAACCGAACCCAACTCATTCCCATGGTATTGTTTATTTCTTCCATTGTTGTTTTACTTTCTCTTTGCTTTACCATAAATTCTAGTTAAAGGTACATCTTAATGTAACCACTTATAAATTTCAGTCTAGCATACTATTGCTCAGGCTTTATTCAAATTGTGTATGAGCAATGTAAATATTTGGTGATAAGACTCCCAATAAATATACTATTAATGGTAGTTAGACACTTTTTCTAAACTTTTTTTTGTTAAACTACTATAGTATTTTGAGCCTGGACTTCTGAGAGCCTTCCCGGTACCTTGACTGCTGAAATGACTAAAATAGCCGGACCATCAGACCAAAAGTTAGAACCTAAGCCCATTATTGAGTACTGCCTCTATGCAAGAAAATCCAGCGAAGATGACGAGAGACAAGCAATGTCCATTGATTCACAGATCAAAGAAATGAATGAAATGGCTATAAGAGAAGGACTCTTCATTAAAGAAATTCGCAGAGAAAGTCATTCAGCCAAAATGTCAGGCCAACGACCAATCTTTATGAAACTTATTGAAGATCTTCGGTCAGGTCTATTCTCGGGAATCCTAACATGGGCACCCGATCGTTTGAGTAGGAATGCTGGTGACTTAGGTCAGCTAGTTGATTTGATGGATCAAGGAAAACTGGTAAACATTAAAACGTTCACACAAGCATTTTCTAATACGCCAAGTGAAAAGTTTCTGTTAATGATCTTATGTTCACAAGCAAAACTTGAGAATGACCAAAAAGGTATCAACGTAAAACGAGGGATCAGGGCAAAATGCGAAATGGGGTGGAGACCAGGAATGCCCCCTATTGGTTACTGGAATAGAGCTATGGCAGGAGTCAAAGACATTGTGATTGATCCGGAACGAGGACCAATTGTAACTGAAATGTTTGAAAGAGTCGCAAAGAACGGTGATAGTGGAAGGAAAATAAAACGATGGTTCGATAAAATGGGGATGACAACGAGAGCTGGAAAAGGTGTTACTTTAAGTCAGATATATCAGATGCTTAGAAACTCATTCTATTACGGAGAGTTTGAGTATCCGCTTAACAGTGGCAATTGGTATAGAGGAAAACATCCGCCACTAATTACAAAAGAGTTATTTCTCAAAGTCCAACAGCAACTTATTACAAGTCAAAAGTCACCTTGGGGAGAGAAAGTAATTACTTTTAAAGGACTATTCAAATGTGGAACTTGTGGATCGAATATTATCGGTGAGGAAAAATGGAGAAAAAGAAAATGGGCGGAACCAAGGAAACATATTTATTATCACTGTGCTCGTCAGTTAGAAAAATGTCCAGAGCCTTATATGGATGAAGAAAAACTAATAAAACAGCTTTTGAGATATATAAACTTTATGAATATGGCCCATCCTAATTTTTTAAAGTTAACAGAATCGTTAAAAATAAGCGCAGTAACATATCAATCTGTTAGAGAAGAAGTTTTATATGATCAGGATATAAATCCAAACTGTATACCTTTAAACCAAGTAAATTTTGCTAGGTACATCCTCTATAGCGGAAGTATTCAAGAAAAAAGAGATCTTGTGATTGCTTTAGGAAGACAAATGTATATAAAGAATAAATTCCTCACTTCATCTACAGAAGAAGAAAATCAGACCCCAATCGACTAACAATTTCTGTGGACTACAAGGCTGTGGTTCCACTAATCCGTCTTTACTAGGGAAATCTTAAATTCTCACCCCTACCTCAATATCCAGAAGAACCTAGGCCTTTGAAGGTATGAATCGTGAGGGCAGCGTTGCGATGCTGCCCGTCTTGGCTGCCGGACTTGGATTCGAACCAAAATGAGCGGATTCAGAGTCCGCTATCCTACCATTAGATGATCCGGCAATATTCTAAAACGCCTCTTACACTGATATGTATTTTACTAAATGTAAGACTGAAAAGCACCTATATGTGATTTATGTCATAGAATACAAAAAATAGATATTAGATAATCTTTTTATGCTAAAGAGTTCTAAAATACAAAAGCTCAAGGTAGTAAATAACAGCACTCCTGACGCGGTCTATAGTCTGGGACTTTTGGGTGCATTTTTTTACTATGTTACAACTGCTAGCTCATTTTGGATGGGAATATTGGGAATAGTGAAAGCGATATTCTGGCCTGCGTTTATTGTATTTGAACTTTTAAAATTTCTTGAAATTTAGCGCCAGACAAACTGAAATTTTACTTATTGAAAAAAATCTAGAGGGTTTTATAACTTATCTTACTTCTTAACACTGGGACCAACGTATTTGCTTTTACCAAATCCTAACACTAAAAATCCTATTATAGGAAGCAGCCAAAGAAAGAAAATTCCAAAGGCTGTACTTCTCTTAAATGACTTAGCTAAGTTTAAGGCAACTATTAGGTGAATAATGAGATTAACAATTGGAATAAAGAACAAAATTAACCACCAACCGGGACGTCCAACTATTTTTAACGTTATATAAATGTTATAAAACGGAATAAGAATTGCCCATCCTGGTTTTTTTGCCTTTTCAAATATTTTCCATCCTGCTACGATAATAATTACAGCAAATACTAATTCTCCAATTAAAAATCCAGTGGATGGGAATACTGATGCTGCGGGTGTTGTTTGCGTATATTCATTGTAATCCATAACTCAATAAGCGTAGAAAAAAATACGATCTATGTCAAGAGGCAAAACACAAAACAAAAAATATTATGATAAAAATTTACCAGATTACCATACGATATGTGATATATTTAAAAAATGAAAATAGTGGACAATCTTTCAAAGGTAAACATTTTTATAATTTTTTTTATTGTGGGTTTATGCGTATTTGGCAATTCGTTATTTAACGGCTTTGTTGGTGATGAATTTATTGTGTTCTACAACCCACATGTCACAATGCCGCTGCCAATGGCATTTTTGACCTTTTTTCAATCTCAAATAGACACTACTAATCCTCACTCACTTTTGGGTCAGTACTATAGACCTTTTCCTTTGTTTTACTTCTCAGCAATAAAACACATTTTCGGATTGACACCTTTTTTCTTCAGAATACCTATTCTTGTTCTTCATATTTGTAACGCTTTTATTTTATATATATTTTTTAAAAGATTTTTTAGCAAAAAAATTGCAATTGCTTCAGCACTTATATTTCTCATTCATCCTTTAAATCAGGAGGCTGTTGTTTATATTGCGGTTGCCCAAGAGGTATTTTATTTTTTCTTTGGTGGAACTGCCTTGCTCCTTATAACATCGCCTCATACAACATTAAGAAAAAACCTATTAGCAAGCGTTTTGTTTTTACTATCACTCCTATCAAAAGAGAGCGGAATACTTTTTCTTCTAACAACTTTTTTCTATCTTTTCTTTTTCATGCGGAAAGAAATGATAAGAAGAATTCCATACCTGCTTCTGTCTTCAGTATTATATCTTCCTTTGCGTTTCATCGCATCGCAAAATAACGTTATCTACATTGTCAAATCAAATATTTCATCTCTTCCTTTTTTTGATCGAATGATATCTATGCCTAAAATTTTCTTTTTTTATCTGTCCTACTTTTTTTATCCACAGAATGTCTCTATACTCCCAAAATGGGTCGTTGAAAAAGTAGATATGGGGAGTTTTTATATCCCACTACTCCTTGATATTTTATGTATCATATTCTTCATTCTTATCTTTTTTATCTTTATAAGAAAATCTCATAAGCTGAGATCTATCTTCTTATTCTTTGCTGTGATGTTTGTAGTAGGAATTGGGCTACACCTACAAATAAAGGCTCTTGATCAGACTGTTGCGGCACGTTGGTTCTATTTTCCTATGATTGGGTTACTAGGAATGCTCAGCGTATTCGTTGAGTATTTTAAAAAGTTTATATTTTTTCATAAGAAAATTTTTCTTGCATTATTTATCCTAATCTTATTCTTTTTTGCCAGCAAAACATTTCTAAGAAATTTAGATTTTAAAGATGCACTAACACTTTACACAAAAGATGTAAATCTTCCCGGAGAAAATTACTACCTTGAAAACAATATTGGTGATCAACTAGCACAACAGGGTAAATATGATATGGCTATCATTCACTTTAAAAGATCTATAAAAATTAACCCAAAATGGTATATAGCATACAGTAATTTAGGAGTTGTATATGAACAAAAAAAGGATTATAAAATGGCGGAAAAGTATCTTTCATACGCAGTTGCAGGAAAATTTCTTCCTGCGTACGAAAATTTAGCTAGAATCTATCTATTACATAAAAGCCCTGAGGAGGCACGCGACTTTACGCTACGTTCTTTAAAAGAATTTCCTAAGTCAGAAACCTTATGGTTAACACTTTCACTATCATATTATGAATTAGAGAAATACACACTTGCCCTTCCCCCTGCTCTTAAATCCTATCAAATCTCTCCTCAAGAAAAAACTGCAGTAGTAATACAAGCAATTCGTGAAAGAATTAAGTAAGAATACGTAAAAAAGTATTCAATTATATTGATATGAATCAAAAAGTATGCAACAATGTGTGTTAATTATACTTACAATATTTTTTGAAAGGAGGTGAATATTATACATGGATAACAACGGACAAACACAAGACCCAATGGGTCAAACTCCTACTCCTCCAACTCCTGAACCTACAACAGGTGGAGAAGGCGGAATGGGTGGTGGAATGCCAGCAGGAGACACAGGAACAACTCCTCCAGCACCAACTGGAGATATGGGAACACCAACTCCTGAGCCAGAAACACCTGCGGACGGAGGTACAACTCCTCCACCAGCTGCAGGTATGTAATATTCTGCTAAGTGGTTTCGAAACCTAAGCGAGCAAGCTTTTAATATAAAAAGTTTGCTCGCTTTTTACTGAAAAAATAATGAAGATATAAATGGCTACCCCCTGAAGATGTATCCGCTGCCGCGTACAGAATAGATTAAACGCTCCGAAAACCCAGAGTCAATTTTCCTCCTAAGATATCCGACATACACATCAACAACCCTAGTTTCCACATCAGGAGCATACTGCCATATGAAAGTAAGTAATTTTCTCCTATCAACCAGGCTATTTTTGTGTTCTAAAAAATATGATAGCAACTTATATTCTTTCGGGGATAGTTTAATTTTTTTTCCTGCACGTACCGCCGTTCGTGTCTCACATTCTAAGACAATATTTTTATCTTGCATAAAAAATCTTAGGCAGAGGTAGGGAGATTTTATATAAATGATATTATAAAATCAAGAGGCGAGTTTACTCTTTTCTCATATTTTTTATAATTATTATAATCATAGAGATAAAGGGAATACACAAAAGCGCCCCCATAAGACCTAGTAATTTTGTCCCAATTGTAATTGCTAAAATAATAACAATAGGGTTTAACCCAACTGCTTTTTGCATTACTTTAGGCACCAAAACATTATTCTCAATCATCTGGATTACTATGTAGATTATAATAATGGTAAAAGCTAGTCCAGGAGAAATAGATAATGCGACAATAACTGCAGGGACCGCAGACAAAATAGGTCCTATTGTAGGAACTATCTCAAGTAAACCTGCAAGAAGAGCCAAGGGAAGAGCAAATGGAAAACTAATAACAGTTAGGGCAATCCATGTAAGCAGTCCAATGGTGAAACACAATACAAGCTGCCCTCTAAACCAGGCACCCAACTTCTCTTCAATCATCGCCATCGTTGACATAGCTTTTTCTTTGTCTTTCTTTGGGAATAACAACATAAGCTCTTTTTTTACCCGGTTCTCATCTTGCATTAGATAAAAACTTACTACAAAAACCAAAAATAAAGAAAAAATAGACCCCAAAATAGCACCTGTTACGGCAAAAGCATTAGAGGTAATTGTGTCAAATTGTGAGGTGAGAAATTCCTGCATTTGAGAGGCTTGTATATTAATACGTAATGCATGTAAAATGTCATCCAAATATTTAGGGAAAGATACAATAAGAGACGATATTTGAGATGAGAAAAACGGAATGATAGGTACAATCAGAAGTACAACTACTCCCAATGTTAGAACATACAGAAGCGCGATTGCGACAGTTCTTGGAATTTTAAATTTTGTTAAATATGAAACGTATGGCTTTAACGCAGCCATTAATATATATGAGATAAAGAAAAGTATTAAAATTTCCTTTATTTGAATAATAAACCAACCTAGTACAACCAGAAGCAGTGCTACTACTATCTGATTTTTAATAAAGATGTTTTTTATAGAATTCTCAACTGCTTCCATTACTATTCTTATATGATACAATACTTGTCATATGATATCAATCGATGAACTCGAAAAATTAGATATAAGAATTGGAACTATTATCAGCGTAGAGCAGGTGCCAGGATCTGAGAAGCTCTATAAAGAAACAGTTGATTTTGGTCCAGAAGTTGGCGAGAAGCAAATACTTTCAGGTATTCAGAAGTACTTTACCCCCGAAGACCTAATAGGCAAACAGGCTCTTTTTATAGTTAATCTGGAACCTAGAGAAATGATGGGACTTACAAGCGAGGGAATGCTTCTTGCAACAGATGGAGAAAACGGACCAGTTCTAATAATGCCTGAGGAAAAAGTGCCAAATGGATCAAGGATAAAATAGACTATGATAAACACAAAACAGGAAGATAATATACAGATTACTCCGACTACTATGCCTATTTTGTATACCGATACGCTCTTTATGAACGTAAATGAAGATGGTGTAATAATAGATATCTGTCAGAAGGGAATCGCACAAAATCAGGTTCAGGTAGTAGCTCGTGTTGGAATGAGCAAAAGTCATGCTAAAAAATTTGTGAGAAAACTATCTGAAATTCTCGCCCTTACCTCATCAAGACCAGACACTACAAAAGATAACTAGGATTAAAATAGTTTAAGAATATACGGAAGGAAAATAAGAACACCCACAACAAGTGACCCAAGAGATACCACAAGTACCATTCCTGCAGCTACGTCTTTTGCGATTTTTGCCTCTTTTTTATGTTCCATAGTAATAAGATTTGTCATTTCTTCAAGAGATGTGTTAATCATCTCAGCAGATAATACCAAGAGTATCATAACCCCCAAAATCCCCATTTCAAACGCATTTATGTGAAAAAATATACTTGCTACCATAACTATTATTGCTATTGCTATAAGAATTCTTACATTTTGGTTTTCTTTTATTGCGAATACCACACCCTGATAGGCAAAGTGAAATGATTTTACTAGTGATTTATGTTCTATCATTGTAGTTTTTTTATTGTAGCATCTTTTCCTTCAATTTCTAACTTTTCAGCAAACGGCAACCCCTGAGTTTTTCCAGTTAAAACCATGTATAAATCCTGGGTTTTTGCGCCAGACATATCTCTTGCTGCAAACGATGCCTGCAGGATTTCCTGAACATTCCAGTTTGAAATACTCTTATATTTATCCAGTAAAAAATGCGCTAACTGTCTCTGTTTATCTGATAACTCTACACCATGAACATCTTCTACCATATCTTTAAACTCAGCTAAGGTCTTCATTCTAGTCTGCGCAAGAGGAACATATTTTGTAAAATTTTCCATCTCAGAAAGTGTTGGGTCAAATTCAAGCAGTTTTTCTTTTAATGATTCTGTAGTTAGTAATCTTATATGTTCACCGTTTATCCATAATAATTTTTTCTCATCAAAAATTGCGGGAGAAGAATTAATATTTTCTAATGTAAATTCTTTTTCTATCTCCTCTTTTTCAAATATTTCATGATCATTTTTAGGAGACCAGCCTAAAAGCATTAAGTAGTTTAGTAAAGCTTCAGATAAAATCCCTTCTTTTCTATAATCTAAGGCACTCTTTGCGCCGCGTCTTTTAGAAAGTTTTTTTCCATCTGTTCCAAAAACATTCGGAACATGAGCAAAAATTGGGACCTCCCACCCCAATGCCTTATATAACATAATGTGTTTTGGAGTTGAAGAAATCCAATCTTCACCCCGTATTACATGCGTTATATTCATAATATGGTCATCTACGATACTTGCTAAATGATAGGTGGGATATCCATCTTTTTTCAGAATTATAAAATCCTCTATATCTATGTTCTCAAAAGATATTACCTTTTGACCAATCGCATCATTCCATTCTGTTTTTCCCTCCTTGGAGACTATAAAACGTATGGCTCCATTATCCTCTTTCGCCTTACCTTCAGTTAATAATTTTTCTGCATATTTTTTATATTCACCGAGTCTTTGTGACTGTACAACAAATTCATCCCAATTTACTCCCAACCACTCTAGTGATTCCTTTATTTGCTCCTCTGCCCCCTCTACTTTTCTTTGCTGATCAGTATCTTCAATGCGTAACATGAATATGCCCTTTTGGGCTCTTGCCAAAAAATAATTAAAAAGCGCAGTTCTGATTCCTCCGACATGTAAACTACCCGTAGGACTTGGAGCAAAACGTGTTTTTATTTTTTTTATATCCTCAACCTTCATATCCTTGCATTTTACCTGACTTATTCCCTATACTCAATATACTTCAAATTATGTCACTTGCTCAAATCACAAGAGAAGCACGTTTTAGCTTAAAAATTGGCGGAATAATTATAGGAGCAGTCATTCTTATTTTTCTTTTGTTCCAGGGTGGTCTATACATTAAAAAGTCCCTATTTCCTGAAGCTCCTGCTCCTGCGGAAGAAAAGTTTGGAGTCTTACCCGCTCCATCATTTCCTGAATCAACCAACTCTCTGCCTGAATTTAAACTTAATACTATTTCTGGAAGATTCCCATCATTTCCATCAACAATTCTTGTGTATAAACTGCAAGAAAGAAGTCCAAAAATATCTGACTTCCAAAGCGCGCGCAATCGTGCAGCATCCCTAGGCTATACACAAAACCAACAAACTATCACTCAATCCATATATAAATGGTCAAGATCAAACATGAATAATGTGCTTTTTTATGATATCACCTCTCTTAATTTTTCTGTCGAATCTGATTATCTTACAGATCCAAACCTTGTTCCTTCATCTCTATCTAATACGGAAGGTGTCACAGAGACTGTTTTATCTTTTATTAATACACTAGGTGCTGATACTTCTGATATTGATATGTCAAAGAGCCCAATTTTTTACTACAACATCAGTAATGGACAACTTGTTGAGGCAGAGTCAGTAATAAACGCGACTGTAGCAAGGGTCTTTTTAGTACAAAACAATGTTAACGAATTACCAATCTACTACCCAACCTCAAATCCTTCAACGTTATTTATTACGACTATTTCTGATAATACCTCCGGGGTAGTACACGCAAATTATAATCACTTTTACCCTGATTTAAATGACTCATCAACCTATAAACTTCGGTCTGCTGAAGAAGCGTTTGAAGACTTGAAAAAAGGAAAAGGATATATTGTACGTCCAACAACACAATCGACAATAGATATTACAGACATAAGTCTTGGATATTATCTATCTACTGAATCGTCTCAAAAATATTTAATGCCTATTATCGTGTTTACCGGTGCAAATAATTTTCAAGCATATGTAAACGCACTTCCTTAGCTTTCTACATAGCTCTCACTTTTTAAATCCTTAATAATCGCCTCGATTAGTAATCTTGTGTCTGCAAATCTATCTTTACTTCCTAAAATCACAATGATAAATGTTTTATTATTCTTCACATAAGATGTGACCAGAACCCCCTCAGCCTCGTTTGTAAAGCCGGTCTTAACACCTACCACACCTGATATATCTAATAATTCATTTAAATTTTTCAACTTGTGAGAAACGCTGCCATCAGGAGCATTTAAAGAAATTTCTTTCGTTTTCACTATTTCCCTTATTACCCGATCACGTAAAGCATAAGCACCTAGCTTTGATAGATCAGATGCGGTCGAATAGTTCTCGTCACTATATCCTGAAGGATCAACAAAGTGCGTATTAACCATACCTATCTCATGCGCCTTCTTGTTCATAGCTGCTACAAACGCCTCCCGTCCTCCTGGATAATTATCGGCTAACACATCAGCTGCATCTCCTCCCGACGGAAGCATCATCCCATAAAGCAATCCTAAAACAGAAATTTTTTCCCCTACATACAACCCCATCTTTGAAATATCCGGACGTGTCTCCAATTTTTCCACAGTCAATATTTGATCGGGAGTAAATACACTAAGAGCTACAATGGAACTCATTATTTTAACAGTGGATGCCGGAGAAAAACGTAAATTATTATTTTTAGATAAAAGCGAGACCTGAGAATTTACGTCATACACCTCCAGTGCCTTTGAGGACAGTAATAGTTGAGGTTGATTTAAAAAATAAGAAAAGGATGTATTCTTAATAATCTGCTCTTTGCTTTTTTTAACCTGGGAAAATTGTATTAGCGCTATAAATACAACAATAACCCCAAATAAAACAAAATTTAAAATTATTAAAACAAAATATGCAACAATAAATACTTTCTTATATGGAGTTTCTTTCGGCTTCTCAATCGCCTTTTGTTGTTTCTTTTTTTTCATGTGCGGCAGAAAAACGTTCATCTACTCTTTCCATATCTCGAGGAAAAAGTGATGCCTCACGAATATTTGACAATCCTAATATATGCATTGTCATGCGCTCTGAACCAAAAGAAAATCCTCCCTCAGGAGGCATTGCATATTTGAATGCCTGGAAGTAAAGTTCTGACTTTAAAAGATCCACCCTGCGCTTTTTTGCGCTTACAGTAAGATCGTCAAGATCGGTAATTCTCTGACCTCCGGTCATCCACTCAACACCTCTCCCCAATAAATCTGCGCTTAACGTATACCCTGGATCCTGAGGATCTTCAAATGTATAGAAAGGTCTTTTCTCTACCGGGTAATGAGTTATGAATACTAAGTCTGACCCCTTTTCTTCCTGTGACCATCTGCAAATTTCCCGCTCATCTTCAGGTGTTAAATCCAACTCCTGAGTATTATCCCTTCCGGTTCTCTCTAAAATGATTTTTTGTGCTTCCCTCAATTTAATTCTAGGAATTTCACTTGCGATAGCTGGAACAGTTGCTCTATGCAATTCCAACTCAAATCCGCACATATGCTCCACCTTATCAAATACATACCTCACTACATACTCTGCCATATCCATAACATCTGTCCACGAGTTAATGAAACCAAATTCAGCATCAAGAGTTGTTGCCTCCGCTAAATGCCTAGTAGTAATTGATGGTTCCGCTCTTAGGGTCTTATTAACGGTAAATACGCGCTCAAAAACGCCAACCATAATTTGTTTGTAAAATTGAGGACTTTGAGCAAGAAACGCTCTGTTTCCAAAATAATTAACCTCAAACATTTCAGCTCCGCCTTCTGCTCCTTGGGGAATTATAACGGGAGATTGAAACTCCGTAAAATCTTTTTCTTTTAAAGCATTTCTAAAAGCATCTATTATTACTTCCTGAACTTTAAAAATTGCGGCAATTTTAGGATGGCGAAGCGTTAAGCCTCTGTTATCAAGGAGTGTGGGAAGCTCTAAGTTAAGCTCGCGCCCTGCCATATCAAATGGCATTTCGTGTGACTTCTGAATCACCTTAAGAGCTTTAGCCTCTATCTCTATTGTTCCTGTAGGAAGATTCCTATTTATATAGCGCTCGCCACGCTCTTTCACAACCCCTTCAATCAAGATAACATCTTGGGATCCTAACTTACCAAAAGCAAGCGGTAAATCACCCTCAAAAGCTCCTATCTGAATTACGCCAGATCGATCCCTGAGATCGATAAAGGCTATCTTTCCATGAGCACGAACCACTTGTACCCATCCGCACACACGAACCAATTGCCCAATCTTTTCAATACAATCAAGCGCCAATGTTCTTTTTGTATATTCTTCATTCTGCATCATCATACAGCATATTGTATAGCTTCGTGACCTAACTTGACAAGGGGATATTAAAGAGGTAATATATCAATATATCTATGAATTCTATACGTTTTTTTAATAAGATTGCAAAACTCCTATAAGGGGGCTGGAACTTTTGTTTCAAAACTCCCAGAAAACTTTGGGAGTTTTTTTGTTTTATAAAAATACAATAAATATATAGCACATATGATTGAACATCACAAACCATCACAAAAAGAATTAACTCAAAGCCATTTAGAGGCTATGCGGAATGCTGGCATTCCTAACTCTAGACAACTAGACCAAAATAAAACCGTAGGGGGATATACTGGAAGAAAAATGGTATCCCATTTATCTGAAGATGTTATCAGGCTTACAGAAGATATCACTCTTGCACAACAAAAAATCCTCGGAATAAAACAAAAAAAAGCTTAAGCTAAGGAATTTTTTGCATATCCTTTATTTTCAACTGAATATCTCTGCTCCCTTTCCATTCATTTAGCTCAATTGTATATACAATGTCTACCATATCACCAACCTGAAA
>CAYMYC010000001.1:37290-238149 GCA_964394645.1 uncultured Gammaproteobacteria bacterium | reverse complement strand
TCCATTCATTTAGCTCAATTGTATATACAATGTCTACCATATCACCAACCTGAAAGATTTCAGTATTCTTTTGATTAAACTTTATTCCTTTAAAAAACTCCCCGTCTTTCTCAAGCAAAACCTGCAAATGCTTTCCTTCCTTGCCAACTTTACCCAAAGACACGATAACAACTGCTTTTGTCATAAATACAGGGGTAGGATTTCCCATACCAAACGGGGATAACGCCTGAAGCGCATAAAAAAGATCAAGGCTTATTACATTGAAAGATAACTCTAAATCAATTACTAGCAAGCGGTTAAATAATTCTTTTTCTATCTCAGTTGCCTTCTTTACTAATTCAATTTTAAACATTTCTAACTTTTCTGTATCTATGCTAAATCCCGCAGCCATAGGATGCCCACCTGCTTCAAAAGCTAAATTTGGCACTGATCTAATTAGTTCTATGATATTTACTCCAGAAATAGAACGCGCCGATCCTTTTGATACTTTTTCACCTATAGATACTGCGATTGAAGGTCTATAAAACTCCTCTACTAATTTTGAGGCGATAAGCCCCACAACTCCTTGCTCATAAGATTGGCTTGCGACAAAAAGTAAATTTTCCAACTCACCTCCTCTACCTATAACTGATGCTTTTGCGTGTTCCGATGATGTAATTGTCAACGACTGACGTTCTTGGTTTACATTGTGAAGTAATTTTGCCAATTCTAATGCCCGCGTTTTATTAGTGGTACAAATTAACCGTAATGAATCAAGCGCATGAGAGATTCTACCAGAAGCATTCAGCCTAGGTGCAATAATATATCCAATATGATAAGCGTCTATTAACTTCTTATCAATCTTTGCCTCTGCAAAAAGTGCTAAAAGACCCTCCCTCTTTGTTTCTCTTAATACCGCTATGCCATGCTTCAAAAATGTTCTATTGTGTCTTTGTAGCGGCACCAAATCCGCAACGGTCGCAAGCGCCACCAACTCAAGATGTGTATTGCTTATTGGAATTTTAAATTCCTTCCGAAGCTCAATACTCAATAAATAGGCAACTCCTGCGCCACAAAGCTCTGTTGTATGAACTATTGCATCCGCCAAAGGCACAGTTTTTCCTTTTGTATGATGGTCAGAAATAACAACATTAATCCCCTCTGTTTGTGCATATTGTACAGCTTTTTCAGCAACAATTCCGTTATCTACAGTTATAATCAAACCTATATCTTTGTTCTGCTTCTTACAATTTTCAATCCCAGTAATTGATAAGCCATAACCCTCATCAACTCTATGTGGGATATAGGGGTGTGCATTTTTATAAAATGAAAATATTGTTTCCCACAAAATAGCGGTCCCACAAATTCCATCTACATCATAATCTCCATAAATTATGATATGCTTATTTTTCATAATTGCTTCTCTTACAAGAGCTACTGTTTTTTTTACCTCTTTTGTATTAATCCCTACAGACTCCTGAGTAATTGTCTTAAGATTAGGATTTAAGAAATCCTCAATATCAGAAGGGTCTTTTATCCCTCTGTTTTCAAGAATCATCGCAATAATTTCCTCTTTTTTGCTCTTTATTTTTTCTTCATTCAGGATTTTCCAACGTTTCATGATAAAATCAATAGTACCACATGAAAGAAAAAATTCCTGAAGATATTATAGAAATATATAAACGGCTTGAGAATTCAGGCTTTGAAGTATATTTTGTGGGCGGATGTGTTCGAAATATACTACTACAAAAAGATCCTGAAGACTGGGATCTTACGACAAATGCAACGCCTTCCCAAATACAAAGTGTTTTTCCTGACTCCTTTTATGAAAATTCATTTGGAACGGTTGGTATACCTCTCCCACAAATGTTAGAAAATGAACACAAAGGAGTAGTAGAGATTACCACATATAGGACTGAAGGGATTTATAAGGATCACAGAAGACCAGAGGCTGTTTCTTGGGGTAAAACGATTGAGGAAGATCTAGAAAGACGTGATTTTACGATGAATGCAGTAGCATTTCAACTAGATGAAAACTCCACAAACTTGCTTAAATTTGTAGATCCATTCAATGGAATAGGCGATATAGAATTAAAACTTATAAAAGCAGTGGGAAATCCTGATGCTCGGTTTAAAGAAGACGCGCTTCGACTTATGCGTGCAGTGCGACTTGCTACCCAACTAAACTTTTCAATAGATGAAACTACTCTTACTGCAATTCGCAGCGATGCAAAACTCATAGAACATGTTTCAGGAGAAAGAGTACGAGACGAGCTTATAAAAATCTTGGCTACAGAACGCTCATATGACGGGATCATGCTATTAAACTCTACAAACCTATTACAATATATTCTTCCCGAACTTGAGACAGGGAAAGGGGTGTCTCAGGAAAGACCTGGAAGACATCATACAGCAGATGTCTTTACGCATAACGTATTATCTTTAAAGTATACGCCCGCAACCGATCCTTTAGTGCGTCTTGCTACATTACTCCATGATGTAGGAAAGCCGATGGTTAGATCTGAAGATGAACAGGGGCTGGTAATATTTTATAACCATGAGATTGCTGGTGCAAGAATAGCGCGAGAAGTAGCTGAAAGACTACACTTATCCAAGAAGGACAGGGAAAAAATTGTAAATCTTATCCGATGGCACATGTTTACGGTAGATGAAAACATAACAGATTCGGCCATACGTCGGTTCATAAGGCGAGTTGGAATTGAGAATGTAAAAGATATGATTGATCTTAGAATTGGAGATAGACTTGGAAGTGGTACACAAACAGCAGAATCATGGAGACTCAAACAGTTTAAAGAACGAATTGTAAAAGAACTAAATCCTCCTTTTTCAACGAATGATCTTGCAGTTGACGGAAATGATATCATGCAAGTATTAAACATAAAACCCGGACCTAAAATTGGTGAAATATTGCAAAAAATATTTCTTGAGGTTGACGAAAATTTAGATCTGAATAATAGAGAGTATCTACTTAAACGGATAGCTGAAATGGGAAATAACTAACATACCCACATCTGTTTATTGTATAATCATTCTATGCTTAAAGATAACCTAGAAGAAGACATAAAAAAAGCTATGCTTGCCCGAGATGAAAATACACTCTTAACACTAAGAATGCTTAAAAGTGCTATCCAATACGCGGAGATTAATAAAGGCGTGAATTATTCAGCAACAGATGATGATATCCTTGATGTTATCTCAAAAGAAGTTAAAAAAAGACGAGAATCAATTGATTTATATGAAAAGGGTGGAAGACCCGAACTTGCTGATAAAGAAAAAAAAGAATTAGATATTATTCAAGGATATCTTCCAGATCAACTAGAAGAAAATGAGATAAAAAAGTTAGCAAAAGAGGCTGTTTCCGCAACAAATGCTTCAGGAATACAAGACATGGGCAAAGTAATGGGAGTACTCATGCAACAGGTAAAAGGTAAAGCAGACCCAGGACTTGTCTCCTCGATTGTTAAATCCATGCTTACTTGAAATTAAATCCTAAGATATCAAGCATTCTCCTTGCTTCTTTTTTTTTACCTTCCGAAAGGCACTTTTCTATGTGCTGTAGGACGCTTGGAGTATTTAGGTCATCATCCATAATCTCTTCAAATGTTTGAGTATCTACTAATTCATAGTCATCTGAAATTCCTGCAAGAACTTTAAAAATACTATTTACTTTTATTTCACTCTGTTCTAACTCAAATTCTTCGTATTCCCACGGTGCTCTATAGTGATGGGATAAAAGTAGCCAACGAATTGCGCTTGGTGAAAATTTTTTAAGTAAATCGCGAGCTAATACTAAATTCCCCAACGATTTACTCATTTTTTCTCCCTCACACAAAACCATGGATGTATGCATCCATATATTAACAAAGGGTGTTTTTCCTGTATAGCTCTCAGACTGCGCTATCTCACTATCATGGTGAGGATAGATAAGATCACGTCCACCTCCATGAATATCAATTTGTTGCCCTAAAATAGAATTTATCATGGTACTGCATTCTATATGCCATCCCGGTCTTCCCTTGCTCCATGGTGAACCCCACGCGGGGTCGCTATCCGACTTAAACCACAAAATAAAATCTAAAGGATTTTTTTTGTTCGGATCATCTGGATTATTCCCACGGTCTTTTGATATATATAGCATCTGTTCTTTTGTATACCTAGAAAGCTCTCCGTATTTTGGGAATGTCTCTATGTCAAAATAAACATTTCCGCTTTTTTCATATGCATATCCTTTTTTTATAAGTTCAGTATTTGTATCAATAATTTTATCCACTATGGTGGTTGCAAAAATATACTGAGAGGGACGAAGTACATTAAGCGCATCCATTTGCTCATGAAAATGATTAACCCAATACTCTGCTTCTTGACGCCATGTTCTACCTGCTTTTTTTGCTTGAACTATCACATCATCTCCATCATTTATGTCCGTTACATTCTGCAAGTAATTTACCTCAAACCCTTTATAGTTTAGGTATCTTACTAGAACGTCGAAAGAAACATACGTAAATGCATGACCTATATGTGTCGCGTTATTTGGCGTTATACCACATACATACATCAACACCTTATTAGGTATTATTGTCTTAAAATCCTCTTTTGATCTGGATTGTGAATTATATAGTCGCATTAAATAAAAAATTATGGTTGAATTTTTATCTTAAAAAAAGGAAATTATTACGGATTAATATTAGCATTTAAATCTTAGTTTTCTTTTGCCTTTTCTTATCTAGCTCATACCATAAAACAAGAAGCGGTGACGCGTTAAATATAGATGAGTATGTTCCGGAAATAACCCCAACCAAAAGCGCAACAATAAACCACTGCGTTGATGCGCCACCAAACAATAGCAACATAAATAAAACAAGAACTACGGTAACTGATGTATTCAGGGATCTATTCAAAGTCTCAAGCATAGAATTATTTACAATTAACTCAAACGGAAGACGAGTATCTTTTTTTAGATTTTCGCGTATTCTATCAAAAACGACTATCGTATCGTGCACAGAAAATCCCATAACGGTTAAGAGGGCTGTTATAAATAAAGAGTCAATTTCAACGTGGAAAAAATAACCTAATATCGCAAATATGCCTACCACCAATAGTACGTCGTGTAGTAGGGCGATAACTGCAGCTACTCCATACTTCCAGGATGCTACAGGATTTGAGACCTTCCTAAACGCAAATGCTATATAAAGCGTAATAGCCACTGACGCAATAATCACTGCCATTAAAGCATTTGCTTCTGTCTCTGACCCAATTGTTGCACCTATAGTCTCGAATGATTTTTCTGAAACTGATGGGTATTTAATTTTTATACGGGATAGCATTGTAGCTTTTTCCGCATTATTAAGGGGTTGTGTTCTTATAATAAAAGTGTTTGGAGAAATCAGTCTTATTGTGCTTACTTTTACATCGTCCTTGATAAGGTCTTGTATGTCTTTTGCAAAAATATTCTTTTTTATTTTTAATATCTCAATTTCAGTTTCAGACCCTCCAGTAAAATCAATAGAAGGTTTTAATCCCGAATAAAACAGAAAGAATAGACCAGGAAGAATTAACAATGCGGAAAACAAGAAATACCAGTTTTTATATTTTATTAAATTCATTTTATATTTAATTTAGTTTTTCAACTCTTATCAAAGACTTTAAGTAAATTTCTTGTTACTATTATTGCAGAAAACATAGATATAATTATTCCGATAGCAAGAGTTAGTGCGAATCCACGAACTATTCCGGTACCAAAATAGTAAAGAATAGCAGATGTGATAAGGCTTGAAATGTTTGAATCTCGAATAGATGACCACGCTCTAGTAAAACCTAATCTGACAGCTACTTCTTTTGTCTTACCAGCTCTAGTTTCTTCCTTCATTCTTTCAAAAATTAAAATATTTGCATCAACCGCCATTCCTATTGATAAAATAAATCCCGCTATTCCTGCAAGGGTCAGTGTTATAGGAATAAACTTAAATATTGCCAGTGTCACAATGATATAAATAGACAATGCTATTGATGCAATAATACCTTCTTTTTTATAAAGATAACTCATAAATACAACAACTGCACCAAACCCTAAAAGACCTGCAAATAAAGATTTCTTTAATGAATCAATACCCAAAGAAGGACCAATTGTTTTTTGTGCTAATATTTTAAGAGGAGCGGGAAGCGCACCGGAGTTTAGTTGGATTGAAAGTGCTTTTGCAGACTCTACAGTAAAGTTTCCTGTTATAACAGCGTCCCCATTTAGAATTGCCTGATTAACACGTGGCGCTTCAATCAACTGGTTGTCTAAAACTATAGCAAGTGATTTACCGATATTTCTTTTCGTAATGTCCGCAAATAATTTGGTCCCCTGAGGTGTGAAATTCAATTGCACTTGAGGCTGAGAACCCCCAGTACTACCAAATACGACCTGTGATGATTTTAGATCTCCTCCTGACAGATTAGTTTTTAATGGATTATTCCCAAGAAACAGTGATAATCCTGCAGGAAGCGTGGGTGAAGGGGATGCGCCTTTTATTTCTTTCCCCTGTTCCCAAAAGGATAACTCTGCTGTTCTTCCGATCAGCCCTGTTGCTTCTGTTACATTTGATAAACCAGGAAGCTCAACTACTATACGGTGTTCCTTCCCTAATTTTAACGTTTGAATACTCGGCTCACCTACACCAAAAAAATTTATTCGTCTCTCAATAATACTTCTTGCGCCCTGAAATGCTTTATCTTGATCTTGTGAGGGAATGTTTACCATATCAACTTTATATGTTAACTGTGTCCCTCCTTGAAGATCCAAACCTAATTTATATGAAATATCCTTTTTAATATGGATATTGCCAAGGTTAAGACTTATATTTTGGGGAATCTTTACACCCAGAAATTGAAAATTTTGTGGAAGATCAAAAATGAGAAGAAAAAAGACGCATATAAAAAGAGCGAATATAGATATTTTTGGATTTTTCATTTTTAATCAGTTGTAGATTAGAGAGATCGTGGATATATTACCCCTATACAAAAAGTTTTCCTAACCTAACTAAGCATACTCTCCTCATCCCCTATAAGCATTATTCTTGAACCGCTTATAACAGAAACAATAAATGGATCAAGGCGTTTTTTTCTGAACACAAATTCCTCTTCAGTCATAACCGTATAATTTATTTCTTTACCCCGCTTAGCTTCTTCCTGCTTTATTACCAATGCAAGCTCTGGCAATACAACAGTTCCAACAATTAACAAATCTACGGCATCAGGGGTTTCTCTTACTTTCCGTGTAAATTTTCCCGAAAGCATTGCATATTTAATCTTCCCCAGCTTTACTCTATTTTTAATAATATCAGCACCTAATCCGTTTGTTTTAGCATAAAGATGGATTAAATCATAATAAAACGGATAATTTTTATCAAGGTAGTAGTATACTCTATTTGCTCTCGGCTCACGGGAAAGTATCCCTTTTTTTTCAAGAAGAATTAGCTCTCGCCTTACTGCGTTTATCTCTTCGCTAACTCTTCTTACTACTTCTCTTACATGAAACATATCATCAGAATTTTCAATGAACAGAAATAATAATTTTACACGCGTCTTAGATGTTATGAGGTCTTTTAGCATAAGTTTTCAGGGGCAAGTTTGTACAAAGAATTGTAACATTTTTTAGACTGTGTCTCAAGGGGTTTTTTAGAAAATCGTCATGGAGTAACAGTCACATCAGTATCTGTTGCCAATATCTCAAACCATGTTAAGCCACGATTTAATTCAATCTGACGACCTGCGGAATCTGTAAGAACTGTTCTTGATTCTCTTGTTGGCTTTTTCCATCTACCTTCGATCTCTTTTCCATCCATAAATACTAGCGCCCTACCTGTACCTTTTGTGCCATAGAGCATATGCAAATTATTTTCATACCCATCATTTGCATTTGATTCTTTCATGAATAATAGTACAACGTTTTTAGCTGACAATGGTTTCTTTGTGTTTCTATCTGTATGGCTTTTTCCACCATTTTGTCGCGTGTAAAGATTTGTCAAACTATTATAGTTCCAAACCACACTAAAATCTTCATATCCGTTCCAGAATTCAAAAGAAATTTTTTGTGCTGCTGGTCTACTCGATGATGCTACATCCTCTTTGAAGGTATAAGGAATAAATGTCTTATCCCAACTTACACCATCTTGATCCTTATCTGATAGCTTTCTCTTATCAGCTGCGTACTCCCATAACGCGCCTGTATTTGAATACATCGTATGCTCTGTCGCAACGGGTCGTCCATTTATATTCTCTATTCTTTTAAATATAGGGAATGGAACTGAAAATTGATTGAGATCATTATAGAAATTCCATCCATAATCTATAATTTGCCCTAATGCGTTTGCTGGACCCGGTGTATTTGCTCCACCTACATGCGCATATAAAGGATTTTCCCCATATTCTGATATGTAATCGAGAAAATATGTTCTAGCAGAACGAACAGGACCAATCTGCCCTGCATCCTGACAATAAAATACAGCTAAAAAACGCGTAATACCACCCTCAGCAACAGCTTCATACACGACATCCGCTGATTGTAATCCTGACTGTGGGCGAGCATCCACCGAATTTTCTATCATAACCCCAAGTGGTCTGTGTTTTTCCCACCAATTCTTTTGCTGCACTGAATATTTCTGTCCATTTAGAGGACACGCTTCAGTCTTCGGAAGTGTTTCATCAAATACTAATTTACCGTCCTTATCCCCCCCTACTTGTTTCGGCTGGGGAATAGGAGTTCTTATAAGATTGTTCGTGAATGATGTGTTTGCGAAAACGAAATAAGAAATAATGGTTGTTACACCATAAAGAATTACTGAAATTAAAATTATATTTTTTTTAGTTTGTTTCATTGCTATTACAAGGTCTTTGCTGTTTTTAATGCTTCCTCTTCTTCTTTTGAGAGTTCGTACTCAGAACCCTTCCCGTTTGTAACATGCTTTGCATACCATCTGGTTCCTGATCTCGTATGCAAACTGGATATGATAACCCCTGTACCTTTCGCATCAACAAGAGCAAGAATAAAACTCTGATCTCCTCCCGTATCCTTGAATGGATTAAAACGCAAAAGGCCTACTTTTTGGATATGGAGTAGACCACCCGCTTCTAGTTTAACACAGGCAGCAACAAGTTCGTCAAGTGCTTTTTTCATTCTTTCCTGGTCTGAAACAATTTGGTCAAGCATTTTTAGTAAAGATTCTTTTTTATTTCCCTTTGTTATTCGCTGATAATAAAAAAAGAACCTCAAGAAAAAAACCGTAAGAATTATATTCCAAAAAGCTAGAATAAAGCATAGAATAAAGATAAATTGAAGATTCATTATGTTTTGAGAAATGACCTTTAACGGGTGTTTTTTATTTTAGCCTCTTGACACAGTGCAAGTCAATATGATACTTTTTGTGTCATGCCCCTTATGAGCACAAATCAGGCTCAATTTAAGTTAGGATCTAATTTGGGTATAAAGCTGTATGAGTAAAAAAAGAAAAACAAAAAAAGAAAAAGTGAAAGCCCAAAAGATTACTCCAATAAACAGCCTCGATACAACTCCCGTATACTCATTTAACTCTCATAGTCAGCTAGGGAAAACCTCTTACGAAACGGTCACTCCAAAATCTTTACATGATTATACTTATGTCCTCCGAGATACCCGCCAAACTCTTTTTATAACCTCATTGCTTATATTTTTATCTTTCAGTTTTTACTTTGTCTTGCATGGAAATATCCTAAACATTAGTTTTTTGGGATATTAATATAAGCAAGTAAAAAGGAGGTGAATATTAAATATGGCAAGCATGTACTGTGTTAAATGTCGCGCAAAAAGAGAGGATCCAAACGCAACACCAGTTACCATGAAGAATGGTAAACCAGCAATGAAAGGAAAATGCCCAGTTTGTGGAACAGCAATGTTCAAAATTGGAGCAAAGTAGGCTCTCTTTTGCTACAAAAACCCAAAAACCCGATATTCAAGTGTTACTTGGAGCTCAAGGAACATTTAATAATCGGGTTTTTGTTATGTGATAGTATTTTATCAAGTCTGTAAAAACTACGGACACGAAGTATAAAATTAAACGAGGATAGTGATAGAGTCAAAATAATATTGAAACCGCAAACTTAATTTTCACTAAAAAAATTATTTTTCTGGTTTATAGTGAACTAACTTATATACCTTCACAACTGATACAGACCATTCTCCCACTATCTCCGCCTGCCCAAAGCCTGCAACTTCCCATAAGGGGTATCCTAGAGGCTGACAGGGCACTGATTCGCATACAATTAATAACTGATCTGTAATAGTGTTTCTTTTTGGATCCGCACCAGGAAATTCTATAGTTACAGGTATTTTTTCATTCACCTCAAAAAAGTATCTATATGCAAAGTCAGAATTCCCACCTGAAGAAATAACAGCAAAGTTAAACGGTTTTCCATCTGTTTTTGATAGCACAAATTCAGAAATACTTCTCACCTGTTTTAATTGATTGTTTCTCGGATAAAAAATTGGGGTATTATACAAATTAATTCCTACCATTGCCAATAACCCAATTAAAATAAGTGTGCTCACAACTTTCCCTCGCCTAAACGCATAAGACACGAGCCCGCCAAACAAAATAAAAGGAAGGGGGAATAATATTCCAAAATAATAATCATAAATCGCTTTTTTATAAAAACCAAACAGGAGCACGCAAACAAGCAACCATAAAATAAGCAAAGAGAATTTATAGAATGATACACTCTTTTTTCTAAACGAATAGACAATTCCCACTAAACAAATAAGTATTGATGCAAATCCAATGGTGTATGAAGCAAAACCCCACATATCCAAAACGGTCTGCGAATACAAGTGTAAATCTTCTACTCTCGGAAACGCTAAGAGAAGTCTTCCAAAAAGCCTTAGAAAAACATCAGAAACTATTTTAAAATATTGCCCGTTATTTCCTGTTTCCCCCGATGAGAGCACAAATTCTGAGATACTTTGAACATTAGGAAAACCATGACGAACCTCAAACGCCAAAAATGGCGACCAACCAATAACTATGCCCCCAGCAAATAATCCATACCTCTTCAGCACAACAACAAGAGATTGCAGTACTTTCTTACCATTAGCATAAAATGTTCCCACCAAAATATAAACACCGCAGAGAACACCAAGAAACGTTGTTAGATAGTGGAGCTGAAGCAGTATCCCAAGAATTACGCCTGATAAGAAAAAATATATATTCGATTTCTTTATAAATCCTCGATAAAGAGTAAAAAGCATTAATAGAGTAAAAAAGGGAACAGTATTCGGATTCCATGATGATTTTGAATAGATAATTACCAACGGTGAAATTGCATACAATAATGAGGATATAAGAGCAGGATAGTAACCAAAGAATTCACGCGTTACCCTATATACTAACCATATTGTTGCAACACCAAAAAGTGCCACCATGACAGCTGGCCCTACAGGATTAAAGTTAAACAGAAATAAAAAGGGAGCCATCATGTAATAATAGATGGGACCCAAGAAAAATCCTCCAACAGATGCTGTTGGTCCAAGTAAAGTAAGATTGCCATCTAAAATATGCTTGACTACAAGAACATCCCTACCCTCATCCCCTAAAAATGTAAGATACTCTGAAATTCTATATAGTCTTAAAAAACCACCAACTAAAAGAATTAAAGCTAGCGCAATGTTTTCTTTTTTAAAAAAAATTCTTTTCAGTGTCTTACGCATAGAGGTGTGTTAAAAAAACTAATCTTCTTTCCAGATGAATCTGCTGTACACGGTAAAATTCCATATTAATAGCAATCCTGTTCCTATTACAAAATAGGCTAAGTAATACTGCCTTCCATATATTCTCTCACCTAAATATATTGACCCGTTTTGAAAGATCCAAACTCCAATATTTGAAGTGAGAAAGAATTGTATCATTTTTATAAGATAGGGAATGGGTGCTTTCGCCCGTTTATTACGAAACGTCCATAAATTATTAAGATTATAATTTGAGAATATTGCAAGCTGTGCTCCTACTGTATTTGCAAAAACTAAGCTTGCATGTGAATAGTTTGCAAGCAAATAGTATGTCGAAAGGTTTATGATTAATCCGCTTAAGCCAACTGTAAAAAACTTACCAAACCGACCAAAAATTACCTCCTGAAGTCTTGCAGTTATAACGAAATATAATACGTCAAAAATATACCCTAAAGGTGCAATCTTAGATTTACCTAATGTTCTATCTGTAAAATGAAACGGAACCTCACCAATTTTAAATCCATCAACAACTGCTTTATGTAAAAAGGCAATTTGAAATATGTATCCATTGTAATTTTTTAAATGGATTTTCTCCCTCAAAAAAACTTCTTTTTTAAGAGCCCGATATCCCCCAGTCCAATCATGAATAGAAAATCGCATAAAAATAGTTCTTACTAAAATATTTGCCGTGACTGAGAATAATTTTCGTTGAGGTGGCCAATTTTTAGGGATAGACCCTCCGGCACTATATCTTGTTCCAATGACAATATCATATCCATCATCAATTTTTTTTAAAAACTCTGGAATTTTTGCAGGATCATGTTGCCCGTCAGCATCCATCTCAAATACCACATCTGCTTTCATTTCAGAAATAGCATACGACATTCCCCGAATATAAGCCGCACCAAGACCTTTTTTAGGACCTGAGGATAATTCAATGTTTTTATATTTTTTTATTAACTTTCTTACTTCATCCGCAGTCCCGTCTGGAGAATTATCATCTGCAACAAGAATATGCATACTATGATTTTTTATTTTAGGAAAAATATCATTCTCCAATATAGGAATTAACTTCTGAACATTTTCTCTTTCGTTAAAAGTAGGAAGAATAATTACAACATTCATGATGAGCTAAACTAGTATACCAAAAAAAGAGGAGTTATAGATCGTTTTTCTTTTCCAGATCAAGATCAGCCTTAACCATCATCTCTACCAACTCCTTAAATGAGGTCTTAGGCTCCCAACCTAATTCTTTTTTCGCCTTGCTATAATCTCCAATTAAATAATCTACCTCAGCTGGTCTCATAAATTCTTTTTTATTTGCTACCACATAGCTCTCCCAATCAGTTATCCCAGCGGTAGCAAATGCGATCTTAACAAATTCCTCTACAGAATGGTTCTCCCCTGTAGCAATTACATAGTCATCAGCCTTTGGCTGTTGAAGCATTAGCCACATGGCCTCAACATAGTCGCCTGAAAAACCCCAATCACGCTTAGGATCCAACGACCCTAATTCAAGTTTTTTTTGCTTTCCCAATGAAATTCTTGCAGCAGCATTACTAATTTTTCTTGTTACAAATTCTAACCCACGCCTAGGCGACTCATGATTAAAAAGCAACCCCGAGCAAGCATACATATCATAACTCTCTCTGTAGTTTACTGTAATATAATGACCGTACACTTTCGCAACACCGTATGGTGAACGCGGATAAAATCGTGTGGTCTCTTTCTGTGGAGTTTCTGTCACTTTACCAAACATTTCAGAAGATGAAGCTTGATAAAATTTTATTTTTTTATTTACTTGCCTTATAGCTTCTAGCATTCTTGTAACTGATAATGCGGTAAATTCGCCTGTTAAAACCGGCTGGCTCCAAGATGCCTTTACAAACGATTGAGCAGCAAGATTATATACTTCATCAGGCTCCGAGGTAATAAGCGCATCAGCAAGAGATCCTTGATCTAATAAATCTCCAGGAATGATTGTTATCTTGTCTTGAATGTGTTGGATATTAATTATATTAGGGGTGCTTAGTCTTCGAACCAATCCATAAACCGTATATCCCTTTTTTAACAAAAACTCAGCAAGATACGACCCGTCTTGCCCAGTAATCCCAGTGATTAAAGCTTTTTTTGCCATAGACATACATTAACTTAACCTTAAAATATTAAACGTTATCCCTCCAATAATCAAGTGTGTCTTTTAAAGTTTGGTCCAGAGGTATGCTCGGCTCCCAATTCGTTTCATTTTTTATCTTTGTATTATCAGACCGAATATCGGGCACATCAGATGGTCTCATCCGGGAAGGATCTATTTTTGTTTCGATCTTCTCATATGATAAAGAAACTAATTTTCCTAAAATATCAGAGATTTTATGTGATAAGCCAGAACCTATATTATAGACTTCTCCGCTTTTTCCTTTTTGTGCAAGCATTGAATATGCCCGAACCATATCTCTAACATCCGTAAAATCTCTTTTTGCATCCAGATTCCCAACCAAAATTTCTTTTCCATTCTTACTCTTCTCAGCTTCCGCAATTTGTTTGGCAAATGAGGATACAACAAATGATGCAGACTGGCGCGGTCCAATATGGTTAAAGGGTCTCACGCGAATTATGTCCATTCCATACGACAAAAAATACTGCAGACCTAAATAATCCTGTGCAATCTTTGATACTGCGTATGGACTCCCCGGACGCAACTCAACAGTTTCGGATATTGGTAAGTCTGACGAATTCACAATTCCATATACTTCCGCTGAGGAAATTATCATTATCCGTGGAGTATTCGCAGAAAGTCTAAGAGCCTCCAATAAGTGTACCTGCGCAGTTACATTATTTATAAACACAGTCTCTGGGTTTGAGAAACTTTCAGCAGGAGAAGTGAGAGCTGCAAGATGATATACCATATCAGGCTGAACTTCAGAGATACATTTTTGTACTTTTTCTTTTTCTAGTAAGTCTACTCTATGAAGATGTACGCGGTCGTGAATCTGCTCGATATTTTTAGTATCAGATGAAATATGGGTCCCGTGCACTTCTAATCCCTCTGTCAGTAGCAGATCAGCTAAAAAACTGCCCGCAAAGCCTGAAATACCTGTTATGAAAGCTTTTTTCATTATATCAACTATCTTCCAACCCCTACTGAATTAAATCCCATTTTCTCAAGCACTGATGGAATATATATATTTCTACCATCTATCAGATTTGGTGTCTTCATGGCACTTCGAATTTTTTCTAAATCTAACTCTCTAAATTCATTCCATTCGGTGAGTATGCAAATAGCATCTACATCTTTTGCCACTTCATATGGATCTTTACAATAAGTAATTTCAGGCATAATTTTTTTTGCGTTCTCCATCGACTCTGGATCGTATGCCTTTATCTTTACACCATCATTTTTTAATAAATTAATAATTGTAGTAGACGAAGCGTCTCTCATATCATCAGTGTTTGGCTTAAAAGAAAGACCCAAAATACCTATTGTCTTACCTCGTAACTCTCCGCATAATCGTTTTACCTTTTTAACAATATCCCGTCTTGCAAAATCGTTTATTTTTTCCACTTCATCAAGAAGAGCAAAATTGTAATCATTATCTTTTGCTATCGCTAAAAGTGCTTTTACATCTTTTGGGAAACAACTACCCCCATATCCCGCACCTGCATACAGAAACGCCTCTCCAATCCTTTTATCTAAACCTATTCCGTGTAACGCCTCAGGACCATTTGCGCCTATTTTTTCTGCTAACTTTGCGATAGCATTTGCGAATGATATTTTAGTAGCTAAAAAAGAATTTGATGCGTACTTAATAAGTTCCGCAGTCTCAAGATTTGTTGCAACCAACTCACCCCCCATTGGCTTATGTAATTCTTTAAGAATCTCCAAAGGTTTATTTTTTTCAGTTCCGATAATAACCCTATCTGGACGAAGTGTGTCTTCGATTGCGCTTCCTTCTCTGAGAAACTCGGGTACGGATGCTATATCAAAATCTATCCCTTCCCTTACGTTTTCCTCAAGTATTCTTTTTACTTTTTTATTTGTCCCCGGAGGAACGGTACTTTTTGTCGCCACCACAGTATAATGAGTGAGATTTTTTGCAATTTGCTCAGCTACCTTAAACACCGTTGTTAACTCTGCGTCGCCTGTTTTTTGCGGGGGTGTTCCAACCGCTATAAAAACGACTTCTGATTCTGAAATAGCAGGTTTATAATCAAGCGTAAAGATCAATCTACCACTCTTTACATTTCTTGTAACTATCTCTCCTAATCCAGGCTCATATATTGGCAGTATCCCCCTTTTTAAGTTTTCAATTTTCTCTGCTGTGTGACCTATAACATAAACAGTGTTCCCCAGGTCAGCAAAAATTGACGCTGTTACTAAACCTACATATCCATGTCCAATAAATGTTAGCTTCATATTTTATATGTTCATCTTATGAATACCTTCTACAAATGTTTTCATATGAATCCCAAGATTTTCTATTTTACCATTACTTAAATATAAATTAAAAGGACGTTTTGCTCGACTCTGAAAAAAATCTTTTCTTATTGTTTTACCAATAGCTTCAGGATCGGCATTTATTTCCTCCGCAATCAAACGTGCCGCATCATATGGAGTAATAGGACTACTTCCAACAACATGATATATTCCTTCTGCGTTTACCTCAATAAGTCTTTCTATAGCATGCGAGAGATCATCAATATACGTTGGGACAAAAATATGATCTGTTACAGCTACTACTGGCTGGTTATTCTTAATTCTTGATCCAATAATCCTTACAAAATCTTTCTTTTTAGCACTACTCACACCGTACGGATATGCTATTCTTAAAATAAGATACTCAGCTCCACTTTTTTTTACCCTCAACTCACCTTGAAATTTAGTTTCCCCATACCAGTTAATTGGCTGTTCAATATCATCTTCCGTATATGCTTCTCCTTGTTTTTTTTCACCATTAAAAACAAAGTCAGTTGAAATATATATTATTTTTTTATTGTACTCTTTACACAGCTCCGCAACATTTTGAGACCCCAAAACATTTATTCTCCAGGCATCTCCCTGCTCACCCATTTCCCTATCCTCTTCACAACCATCTACGTCTGCTTTTGCTGCCATGTGAAGAACAAATTTACCTGTAAACGAACCAAAAATCTTCCTCAATGATTCCTTTTGTGTAATATCTACTCCATCCGAACGGGAAATTGTCAAAAATTCGAAGTTATTTAATATCAAAGCTAACCTGGAACCTATTAGCCCTGTTAAGCCAGTTGCTAAAATCTGCTGCATCAGCTCTCCTCCCCATATTGTCCTTCGTAATACTTTTCAAACTCAGCGTTTTTCAGTCTCTTCCACCATTCACGGTTTTCCCGATACCAATCTACAGTTTTCTGCAACCATGTTTCAAAATCATAAGCAGGATGCCATCCTAACTCTCTGTTTATTTTACTCCAATCTATAGCATATCTTCTATCATGCCCCGGTCTATCTTTTACAAAGTTTATCATTGAATCATCCTTCCCCAAAAGAATTATTATTTTTTTTACAATTTCTAAGTTAGAAATATCCTGAGTCATCCCCCCCACATAATATGTTTCTCCTACACGACCATTCATAAGCACTGCCTCAATCGCCCTACAATGATCTTCAACTTGCAACCAATCCCTTACATATAAACCGTCTCCATAAACAGGGACTTTCTTGTCTTCCAGAAGATTTGTTATCGCAAGCGGAATAAGCTTTTCCGGAAACTGAAAAGGTCCAAAATTGTTAGAACAATTAGTTATGGTTATTGGCAAACCATATGTATCCGCATACGCTCTGACTAAATGATCAGATGCAGCTTTGCTCGCGGAATATGGACTATGAGGATTATATGGTGTTTGTTCGTTAAACTTTTCGGAAGAATTGATTTCAAGAGACCCAAAAACTTCATCGGTTGATACATGATGAAATCTCTTAACCTTTTTTTCAACAGCGATATCTAATAATACCTGAGTTCCAACAACGTTAGTAACAACAAAGTCTTGAGGTCTTTTAATAGATCTATCAACGTGCGATTCTGCCGCAAAATGAACAACTGTATCTACACCATCCATTATTTCCCTAACCAGATCAGTATCACATATATCACCCTTTATAAACTTGTATGATGGGTCATGCTCTATGCTTTTTAGATTATCTAAATTACCCGCATATGTTAACTTATCCAGATTTACTACAAGATCATTTCTGTGGTGCGACAACCAATATAGAATAAAATTTGATCCGATAAATCCCGCACCGCCCGTTACTAGTAGTTTCATATATTTAAATCAAGGCAAAAAACTATACATTTATATCTTCAAGAAGACTTATCCTTTTCTCGTGCTGCCATGAAGTTACTGACCCGCAACAAGCTTTCAAATGTCCCTGCGTCTTCCCACATTCCATCAATTATGCTTACCTCTAGTTTCCTTCTCTTTAAATATTCATTATGAAGATCGACAATTTCTATCTCTCCTCTTTCTGAAGGCTTTAAATTTTTTGCATACTCTATTACTTTATTATCATATATATATATTCCGACTGCCGCATATTCGCTTTTTGGAGAAGTAGGTTTTTCTTGAATTGAGACTACCTTAAATTTATCATCAAATTCAACAACTCCAAAACGTTCAGGATCATGCACTTTCTTTGCAAAAATCTTTCCCCCATCTGTAAATGTTTTTATACTCTCAGTAAAATCATGTTCAAAGATATTATCCCCCAAAATCATTGTTACATTATCTCCACCTATAAAATTTTCTCCTACAATAAATGCATCCGCAAGACCACGAGGATCTTCCTGCACTTCGTACGAAAAGTTCAAACCCAAATTTTTTCCTGAACCCAATAAATTCAAGAAATGTCCTGAGTACTCTGGAGCTACAATTACAAGTATATCTTTTATGCCTGACTTTGCTAGAGTCTCAATGGGGTAGTAAATCATTGGTCTATCATAAACAGGAAGCAACTGTTTTGAGGTGATTTTAGTTAATGGTCTAAGACGAGTGGCTTTACCACCCGCAAGAATTATTCCTTTCATACTATTCCGCTTTTTAAAAACATAAAGATGGACAGAACAAGACAACTAATAAGTATATATTCTAGCACAATTTTTACATGAATGTCATGCTCTCTATAGTGATGAAATATTCCCATTCCGGAATAAAACAAAACCAAAAGTCCAACTAATATAGTCTCTATCACAACATGCGGTGAGTAGATATAAATCGAAAAAAATCCTATACCCAATAAGAATGTTTCAAATATATAATATGTGTTATGTTTACCCATAAATTTACTTATAAAATCCCCTTATTTGTCGAGGCTAATACAAACAGCAAAAATAGCACTAACAATATGATATGGTCCATATTATGCCCTACTATCCTTGGGATTTTTTTCTTCTCCACAATTACAATATCCAATATCAGAATCGCAATAATAAATACAAGAAAAATTGTAATACCTGATCTAGTTGTCTTCTGAGAATCTATAACCGGAGCTGCTTTTGTTTCTTTACCAAGCGCAGCAACTCTTTGATTTTCGCTTACAGTTTTTACAATAGGCTTCTTGTTTAACTCCACAGTCTTTTGAGATTCCACCGGAATAACTGCAGACTCAGCGTCTTTTGAGGCAAACATTTCAACAATTAAAACCGTGTCCTCTCCTTCCAATTTTCCTTCCACAATCGCAAATCCTACATCCTTGTATTTGTTTGACAACATGTTCTCCTTATGTGAGGGGGAATTCATCCATGCTGACACAACATCTCCAGAAGATGTAAATCCTTTGGCTAAATTTTCCCCAGCATAAGCATATTCATATCCAGCAGCTTTTATAAATCCCCATGGTGTAGTTCCATCAGGCGCAAAATGCGCCCAATAATCTTTTTGAAACATATCGGCTGCCTTTCTTCTTGCTGCATCAGAAAGCTGTGGATCAAGCACAAGAGATGCTTGATTATTTTCCGCCCTTAGAATATTTGTCTGATTCAACAATTCTTGCTCAGAGATTGAATAGGAAATGCCTAGCACTTCAGGATGTGTAGTTCTTACGATAAAAACTATAGATGTCCCAAGCATAACAAGAAAGGTAAGAACAACAAGTGAAGAATTTTGGAGTACCCTTGCCCTAAAATTGTTTTTCCTAGTTGGGCTAATCAGATGTCGTAAAAAATCCATACTTACTAATTATTAGCGAAGCAAGCAAGTATATGCAAGCACAATATTAAAATACTCTACATTTAATAAATAGGTGTATCTATTTCTCCAATTTCTTTTCCATTTACAGAAATTTGCAAACCGAATGCGAAAGCGTTAGCGATAGCAGCCCCAACACGTAAACCAGTAAATGATCCTGGACCCGTCACGAATTGAATAGCTTCAACATCCTTTATCCTTAATGCATTCTTTTTTAATAATGAATCTAATAATTCAACTACATTTTGATCACCTGAAAATTCCCTCTCTTGTGATGTGGTCTGGATGCGTCCATTCATTTCAAGCGTAATTTGCGTTATGCGACCATTAGAAGTATCAATTTTTACTGTATTCATAGCTTTACTTTCACCGCGCCCTCCCGTACGATCTTCCAAGGATTAATCGTCGCGTCAATGATTGTCGATTCTTTTTTATAAGTACACTCCCCATCAAGAACCATATCAACCTGTCTCTTGATATCTGCATCTATGCTATCACTAGCATAAGGAGTTGCTTCGCCTGATTTATTTGCTGATGTCGCAACTATTGGAACACCCACAGTATGTATCACCTCCTGTAAGACTTTGTGCCTTGGTAGTCTAATAGCCAAAACAGGCTTATTAGCAGTTACAATCCCCAAAACTTTATTCTTCTTCGTCTTAAAAAAAACGCTAAGACCTCCTGGCCAATATACATCCAAAAGTTTATGTCTTACTTCACTCGGAATCTCAACATATTCTTCTGCCATTTTTATACTGTCCACTAACACAAGAAGTGGATTCTTTTTCGAGCGTTCTTTTATCTTAAAAATTCTATCCACTGCATCTTCTTTATCTATCCTGCATCCTATACCATATGCGGTATCTGTGGGAAAAATAATAATTCCACCATTTTTAATTATATTTACAGCCTTTTGAGTATTAATCATGTTCGAGTATATTAAATGTACGAGTATTCTGGTTACTCATTTCAATTTTTACCTCCCACCTCTTTCCTGGAAGTTTTTCAATTGCTTCTGGCCATTCAATAACAACAATAGCCTCAGGATCTGAAATTTTTTCATCTAGTCCAATTCCTGATAATTTTTCAGAATTCTCTATCCTATATAAATCAGCATGGTATATTCTCTTTATACCTTTTTTGTTTTCTAATACATACGTTCTCATAACCACAAATGTGGGAGATACAACTCTTCTTCTTCCCCCTAAGCCTTTTACAAGACCCTTAATAAAAGTTGTTTTCCCATAGCCTAAGTTCCCATATAGTAAAACTACATCTCCCACTGTCAAACTAGAAGAGAAATCCTCTCCAAGATGCTGTGTCTCTTCATCAGACTTAGTGACATATTTTTTTCGCATACGTTTTGTCATCCTATAATTCTTCATTTTTTTGCTTCTTCCACTCACGAAAAAGAAGTATACCACACGCAATAACTAAAATGCCAAGTCCGCAAATCACATAAAAAACAGGAGGAAGAACAAAAGCTTTACCTTCCGCCTTTATGAGGGTTTTTTTGGTAGGTGAATTACTTTCCCCATCAGCAAAACTTCCTAAAACTGAAGCCTTAGAACTTTCATCTGTATTTATAGCTACTATCTTTGCGGGAGTTATACTCCTAGAATTATTTATCTGTGTAGATGTAGTTTTCTGCAACTGAATAGATGTTGGCGTAGAGCTTGGGATAATTGTTGGCGTACGTGTAGGTGTAGGCGTTAGAACCAGAGTAGGAGTTGGTGTAAACGTTGGAGTTGGAATGCTAATTGCCACAGCTAGACTATTTTGACCATCAAATGAGGAACTGCCTCCACTTGTATACCTTTGTATTTTAAAGCTATAGGCTCCGCTACTCTGACACCCTGCGTCTACTGAGTCAATTTTTGCCTTAAGCTGCCCTGACCAACTACCCTGATATACTGTTATAGGCAATAATTGCCCAAATCCACTGCCGGAATATGGTCCGTTATACCAACTGTTTCCATTCCATGTATACCCACAGTAATTAGAAGTTCCTTCTTTAAAAAACACACCCCGTAAATAATAACTTGTTCCGTCTGAAGAACTTATATTAAACCCAACATTCACTAAAAATTCATCAGCTACGGAAAGATTTGTCTGCTGAGAAGATAAAACAACGCTAGAAGCAAAAACAGCGGATGGAGATAATATATATACGATTATAAAAAATGCTGCCAAACGGCGAATCATACTAAAATACAACTTTATTTATCTCAAATATACTAGCCACTGAATAGTGGTCTTGAAATTTAACATTATTTCCGTTTGGCAAAAAAGGGTCATGCATCACATAGTCTCCATTGCTTCCACTTTTCAAAACTACAAAATGCGTACCTCCATATGCATGCACCCCAACCACCACAGGGTCTCCGCTGCTTAATGTTGCATCTATTATTGTGCCAACTCTACTTGAAGATATCCCGTTTGCAGAAATTTTATACAACAAATATGCAGGATAATAAGACGCAAAATTACTGCCGTTTGAATTAATTGAAATCGGGTTTACATCTCTATGCCCATAGTGGGTATAAATCATAGCCATAGATGTGACAAGACATCCATCACTTGCAAGTGTATATTGCGTATTATTAAGTGCTAACCCTCCCCACTGTGAATCACGCTGGTTATAATAACACCCCCAATCATCACAGCTTGTTTGTCCTGACAACAAAGATGCCCCCCCCTGACTCTGAGCAAATCTGGTAAATCCGGCAAGTTGTGCCTGAGCAGCAGAAAGTAATTTTTGATAATTTGCCTCATTACCCCGAGTTTCAGTTAATAATTGTTGCTTTGCAACTTTTTCCTGACTCAATTGCTCTGTATATCCTTGAAGTTGCTCCTTTATTTTTTCCTCTTCTTCTCTTTTTTGCTCTAATACGTCTTTCTCGCTTGCATAGTTTTCTTTTGACTCTTGAGCTGCATAGATAGTCTTTTTGTCGTTTATTTGTACAATTTTAAGGTAAGATAATCGTGTTAAAAAATTTGAAATATTATTAGATGTTAACAAGACCTGCCAAGGGTCAATTCTCCCTATCTGATAAGTAGCATTTACACGCTTAATAAGCGCTTTAGTTGCTAAACTTATATCTTTTTCTAATGTTGAAATTCTTTTTAAAGTTATCTGAACATCTTTCTCTAATTGTTCTAGTTGAGCTTCGGCTGCCTCTATCTTAAGCTCAGTTAATTTAATTTGATTATCCATAATTCCAATCTGCGAAGAAAGAGTTTTCTCTTGACCCTTCAACTCATTCAATTTTCCTTGATAGTCTTTTATTTTGTTTTGAAGATCTGAAATTGCACCACTATTATCCGGCGTAGGCGTAGGTCCCGAACTAGGAGAAGGCGTTGGCGTAGGATCGTCAGCTAAAGCAATTCCTACCCCATGCGAGAAGTAATTAAAAAAAGTCAGAAAAACAAAAATGAAAAATACATATTTTAACTTTGCCATTTTTAATTACAAATGTAGCATTTATAATCTATTTAAGGTACCTTAAAACAGCTATAAAGCTTGCAAACGCACCCAGAAAACAGGCAACGACTATTTCAATGCCTAGTAGGCTTAATGAAAGAAATGGAGATATAGGCAAAATTGGAATATTTACTAAAAATCCCTCTATCTGTGGAGTAATAATAAGAAGAATTCCATATGAAACACCCCATCCTATTAATGCCCCAAAAAATCCGTACATTATACCTTCCAACAAAAATGGGGTACGAATAAACCAATTTGATGCTCCTATAAGTTTCATTATTTCTATCTCTTCTCTTCGTACAGTAATTTTAATCCCAATTATGGTTAGTATTACAAATAAAGAAACCATAACTAAAATTGAGATTATCGAAACCCCAACAATCCTTAATCCATTTGTCCAGGTAACTAATTTGTCTACAATATCTTTTTGGTATGATATCCTGTCGATATTTTTTTCCTGTTTGATAAGGGGCACTAACGTTGAAAGATGTTCCGCTTTTGAAGATTGTATATCAAGTGAAGGTGGTAAAATATCTGCGGTGACCAAATCTAGCGTATCTGGATCATTCTTGTTTTGCTGTTTATATATCTGTAATGCTTCCTTTTTTGAAACATATCGTACTGAAATTGTCTTACCTGTCGCCTCTAATTTCCCTTTAAGACTATTTATTTGATCTATGGTTGCTGTGTCTTGGAAAAAAACTGTCAATTGAGGACTAGATTCCAAATAATCAATAAGTCTGACTGATAAAATTGTCAAAAAAGCAAATACTGATATCGTAAAAAAGGTTAATGTCATAATCAGTGCCGCAGAAATAGATTGATAGGGAGAACGTCTCATGTATTTTAAAACTGTTTTAAGATGCATTTTTTAAAAAAGTAACTAGCCAAAAAGCTTAGCTACTTATCCTCCTCCTTTTCTTCTTTTTTTTCATTTTCAGATTTATCCTTTTCTTTTTTTTCTTCTTTTGAATGCGTGTGTTTCTTTCCACCTTTATCTTGAATTATTTTCCCATTTTTAAGCTCTATCACCCGATCAGAAGCCTCTATTAAATTCTCGTTATGAGTTGCCATAAAAATAGTTGTGCCTTTTTTATTAATATTTTTAAGTAATTCAATAATTTGCAGAGAAGTTTTTGTGTCTAGGTTTCCTGTAGGTTCATCTGCTAAAAGAATTTCTGGTTGAAAAACTAATGCCCGCGCAATAGCAACTCTTTGACGTTCTCCTCCTGATAGCTGCAATGGGAACTTTTCCGTACTTTGTCCTAGTCCAACTTCAGCAAGTGCTTCTTGTGCACGAGTTGCAGCCTCAACCTCGGAAACTCCCGAAAAAAGTAGCGGAAGCATGACATTCTCTCCTACAGTTCTGTCAAACAAAAGTTTTAAATCCTGAAAAATAACGCCCACTTTTCGTCGCAAAGTTGGAATCTTTTTTTTGGGAAGTTTTAGGATATCCCATTCTCCAAGCATAATACTTCCCTGGGAGGGAACAAGGTCTCTTATAATTAACCTAAAAATGGTAGTCTTACCTGATCCCGTAGCGCCTATCAAATATGCAAATTCACCCTGGGCAATACTAAACGAAACACTTTCTAGTGCCTCATCCTCATTGCCAAATTTTTTAGATACGTCATTAAAGAAAATCATGAAATTATATGATTCATTCAGAAGATGGGGTGGTATAAGACTATTTTATAATCTCAGCTCGTCCTACATCCATTAGCCAACCCGCTTTTTGGGCAGCGTTTGTTTGACCCCATACTTTAATTTTACGACCAACTAATTGTGACAGGTCAAGGACTGATGAGGTAAGATATACATTTTGAGATACTCCACCGGGTCGCTCTAGGTGATATGATCCTTCTCCATCAATTCCTCCTTCTCGCAATACTCCTTCTGCATCATTATTAAATGCTTTCGCATCCGATCCAAAAACTGTTCCCTTAGGCAAATTGGATATATCCGTATCTGAAGTCACAGTGACAACTGATGTTTTTGTTGATAATGATATAAGAAAGCCTGTAATAAGACCAAATACGATCACTGATAAAAAAATAAGAAAAGTCTTTTTCTTCATTGAAGTATTTCTTGTTTTATGAGATGAGGCTCCCTGAACATTTTTCCCATCAAAACTATGAACGATTGACTCTCTCTCCATACAATTTAGTAAACCATATTTCTGAAAATATTACAACCCCGCTGGAAGCAGGCTAGATATTTGTAGCATCATAAATTTTTCTGCTAAGCACTTTAAGAACTTTTTAGCTCTGCTTCTATGAAGGTGTCTAGATCACCATCTAGGACCGCAGCTGTATTTCCAGTTTCAATTCCAGTTCTTGTATCTTTCACTAATTGGTATGGATGAAGCACATAATTTCTGATCTGATTTCCCCAAGATGGTGCCCTATAAATTCCTCTTATTTCTTTTTGTTCTTTAGCCATCTCCTCCTGCTGTCTTACCCATAATTTTGCTTTAAGCAATTTTAATGCATATTCTCTATTCTGGTTCTGATACCGTTCTTGAGAACAGGTTATGATAATTCCTGTTGGTTTGTGTGTCAATCTCACTGCTGTAGATACCTTATTTACATTTTGCCCTCCATGTCCACCTGCTCTAAAAAAATCCCACTCTAATTCGTCATCTTTAATGTTTACAACCGACTTATCTTCAATTTGAGGCAAGACCTCCACTAATGCAAAAGAGGTCTGACGAAGATTTGCGGAGTTGAAGGGAGAAAGTCTGACTAGTCTATGCACACCCTGCTCCCCCTTTAGATACCCATAAGCGAAATCGCCATTTATTTCTACCACCACTTTTTTTATCCCTGCTTCATCACCTAAAACCAAATCGATTTCTACCATTGAATAGCCACGTCTTTCAGCAAAACGAGTATACATTCTATAAAGCATTTGGGTCCAATCCATAGCGTCTACCCCACCTTGCCCCGCGTGAATAGTCATAATTACATTGTTTTTATCATATGGACCAGAAAGATATAAATATGATTCAAGGTCCTTTATGAAATGCTCTAATTCTGAATAATGACTAAGACCCATAAGCATCTCAATTTTTTCAGCATCCGCAAGCTCTTTCTTAAGACCACCTAATTTTTTCATCTTGCTACCGGCTAATTCCGAATCTTTCCAAAAATCAGGGTTCATGCTTGAGACCTCAATTTCCTGTATTTCTTTTGTTTTTTCAGAAATATTTAATTTCTCAAGGATTATTTCTGCCCTTCGTTTCAATTCCTTTTCATCCATGTCTGCATTGTAGCAAAGTGGTTTGATAAATGTAAGTTTTATTTATTCCTATGTTACAATGTCTGAATGGATGAAAAGCAAAAAGAACTAGATAGGATAGCTCTGGGAATCTTAACATGCAAAGAGTGCAAGGTAGACAAGATCGGTAAGGCTGTTGTAGGAGAGGGGTCAGCAAACGCATCTATCGTATTCATAGGCGAAGCTCCTGGAAAAACTGAGGCTGAAACCGGAAGACCATTTGTAGGAAGATCAGGAAAACTACTTAGAACTCTTATAACAAATGCAGGACTTAAAGAAAAGGATGTTTATATAACAAGTCCCGTAAAATATTTACCAACTTATGTTACCCCAAAACCCAAAGATATCGCCCATGGAAAAACCCATCTTGATAAACAACTTAGTGTAATAGATCCTCAATATATTGTTTTGCTCGGAAATGTAGCAATACAAGGGGTTTTAGGAAGAAAAATTGCTGCAAGTAAAGAACACGGCACAATACTTACTCAAGAGAATAGATCCTACTTTATAACAGTGCATCCTGCCGCAGCAATCAGATTCCAAAAATTCAAACCAATAATAGAGGGTGATTTTAGAAAGCTAAAAAAATTACTTACGAAGAACTAACAGTCCTTTTAAGCTTATCATTTTCCTTCATGTAACGCTTTTCAATCTTTACAAGCTTATCGCTTATCGCACGTTCCACATCCACACCTGATACTTCCGCTAATTGAATTGTGGTAATAATCACATCAGCAAACTCTTGATAGATATTCGTCTTATTAAAACTGTCGAGCTTTGCTTTCCTCTGAAGTTTTAATATGGATAATATATCATTACAAAGCTCACCCACCTCTTCATTCAACTTTACTGTTTTTGTAAGAATTTCTTTTTCAGTTTGCGAATATAACTTGTATTGTGGGCGTGTCTTCTCTGATAATACCTTTATTTTTTCTTGCAACGATTTTATGTTCATGTTTCTCCCGTCTTTCGTATTATACACTATCCTACAAGAACTCTGGACCATGTATTTCAAGAGGTGATACAATACTTAAATATATGAGAAAAAAAATGTTCAAAGAAAATGAAAAATTTCAGGAGGCAGAAATTGTTGAGTCGTGGAGTAGAATGAGAATTGTAATAGCAGCCACTATAATCATCCTTGCTCTAGGCGGTTCTTATTACATATATACCAAAGCGAAAACTGGCGCAACTAGTGTATTAGGTGCACGCACAGATCCTAAAATCAGCTCTTCAGACGTACGGCTACCTAGCAAGGATGACGCAACTAAGCTTCTTGAAACTGCCAAGGAAGAGTTAAATAATCTTACATCAGATAATCTTGTCTCTTCACAAGCAGCACTTCAAAAAATAATTAATGACTTAAAGGATCTACAAAATGGAAAAGGTGATCCAGTTGAAACTTTCTGTGAATTAGTTTGTAAGCGGTAAACTAGAAGGAAACAAAGTAATTTACTTTCGCACTCTTTTGAAGATTTGAAAGCCATTCTTGAAATTTCCCTGTTAATTTTTGCTCTCTTAGTTGATTTACTACTGAGGCTCTCAAGGATTTTTCATCTTGTCCTTCTGGAAGTAGCTCTTTATTTTGCTCAATATATAAATCTATCTCTTTTGCAGATACTGTTGCTTCTTTTGAGAAAAGTCTTTCTATCATCTTTTGAATTCTTATCTGATCTTCCAGGTCAGCGCGTGTTAAGGGTGGTTGCTGCTGAGAGAGAGCTTCATCCAAATTTCTTCCTTGTTGAGTAAGACTTTTTTCAATTTTTTGTATCTCAGTTTTTACTTCTGCATCGGATATGGTAATATTTTTTTTCTTCATCTCTGAAAAAATCATTTTTTTTGTGATAATTGTTTCGAGCGTAGATTTTCCTGCCTTTCTCTCAAGCTCTGAATTTAGCTCCATTCGCGTTATTACATGTCCGTTAACTGTCGCAGCTACAAAAAGACCTTTGAAAACGTATAAAAGTGTCCCTAACACAAAAAGAACTAAGATTACACCAAGTATAATATTACGCTTCGTAAATATTTTTTTGAATCCTTTGTTTAATTCAGCACTTTTCTTCTCTGGAGCTGTTATGACAGTTTTTTTAGTAGTGGACTTTTTTGGGGAACTCTTTTTTGTTGTTGGCATATAATATTATAAGATTACAGTATTTTATAAAACAAAGCGTAAAAAAGCAAGTAAGGAAATTATAACGACTATTTTTTATGTTTGTCTTTTATCAACATTATATCGTCAATAAATTCGTCCATCAGCAGTTGTGATGCATTTTTGATTTTATTCTCAATCTCATGAGTATACTTTCGTAAGTGTCCCCATACATCATCATGCTTTTCACTTTGCATATACAAAAGAAACGTTTCTTTTTGTTCTTCTGGCAATTCTGAAAGAACGACATCTAATACCTTATATTCAACAGTTGAGTGTACATGAAGCAATAATTTCTCCTTTTCTTCAGAAGATAATTCTAAATCGGATAATTCTTGTTCAATTGCTTCTATCTTAATTAGATGACTATAATATTTTTTCTTCATACGGCAGTTATTATTTGGGATCTATTGGTCCTAATGGAATAGAATCAGTCGGGTCCTCTATAAAATAGTATAACACTGGACCCTTCTGTGCACCATCTACCCGCTCTAAATATTTCATAACCTCAGGAGACCCACCCAAATGTTTTCCGGTTGATTCCCCAGGACCAGCATCGCCTATAACAACAACCATAGCGCGACCATTCTGAGGATTCACAACTAACATTTTTCTATATTTAAAAAACTCAATGTACCGCCTAACATTATCAGAAAAGCCAGGCGCAAGAAATGTTTGAGTTGCAATATAGTATTTTTCCCGATCTATATCAGTTTGAGACATATCATACTGTGAGGGCGCAAAATATCCCCATGCTCCAAGTCCAGGCGCCATTCCTTGCGTACCATATTTTTCCGCATCCTCTGAGGAAATAAAATGAGTCGACATATTATCCCCTGGATAACGCGCTAAATGCTGCTCTTGACCTATAAATCCGTATGTCCTATTTAACCGGATGCCGTCCAAGGACGAAGAGACAGGAATATTATATTTTCTTGATAAAACAGATGAGATGGTCGCATTTTCTTCTTCTGTAAGGGTGCGCATATTTGATGGGAGATTTACATTCAATTCTGAAATGAGAAGTGCCTGCTGAGATAACTCTGATGATTCAACTGCAAGTGCCTGCTGAGGAACAGGTGCGGGAAGCGGGTTTGTCGCCAATACTACAGCTCCCATAACCCCTGCTGCAACTTGCGTTGGATAATTTGTTATTATGGCAAGTGCGTTTTTGTGCTTCTCAAAAACTTTACTTTTTACTTCATGATGCTTCTCTTCAAATTTTTTCTTTAGATCTTCAAAAATTGAGTTACCCATATACTTATTGTTCCTAATTACCTGTGGGTTGTCAAGTTTTGCTTTTTTAACATTCCTTGTTGCTTAAAACATATGAACGAAGGAAACAATGCTATAAAACAACCCATAATCAGTAACCATAAATACAAAATTTTTGTAATGAAAATTACAATGTTGTAATAGAGAGTTTTCTAGTAGGGCTTAGGATAAATTTTGTAAGAATTTTATATGTATCTAAATCAAATAAATATTCTTTTGAAAGATTTTTAAACTCGTCTTCGTTTTTTGCACTTCCCATAAGACACCATTTGTCTACAACAAATGCCTCTTCGTGCACGCCCACTTCTTTTATTATGATTGGTCCTTTAAACTTCCATTGTTTAATTTTATATTTATAAAAAGCTTCTTCAAAACGTACATTATATTTTATATTCAGCTCTTTATTGAAACATGCTCCTTCACATATACCTAAGTCGTAGTAAAAACATCTCTTTCTTGCCTTATCCAACCCTAAAAGCTTCGTACACAATTTAAAATTCTTAGCAAGCATATATAAATGCTCTTGCATTTGCTTCATAGACTTAAAAGTCCCTAAAATCTTTTCCGCTTCGGCAATATCAATTTTTTCTACTTCTTTAACCGCAATCGTGGCGTATCCATTTTTGTCTTGTGTACGAACTAAAATTATCATCTTTCTTGCATAGCGCAACATCCTGTTGTATAAAGGCTGATACTTTTTGACAAGTGTTGACTCTAAAAGTAATGCCCCCAGTTCTCCCGCTGTAGGAATTGTTTTAATACTTTTTATTTCCTGTGATATATGCAGATCCGTTGCTGATAAATAGTCATTTGAAAAATGTGACAAAACCCGATCTTTTATATTTATACTTTTACCAATATATAAAGGGGAGTTATCTTTTCCGTAAAAAATATATACTCCCGAACTTTCAGGAAGTTTGTCTAAGTCGCTTTCTGATATATGTATGGGTACTGACGGTTTTCGAAGTGCCATACCTACTGCTTTCTCGAATAAGTCCGGATCAAGAGAATTTTTTGCAATTTGGTAAAAATCCCAAATCACTTTAGCGTCATCGTATGCCCTATGTCGCCTTTTACAGGTAATCCCAAAATTATCAATAATAGAGTCTAAATTATGTCTTCTAAGACCAGGGTACAGATGCCTTGCAAGCTTCACTGAACAAAAATGTTTTGAAGTAAATGAGATATCAAACCGCTTAAACTCTTGACGTAAAAAACCATAATCAAACCGCACGTTATGGGCAACTAATACTGAATCTGCCAATAACTCTAACACTTCCTCCTTTATGCTTCCAAAACTTGGCGCTACCGTAAGCTCCTCAGCACTAATTCCTGTCATTTGAGAAATAAAAGGGTCTAGTCCTCGTTCTGGATTTACTAACTTCTCGTATACCTGAGTAACCTTTCCGTCATCTACACGAATAATTCCAATATCAATAATTCTACCGTAGGCAGGACTAGTCCCGGTTGTCTCAAGATCTAAGAAACATAAAGAAGAAGGAAGCATGGGGTACTAAAGTATCAAGTTTTGAAGAAAAATGCAAGAAAAAATATTCTCATCTTGACTTATTTGTGTACAGGCATATTTTTAGATAAAGTAAAGATATGCATAAAAGTACAATTACAGGAATTACTCTCACCGTATGTCTTATGCTCAGCCTTCTCTTGCTTAGACTTAATATAACATACGCTGCCCCAAAAGTTAAAAATCCAAATTTTGGAAATTTATCACCAACTAAGATAAGATGTTCAGATTTTTATAGTCACAACGACGCGCAGATTTTTTTTGAGAGCCAAAAAGGAAACAGCGATAACTATTCGCATTTAGATAAAGATCGTGACGGAGCTGTTTGTGAATGATTATGAAATATTTACTACCAAAAACACTGCCATCTTTTCCCCTTTATATATTTTTATACTGGATAGTTCTATGGGGATTTGTAATACTACTAACTTTTATTGCCATGTCACAAAACACAACGCCTGATAAAAAATATGTGGAATTATATAACAATGGATACTATTACTCACCCCTACATCAAGAACTAATTAACAGAATAATAAATAGTGGAATAATAATTGGTGTTGGGACAAATCTAATAGGATACTCATGGATGCTATATAAATGGAAGAAGGGGAAATAATCGCACAATGAGATAATCAAACAGGAAACCATATGTCGCGTTATATGACTGTGCGTACTTATTTAGTAAAAGATTTAAGAATGGGCGGATACATTCCTTTTCCTACCTTCTTAAGGAAAGCACTAGGATTCAAGAGAAAAGCAGGACGTTTTTCTTTTGCATACACATAAGGACTACCTACAACTACTCCACACTTCAAACAAGCTAGGTTTGGCACAGTAATAAGTTTCTCATGCTGATAAGAAGACAATATCTCAGGAGCAAGGATTCTATCTAAATATGCTCTCTTTAATGGACCCGGACCGTCTTTTTGGTATAAGAACAAATGAGATTTACAGCCTGAACAATATAGGTTTAAAAAACGAGAATATCCCCCACGAGCTTTTCTATATTTATCCCTCTTTAGTTTAAATGTTTCTGACATTACAAAATAAGTATACCATATTTCAGTATTAATTAAGCTTATAGTTTGTAATTTGTTGAAGATTGGTGTATTATATGACACATGAACTCAGAGATACCTAAAGAAAGTGGTCACCATGCTTTGTGGAGAAGACCAGCTGAAGTTATAGCAAAGGGAAAAGCAGAACTCTCGCCTGGAGAACCCATTATAGAACGGTTGGCTGTCGCCCCACTTCCTTTAAGGATAAAGCACCAGATCAGTCTTACAAAGGAGCAAATAAGAATATTGGGTATAGAAATAGAGCACGGAACTCCTCATCTAGAAACTATAAAAAATTCCATGTTTGAAATGTTCGTATATGGAGATAAAACAACAGGAGAAGAACATGTAGCAATAGTAAAGGGCTTAAAACCTGAGGGGAACAAAGAGATTCCCATACGAATTCACTCCTCCTGTTTAACCGCAGAAACCTTTAGTGCATCTAATTGTGACTGCCAAGAGCAACTTGATCAGTCATTGGCTGTTGCGGATCGTGAGGGCATTGGTGGAGTTGTATGGCTACATCAGGAAGGTAGAGGAAATGGTCTTGCAGCAAAAGCAGAACAACTAAGACGTATGATTTATGAAGGCATGAATACTGTGGAAGCATTTGAATCTATGGGACTACCAAGTGAACAACGTGATTTTACGGCTGCAGTAGATATTCTAAAAGATCTTGGAATAGATAGCGTAAGGCTTATTACGAATAATCCTGAAAAAGTATCTCAAACTCGAGCACTTGGGATTAATGTTGTGGGATTAATTCCCTGCATCGTTGAACCCATAAATGATATTGTCAGAAATGATTTACGTGCAAAAAGAGATAAACATGGTCACTACTTCAGTGAAAAAATTTAGCAAATCTCCTGCGGTGAATAATAATACGTTTTTAAAAATATACGAAACTCTGTAAGGTGTCCTAATTTAAGAATTAGGTAATTTATCAAGTTGAAATATAAACTGAAAAGATCGGGCGGATGGAATTACTTTCCTAAAAGAAAACTAACGTTTGTTTTTGGTTGTATTTCTTCTCTTTCTTGTTTTGCTCTAAAAAGAACAGCACTTGTTACACCACGAAGTTCTGCCGTATTACCTCTCACATCAATTGCTACCCCGTTTCTTAATGCAAAAATAGTGTGCCCAGTATCATCATCAGCGTACTCTTGGAGATGCTTTGCTTCTGCTTCATCCATTCTATCTGATTCAGAGTCTTCAAAATGTGGATGAATACTAATATTTGATCTAAAGAAATTCAATCCGTCAGTTCTGTGATTCACGCTTCCATCTTCTAACTTTCTTCTGGCAGATGAAGGAATAATATCAGCACACGTTCTGAAATCTTCAACCTGAATCATTGCCCCTGCGCTTACGCCCAAAAATGGCTTTCCTTCTGAAACGTGCTTCCACAATAAATCTGCAACAGAAACTCTATTTGCACCTGGTCTTGCATCTACAAATTCACCATCTGCATGTTTATCTGCATGGATATTTGTAGGCAAACGAAATGTATTTCCACCAGTTACAAAGATCGCCTGTGCATCTTGTATGATCTGTGGGATTTCATCAACTGATCTTTGATGTAGTAAAACTGAGGAAAGCGCACCATATCGAGAAATTGCATTATGTACACGCTCTGCCGCACCGTCCATATTATCATTTGCCCAAGAAATAATAACAATATCATGTCTTCCAACTAGCCGTGCTTCAACTTCATTTCCAACATGATCTAAATCGTGATCTTTATCTGATTGGGTATTATTTGAGATTGCAAGAAGGTTTCTTTGGCGTGAAAAAACCTCAGGGCTTAAACGAGTACGGTGTACTTCTGGTGTGGGTCGATGAAGCATTTCAACTGACATAATGTGTCACACCATATCATATTCAGTACTAAAATGCAAGCTATAGGATGTTTTACTTATCCGAGGTTGGGGTAGTTACCCATTCGACAGGTTCAGGATAATTACCCAAGATTTGGGTAATGGCATTTTTTCCATTTTTTACCAGATCCGCACCAACAGGGATCATTTCTACCCATTTTCTTACCATCTTGGGTTCTTTTCTGCATTTTTTTCTTTGCTTTAATTTTATCATCTGAAATTTCTGATTCAGGTGCGTTCGTAGATACATCTTTTCTTCCTTCTAGCTTTTCCAAAGGATCCTGAGGAACTGCCTGTATATTTATTTTATACGCCCTATGAGCAATACCATCATATATTGACTGAAGCATTCGCTCAAATATTGTATACGCTTCATTTTTGTATTCAATTAACGGATCTCTTTGCCCGTATCCTCGCAACCCAATCCCGGTTCTTAAATCCTCCATAGACGTAAGATGCTCCATCCATGCGTTATCAATAGCTGATAGAATCACTAGCTTTAATATATTATTAATTGTTTGCTCACCAAATTGTTTTCTTCTATTCTCCTCTATTTGTGACACGTTACTATAAAGAAAATCAGCTATCTCCTGTGGGGAACTTAATTTCTCTATCTGCTCAAGCATATGTCCCTGAGAATGATCGTCAAAACTAACAATAGTCATAAAATCCTCTATTATATTTTTCTTTGACTTTTGCGTATCAGCCATGTTCGCCGTAACCATACTCTCTAGCGCTTCTTGAGTTTTTTCTAACACAAATGCTGAGCTGTTTTTTTCATCTTCAATTGTTTTCTTGCGCAACCCATAAATGATCTCGCGCTGTTTATTTAATACATCGTCGTAATCTAAAAGACTCTTTCTCCCCTCAAAATTAAAACCCTCTACCTTTACCTGCGCCTGTACAATAACGCGAGTTACAAGTGGATGGGTAAGCGGCATATCTTCTGGAAAATTAAATCTGGTCATAAGTCCTGCTATCTGCTCTCCTCCAAAAACCCGCATCAGATCATCCTCCAGAGAAAGTACAAACACGGATTTTCCAGGATCACCCTGCCTCCCTGAACGACCACGAAGTTGATTGTCTATACGTCGCGATTCATGTTTTTCAGTTCCTATAACAAGCAGTCCACCTGCTGCAATTACTTTTTCATGCTCTTGCTCCCATTCCTCAAGCTCTTTCTTATAGCGAGCTTGACCCACCTTCCCCTGATATTGTGTCTCAAAAAATGAGGGAGGCTGCCCTCCTAAAATAATATCTACACCACGACCTGCCATATTAGTCGCAACCGTTACTGCATTTAGTCTTCCTGCATCTTTTATAATTAATGCCTCTCTCATGTGATTTTTTGCGTTTAAAACTTCGTGGGGTATTTTTTTCCTCTTCAAATATTCTGAGATTACCTCATTCTTGTCTATTGACGTAGTACCTACTAAAACAGGTTGTCCTTTTTTATATGCCTCCTCTATTTCACCTACTATTGCAGCAACCTTGGCACGCATGGTTTTGTAAATTAAATCTGACCTATCTTCACGTTTTGTAGGTTTGTGAGTCGGTATTGCTACAACATCAAGCTTATAGATCTTTTGAAATTCTTCAGCCTCAGTAACTGCAGTACCTGTCATTCCCGCCAGCTTTGAATACATTCTGAAGTAATTTTGCAGTGATATGGTCGCAAGAGTCTTACTCTCTTGTTGAATTGCAACTCCTTCCTTAGCCTCAATAGCTTGATGAAGTCCTTCTGATAGACGACGCCCCTCAAGAAGTCTTCCTGTAAACTCATCAACTAAAATTACTTGACCATCTCTTACAATGTAATCTTTATCTTTATGGAAAAGAGTTTGCGCCTTTAATGCAGCCTCTATGTGATACACTGTATCAAAATCTTTTTCATATATATCAGATACTCCATATAATTTTTCAATTTTTAAAATTCCATGCTCAGTAAGATGTACCGTACGTAATTTTTCATCTAATTTATAGTCTGTAGATGCGCTAATTTTGTCTACAATTTTTGCATATTCGTAATACTTTTGAGATGGGGTTTCATCTGGCATCGAAATAATATGGGGAGTTCTTGCTTCATCTATTAAAACAGAGTCTACTTCATCAATCACTGCAAAATAATGCCCTGTCTGCACCATCTGTGAGACTTCAGATACCATATTGTCACGCAAGTAATCAAATCCAAATTCAGAATTTATTCCGTATACAATATCTTTAGCATAAGCTTCACTACGTGTAATTGGCTTTAAATGTATAAGTCTATAATCCTTCGCTTCGCTATCCTCAAATTCAAGATCATACATATAAGATTTGTCTGAGATAATAGTTGATACAGTTAAGCCTAAAAACGCAAAGACTGAACCCATCCAACCTGCATCTCGCCTGGCAAGATAATCGTTTACTGTTACTAAATGTACAGGTTTTCCGGTTAGTGCATGGAGATAGAGAGCGGGAACTGCTGATAGGGTTTTTCCTTCTCCTGTTTTTTGTTCGGCAACTTTACCCTGCGCCAGCACAGTTGCGGCAATAAGCTGCACGTCATAAAGGCGTAGTCCGATAGCACGCGCTGCAGCCTCACGAACTAAAGCAAAAGCTTCGGGAAGCAAAAGATACACGTTTTCGCCTGATTCAATTCTTTTTTTAAATTCTTGGGTTTTTTTGGGGAAATCTGAATCTTTTAATTTTTTGAATGCATCATCAAATGAGTTTATTTCAGTAATAATAGGAAAGATTTTCTTAACCTCACGATCGTTTGAATCAAATAATTTTGTAAGTTTTCCTATCATGACATAAAAATTACTAACTGATCTAATTGCCTTTAAATTTTGGTACCTTAAAGATTGGGATTTTTTTTAAAAAAATTAGATATTTATAAAGATATTCTATCACATAGTAGCCTCAAAAACTACAACCCACTTCTTCATAAAAGGCAATCCCCGTTAGGGCAGAACCACAACGGGGATTGAATACCATTTGATCAATTGGTATCCGCCTTATAGGCGAACCCAACGAAAAGTTAACTAAACGTATCGTTTAATTACTTTTTTTTCTTCTTTGCTTTTTTCTTTGCAGCCATGTTAAAATCACCTCCTTCAGTAACCAAAATTTTAATGAAGAAATACTTCAATAAAATTTCATTTTTAAGATATATTTATGGTGATAAAAATCGGTCTAATTGTCAAGAAAAAAGCCTTGCCTCAAAAATAGCATTTAAGATTGAAGAATAAAGAAAAAACATAATTTGAAATTTACATTTTTTAATTCAAAATTAAGGCTAAAATTTTTAAAGTTTTTAAGATTTATATCTTAAAAAGATATTTACCTAAAACTGAAATTTTCTGTTGAAGTTATTTAGGGGATATCTTATCAAAACCTGTATATTTTCTAAGCACTTCGGGAACTGTAACAGAGCCATCTTCATTTTGATAGTTCTCCAGAATAGCAATAATAGTTCTTCCAATTGCAAATGCAGTACCATTAAGAATAGCTACATATTTTTTTTCATTTCCATCCTGATATTTAATGTTTAACCTCCTAGATTGAAATTGCCCCGTCGTAGAGATTGAGTGAGTCTCTCTGTATTTACCTTGTGACGGCATCCAGGTTTCTATGTCTAGCGTTTCTGCAGCTGGAAAAGAAATATCACGGGCTGCAAGACGTACTACTCTATAAGACAACCCTAAATCATTCATAAATTCTTCAGCCAAGGCTGTTAACTTCCCCAATTCTGCCCCATCCTCATCAGGTTTTACAAATGATACCATCTCCACCTTTTCAAACTGATGAACGCGCAGAATCCCTCTTGTATCTCTTCCGTAACTTCCTGATTCACGTCTAAACGCAGGAGAAAACCCTACGTACCGCTTTGGTAAATCTTTATTCTGAAATGTCTCATCCTTATGCATCGGAACAAGGGAATGCTCAGCGGTTCCCACAAGATACAATGAATTTTCAGCTTCTTTCCCTTTTTCTAATTCTTCAACATTTTGAGTTAGATAATAATTGTTTTTATTTTCTTCATTCCAATATCCTAAGCTCGTTGTGATTTCTTGTTTGATAAGCGCTGGAGGAAGAACAGGAGCAAACCCTTCCTTGCTTAGTTTTTCTAATGCAAAGTGAACGAGTGCTAGCTCGAGAAATACTGCTTCGTTTTTTAAATATGCAAACCTTGTTCCCGAAACCTTAGCTGCTCGAGCAACATCAATAATATCAAGCATTTCACCCAGTTCTAAATGGTCTCGTTGCTTAAAATCAAAAACCTTCGGCTCTCCCACGGTCTTTACAACTTCATAGTCGTCCTCCCCACCTTCAGGAACTTCTGAGAGCGGAAGGTTGGGAAGCTTTAATAACTCCTCATCAAGTTTTCCCCTTGCCTCCTTGAGGCTACCTTCAATTTTATCGAGCTCCACTTTTATTCTCTTTCCTTCTTCAATATTTCTCTCTTTTGCTGCTGCATTTCTTTCTGCCTGTAATCCCTGAACGTTGGTACTTAATTCACGATACTTTGAATCGAGCTCTAAAATGTTTTCAATATCAACTGTCACTCCTTTTTTTAAGGCGTACTGTTCTACAAGCTTAGGATTTTCTTTGATAAATTTTATGTCTAGCATATTATTGTATCTTTAATTTCTGCAAAAGTTGAGGTTTTAACTTTTGAACAGTTTTATATCTGTGATTATACAGCTTTTGCTGTTCTTCGGAAAGATCGGATTCATGATAGTATCTCTCAATTTCTGGAATAAAAAAAAATGAACGGTATGGGTATCCTTTGTTAAGCTTTAAAAATGGCTTTTTTGCAATTATCCCTTTAACCTCCCCTCTTTCTTGAAGCAATGAACCATCTGGCAATATAACGCTTACGACAGTTCTAAAAAAAGCGGTTCTGTTGTTGTCTTGCAGTTCTTTTGACACTTTTATCATGTGGTTTATTAACTCCTTGTCCGTTGCCTCATAACCTAACCATCTTCTAGACTTAATCCCCGGTTCATTGTTCAATGCAACAATTTCAATTCCACCATCATCAGAAAGCGTAGGAAGACCAGAGAGCTCAGCATAAAATCGAGCTTTTCCCTCAGAATTCTCCTCGTATGTTTTCCCATTTTCTTCAAAATCCTGAGAGATGCCTAAATCTATTAAAGACACCAGCTCCAGAGGAATATCTGACAAAAAATTTTTAAACTCCTTCAATTTCCCCTGATTTGTGGTTGCAATTAACAATTTTTGCATATTAATTTGTTCATTATACCTTAGATGATCTTTTTGGTACAATTGCAGAATGGTAAACAAGAATTTAATACTTTCAAAATCAGAATCATATGAATTGCTTGATTCAGGAAATGGTAGAAAGTTAGAACGATTTGGGAACTATACTCTCATAAGACGCGAGAGTCAAGCGTTATGGAATGAAAGAAATCCCAAGCTTTGGGTGAAAACAGATGCAGAGTACATAAGAACAAATGAGAAGTATGGGGACTGGAAAATATATAATCCCAAACTACCCAAGGAATGGACATATACCTACGGATCTCTTCATCTAAAACTTGCCCTAACTCCATTTGGACACGTGGGTGTATTCCCAGAGCTTGCCCCACAATGGGATTGGATATCTGAAAAATGCGACCTAAAACATACAGCAAAAGTTTTATCTTTATTTTCCTACACCGGAGCAGCAACTCTAGCGGCGGCAAGAGGCGGAGCGCATGTAACCCATGTGGACGCATCAAAACCTGCCATCTCATGGGCAATTGAAAATCAAAAACTTTCAGGGCTTACAGAAAAACCAATACGTTGGATTGTAGATGATGCATTAAAATTTGTAAAACGGGAAGAAAGACGGGGAAATAAATATGACGGAATCATTATGGATCCGCCCAAATTTGGTAGAGGACCCAAAGGAGAAGTCTGGCAATTTGAAAAAGATCTTCCAGAATTACTGGAATACACAGCTAAAATAGTAACATCCACTCCGTTATTCTTCATCATTACTGCCTACACAGTCCCGGTCTCATCCATAACAATAGCAAATATGATACAAGATTTATCGCTAAAAAACGGGATGATTGAGCACGGAGAATTAGTTATTGAAGAAAATTCAGGGCGTCAACTTACTACCGCCATCTATAGTAGGTGGGGAGTGTCTTTGTAATCTTCCTATAACCTCTTTATTTACTGGATGATTCGGATTTTCCTGAAACACTTTATACCACCCATTCTCTTCAAAAGGAGTATATCCAAGCATACTAAGATTAGCACTTGTCCAACCCACTCTCTCTTTTGGGGTACCTTTTTGTGCCTGAGCACGATCATACTCAACAGAAATTACTGTCTTACCCCTAAAATCTTCATCATGACTTATCAGCTCATACTTAATCACATCCGTAGTTAAGGCAAATAGTCCTAAACCAAGCCCCAATGACTGATAATCTGGTTGAGTTCTTGAATCCCCAGTAACAAATATATAATTCGGAAACAGTATATCTTTTTCAAACTCATAGTTACGTACCGCCACATGGCTTCCTTGTTCGTTAACCACATCCGTATATGATCGCCTCAATGAATTGCTAACAATTCGAGGTTGAGAATTAAATCTGAGGACTAAATCATTTCCCATACCAAGAGGAATATCTATAAACCCACGACCAGGATACATCTCTTTTATCTTATCCCAAGCATCTAGTATTGCTTTTTTGTTTTCATCTTTTACTTCTTGTCCTTCTTTAAACTCGCTCATATTTCATCCATAGTACTATTTTCCTATTTCCCGAAATCTTTCTTGAACAAATGCTTTATCAAGAGATAGTACCAGCCAGGCGGCTTTTGGACCATGATCCTTACCTAATAAACTTAAATAAATTGCCTGAAAAGCATCTCTTGATGGAAGACCTAAGTCTTTTGCCAGATTATATATGACAAGTTGAAACGCTTCAGCGTCTTTAGTATCAATTTTTTCTGAAAGTTTTTTAAGGTATTCTTTTTGTGTGCCCGTTAGGTTTTTTGTAACATCAGGTATATTTTTTTTAATTTCAAACTTTTCAGATTCAGGCGCATACTTTTCAACCCAAATCTTTGCATATTTTGCCCATTCTTCAAGATTTTCCTTTTTAATCTCATTATCCATGTTCGGCATTTGAACCCACTGAGCAAGCGTCAAAAATCTTATAGTCAAAGCTCTCTTATCTTTATATACTTCAGATAGCTCATAGGGTCGTTTTAAATAATCCTCTGTTGCGTTAGCAGCTTTCTCATATTCTTCAAACAGTTTTGGAATAATAAGAGTACCGTTTGGATTAAACTCTACTGCTTGATTTGGTTCTGTTCTCGTCATCAGGTATCGAACCATTTGAGGTGGGATTACTTCTAATAATTGGTATCCAGTTAATCCCAACCCTTTTGATGAAGACATCTTTTTCCCATCATAAAGAAAAAACTCATATGGAAGCCATAATGGGGGATCTTGACCAAACACATCCTTCACTAATTTTCTTGCGATATCGTATGTTCCACCAGCTGACGCATGATCTTTTCCTGCTCCTTCAATTGTTACACCAAAAGTCCACCACTTTGCCGCCCATTCAACCTTAAATGGCATAGTAGCATTCCCATCAAAGGGAGAAATTTTCCCACTTTTCTCACAACCCTTAGCCCATTTCACTTTATCCGGACGACATGTATATGAAACTTCTTTTCCATCCCATGATGTAACTTCGGTGGTACCCACCTTACCACAATTTGGACAAACAACTTGTAATGGAAACCATGTGTCGGCAATTTTCTTCTTATACATTTCTTCATATACTTTTCTCACCTTATCCGCATGATCTAACACAAATTGAATAGCCTTGTTGTAAATTCCTTTTTTGTAGTAATCAGACGCAAGGTATATCTCTGCCTGAATATCTAATTTTTCAAACATATCCCTCATCATACCTGCATAATAATCTCCAAATGAACCATTCCCTTCTGGGGATGGAGCATTGCATACAGGAATACCCATGTATTCACCCAACTTTTCCTGTAAGTTCTCAGGTAAACCATCGATTGCATCCATATCATCAAAGCCAAAAGTATATTTAACCTCTTTGCCTTGCTCTTTTAGGATTCTATAAAGTGTGTCGTGTATAACAGGACCCTTTAATCCACCCATATGAATAATGCCGGACGGAGTCCACGCATCATTGATCCATTCCTTTTCAGGTCTACTCGCAGGAATGCTCTGCATATTTTGCAATAATTCATCAGCCCAAAACATATATGGTTGATTATATTGTGTGTGCTATATATTTACAACACCACTCTCTTTACCTTCCTTTCTAGGGCACTTGCAATAAGCCCTCTATTTACAAACCAAACCTCGTAAGGCTCTGGAAGTCTTCTATCGACTTTCCATGGTCTCTGAAGGGAATTTGTCTCAGTATTTACTCTCCAGTCAGGCGCGACATGAATGGTTTCTGGCAAATTTTCCTTATGCGAGCAAATAAAGTCTCCGACGAATCTTTGAATTTTTTGCCCTGCCTGATCTAATGAAAGCTTCCCCGCCTTAAACTGATCTTCTACTGCATGGAAACCACCTTGAAGAACTTCTACTGCAACCAATTGCTCAGCTTTTCTTTTCGTAAACTCTCTTCCGTTTCTATCAAGTGCTTTTATCGCATCGACTAAGTCAATACCACGCGCAGCCCGATCCACAGCTTCTCCATTTATTCCAACAGATACAAAAAGACGATGAGGAAATCTCTCTTCCTTTACATACCTGTAACTAATGTTCCCATCTGAAAATTTATATTCTCCTGGTTTTAATGATTCCATTTTCTCCTCCTTTCCATATAATTTTTTAGGCACAAAAAAACCCCGATTGCTCGGGGTCTGGTTTTTTACACAAAAAGCCAAGCCCCTATGGGGTTTTCTTAATCTTTTTGAGAATTGTCAGGAATTTCATTGGTATGTACATGCTATCAAAAGTGCTATTTTTTGTCAAACTGAGCGATTAAATCCTGCGTCCTCTTTTTTATTTTATCATTCACCTCTACCTCTACCATTCCTTGCCCAGGCTGCCCATAAAAAACCGAAAACCCATTGTCTGCCTCAAGCAATACCGGTAAAACAGCTAGATCTTCTTCTCCCTCAACAACAATAAGAAAACGTTTACTACTTAAAAATGCCTTGTGAATAGCTGTTATTAATTCGGGAGTGATAGTTGCAGCAGGATTCTTAACATGTATCACTGCTTGATCACTTGAAAAACCTAACTCTTCGATTTTTTTAACAAAATACTCTCGCCCTATACAAAGATCAATTATTGCAAGTCTAGGATGTATGCCCTGATCTAAAAACATTTTCGTTGTTACGTCTCCTACAGTAATCGTTTTTTCCGGATTTATACTATGTGGCGCCTTCCCAGTTACCTTTCCCCATGGTTCTTGAAGTAGAGAACGAAGATGAGCCGGTAGAGCAAAAATAACTTTTCGTATTGTTGAAGACGCTATTGGTGCACCATGAACTTCTTTTATTAAAGAAAAAACTTCCAAAGGCAAATCTAAAAGCCTCATCTCTTTTCTTTTCTTATTTATCTCCTCTCCACCTTTTATGGTGCCCTGAGTAACGATAATTGCATCAAACTTATATTCAGGTAAAATTGTTGGACCAAAAGGATCATCAATTGCTACAATCTTTACTCTATTCTCTTTCAGGATAGATTTTAAAAATGTCTGAAGGTTTTTCTTTCGTACTTCATAAGACTCAATTCCAAGCCCATCTTTATATTTTTTAATATAGGTATCTGAGGTTAGACCTAAAACCACATAATCACTTTTGGAAAGTGCGAACTGAAGAAAATCCCTGTGTCCACGGTGCAGTCTATCAAATGTTCCTCCCAATGCAGCCAACCTATATTTTTTCATGAAGATTTGAGGACTTAATTAAGCTACTTTGCCCATTAACCGATCTAATTCATACTGCATCTTATCATGTGTTTCTTGTGCCAATTTTTCGTAATATTCTTTACTTTCTGCTGTTGGCTTTCCGTCTGGTCCTTTTTCAAATACTCTTGACTCAATTGGTGGTAAAACAACTACCTGAAATCCAGTATCAGGGTTAAAATACTGCACAGCCGGAATAACTGGAAGCCCTAATTCACCTGCTATAACGAAAGCTCCTGTATGAAATGCGACCATATCATATGGTCCTCCTTCGTTTCGCTTTCCTGAGCTCTCCCCTTCTGGAAATACAACAATCAGAGACTTAGGATTTTTATCAATAATTTGTCTTGTAGCATCCAATGTATCCTTAAATCCTCCGTTTTCCTCTGAAATTACTAAAAGTCCTGCCTTCTCTTGAATTTTTCTTAAAAGGGAATCATCTTCTTTTCTACCATATTCTAGATGAGCATCATGAAGAGTAACATCTTGTCCAATTCCTCGGGCAACTGGAATCATGGACGCAAAAAATGAGGGAAATGGATACAACTCTTCCATTTTTCCAAAATCTATTTCTAGATCATCAGACTTAAGAGAGGTTAACTTATATCCACTATAGTGGTTTAAAACAACCAGAGCAGGCGTCTTAATATCTGATATATTTTCTTTACCACTAACTATCTGTGTATTTGTTGCCACAGCAATATCATTTAATACTTTCTGCGTTGCATCATGTATATAGGCAGAGTCCTCCATATGGGCAGCAGCGTCTTTAAAATAATCTCTCTGCAACTCTTTTGTTTTTTGCCACATTTGAACACCATTAAGAGTACTTTGAGCCTGTTCCCTAATTAACCCTCTAATTCTAGCTTCAAGCGGATCCGAAGCTGATGGGTGTGGTTTTCTGCCTGAATCTTGCTTATTTGTGTTCATATTATTATCTGGGTTTTGCAACATAGATGAAGTTTGCTGATCTTCCCTATTGTATACCAACCTATATCCGTGATCAATTACCTGCAGTGCTTCGGATTTAAATACGTTTTTAGCTTTGGGCACATAATTATACCCTTCGCACAATCTCATGACGTAAAGAATACACAAATAGCCAAAATATATCAAATTTTTACAAATATTGATAATTTATCGAATATTTGTTAAAATATTAACAGAATGATAACAGTTCCAGAAGCTACAGAAAAAATAGTTAAAAGGTCTAGATATTTATCCGAGGCTATGTCTAAAGACTTAATTAACTTATCATCACTTGCTCGCTACATAAAACCCGAGATTGAGGAAATGCTAATAAAAGATGTGAGCAGCTCTTCTATTATGATGGCATTAAAACGGATTCAAAAAAAACTAGATACCCCAACCTCTTTTCAAAATCTTTTTAAAATTCCTCCTGAAATGGTTGCCCACTCTAAAGGTGAATCTTCTTCAATAATTATTCATCTTGCACCAAACCATAAGGATACCCCTGGTGTTTTCTACTTCTTCTTAAAGTCATTAGCATGGGAACGGATCAATATACATGCGGTATCTTCCGAGAATAGTAAGCTTACTATCGTAGTTGATGACAAGGATATAAATAGAGCTTTTTCTGTATTAAAATCTCTCTTTAAGAAAAATTAGTGGATAGAAATTACGGTATAAGAGATTGTCCCTGCAGGTGCTTCTACTTCTATTTTTTCTCCAACTGCCTTACCTATGAGGGCTTTCCCAAGGGGCGATTCATGTGAAATCTTTTTATTATGAGGATCTGCTTCCCACTCACCAACTAAAGCAAACTCTTCTTTTTTGCCACCAATTGAAACAATAACGGTAGAACCGAGCTGAATAGCTTTCGTGTCCTTCCCAGTTTCTTTTATCAATTCCGCGCTCTTGAGAATCTCTGTCAATTCTTCTATTCTTCCATCAATAAGAGATAAATCCTCGCGAGCTGCTGTATACTCAGAGTTTTCAGCTAAATCTCCCATTGCTCGAGCTGCTGATACACGCTCTAAAACTTCCGGGCGTTTTACCTTATTTAGTTCTTCAAGCTCTCTCTTAAGCTCATCTAAACCCTCTTTTGTGACAAATATTTTTTTCTTTTGATTGTTATTATCCATTATTGCTTTCTGCTTAAAAAAAACCCCTTCCGGCATGCCGAGGGAGGGATTAATTAATAAGTTCAAATGACACTATACAAGAAGCATCTTAGCATGTCAATATCCTGGAGTATAGTCAGTTTACATCCAAACTTGAACGGTTAATTTTGTGCCCATTTTTCTCTTTTATTAAATTAATTTGCGCATTCACTTTTAACTTAAAGAGGGTTTGCACAATCTTATCATTTTGAACAGGATGGAATGCTGCAATATTTTTCTTAATAGTCTCATTGGTAATTCTTTTTTTCATGTATTGATGTTGAACAAAATAGAAAAATTTTTCAACCAGAATAAGAAAAAGGCTAGGCTGTTTATTTTTTTCTTTTTTATGCTTTTGCCCTAAGACAAATACATTTGGAAGAAACTTTAAAACCCAGTTGTTTGCGTTAAAGAAATCTGAAACAACATCTCCTCTTGAAAAGAGGATTTTAATTTGTGCCACTTCGTGAGCGATATACATTGTTTTTTTACTTATAGTTAAGCAGTCTTCCGAAATAAACATGTTTGGACATATCTTGTCCTTAGCATACTTCTCTTTTCTTCCTCTCTTTTCTCCGAGAAAAAAAAGCATGCCGTTAACCAAAAAACGGCTCACCCATAAGGAGTTTTTTGATGTTATAAAAAATAAATCTATATCATCCGTTTTTTTTGCATTAGACATAGAAAGACTGCCTGAAACAGCGATTAGTTTAACCGTAGGAATTATTGACAAAAATTGACTAACCCGGCGTGCCTTTGCCATTTTACGTTTAGATTCATAAGCGCGGAAATGTCTTTGAGAAACTAATCGCGTATCACCAAAAAGCACTACATACTCTCCAATCTGTTCAAAGTCTCGACGTATTTGGTAAAATCGTAATAAAAATTCTTGATATGAGATTTTTTTTTCAAACATTAGATATTTCCATAACTCATGAATTGTCAATGAATATGAAAATATCTGCGAATAACAAAGTGTCTTTATTACTGAATACTTAAATGCTTCTTTTTTCATTGAAAATTATACCTCTGCAATACTTGAGTTTCTCCGGCGCCCAAAGTATCAATCGCGGTTTCGGGAGATGTCCCATTCAGTATTGAATTTACAGCGTTTCCTAAATAAGTATTTAGTGCTGAGTTCATAGCATCGTCGTACGTATCAGATGAGAATGGTGTCGCAACTGCCTTATCCGCCTGTTCCAGGAACGGAATCAAGAGTGGGTTTTTCGCAAGAAGCGATTTCATATCACGTCTCGGATAAAGCTCCCCAAAAAGACGCGTCTTTGATTCAAGAGTATATAATTTTTCAAGTGTTGTCTTCTTTCCTAAATATTTTAAAAATATAAAAGCTTCTTTAGGGTGTTTTGTTTTTGAAGAAATACCCTCAACCCAGTAAGATGCTATTGTCTGATTTCTATCTGGAGGTAAATTCGGTACTCGTGTCACTTGGAAATTTAAATCAGGATTTTTTCCTTTTATCTCAAATATATCCCATGAGTACCCAAAATACATAGCCAATTTCCCATTTGCAAAAGCAAGTTTTGAGTTCTCCATGCCTGAATCCCACGTCTTCCCTCTGCCTGTCTCATCCCCTTTCGCAAAATATGTATAATACGTTCCCAACGCATCTATAGCGTTTTGTTTCGTAGGTCCCGCTAAGTTATACAAATCCGCGCCATTTTGCACGAACAATAAAGATATTATGTCTGATGCGTGATAGATGTTATCGTATGTTCCTAGCGCAATCCCAGCTGTTCTGATCTTTCCTTCCTCGTCCGGTACAGTAAGTGTTGCAGCTATATCTGTTAGATCGTTCCAGGTTGAAGGAGGCTGGGCAATGTCAGCTGCCTTAAATAAGGCTACATTATAAAAAAGTGCCAAGGTGTCTATCTCCAGTGGGACACCATAGTACGCACCATTTATCTTTAAGTCTTTTTTTATAACATCATAATACTGCGTATCCAATTCTAGAGAGTCAACTACATCTCTTGGAAGCGCAAGAAGATCACCCTTCAATTCCAACGGCCAACTATTATGAAATCTATATATATCAGGACCGTTCCCATTTTCAATACGTGTTTTTAGCCTATCAATATATTTCCCTAAAACCTTAATATCCTGTTTTTCATACGTTACTTTTATGTTTGGGTACTCCCTGTTAAAATCTGCAATTATTTGATTCATAACCGATGAATCTTCCCATAAGCCCCAATATGTCAGCGTTACAAGACTGTCATTTTTGGAAAAAAATTTAGGAATAATCACTAGAAAAACCAACAAAACAATTGCCACTAACACAACAAATCCAATAACTATACTTATTATCTTGCGTTTCCCTCCACCTTCTTCATGCACGACAGATGGCTGGGGTGCCGAAACAGGCTGCACGGGTACAGGCTGTGGGGTTTGCGGACTTGAGTTGTTAGGATCCATACTTCAACAATGGCATACAATAAACCATATCTATTTATAGTATAATAGTGACGATCGATTTTGCAAACACATGAAAGAAAAAAATTCTTCAAAAAAAGAACAAAAGAACAAAAAAAGCAAATACATTACACCTATCTTTTGGTTTATTATTGGAATGTTTTTTGCAAGCTTTTGTCTGGCTACGTTTTTTCTTATCTACTTTAAAGTAACTTATAAAGATAAAGTTATTCCAGGCATTTTTCTTGGAAACACTTACGTTGGCGAGAAAAGCGCGGATGAAGTAACAAGAATCTTTGAAGAAAAAAATAGAAATATAGGCAAAAGCACAATTACTTTCCAAAGCGAAGATAACAGAATCGCTACAATTTCCGCGCAAGAAATGGGAATCGGTTATGATGTAAAACTTATGGTATCTCAGGCTGAAAGTATAGGAAAAAATAACGATATAATAAGCAATATCTATTACATTTTTAATTCTTATCTTAATGGAACATATCTAAACCCATCCTATACTAGTAGCCTAGAAAAAATTACAAAATTACTTGGACCAATCGAAAAAGAAATTCACATACCCGCACAGGATGCTCTTTTTGAAATCAAAGACAAAAAGGTTATAGCGTTTAAAGAATCCGTTGAAGGACGCACTATAGATTTTGATGCAATTGAGGAAAATATTAACCAAAAAATTCCGGAAGTAATAAGCGGAAAAATAAAAACTGTTAATCTTCCTATCCCACTCAAAATTTTAAAACCAAATATTCCGACAGAAAAAGCAAATAATTTAGGAATTGTTGAAGAAATAGGCGAAGGCACATCACTTTTTGCGCACTCAATCCCAGGCAGAATTCATAATGTGGCTCTTGCTGCAGAAAAAATTAATGGCGTGCTGGTCCCCCCTGGAGAAGAGTTTTCATTTGTAAAAAACCTTGGCGATGTTACTCAATACACTGGATATCAACAGGCATATATAATTCAAAACGGTAAAACTGTATTAGGGGATGGAGGTGGGGTGTGTCAAGTTTCAACTACTCTTTTTAGGGCATTGTTAAATGCTGGTCTACCAATCACCAATCGTGTTGCCCATGCCTATAGAGTTGGATATTATGAACAAGATTCCCCTCCGGGACTTGACGCAACAGTATATTACCCTACCGTTGACTTAAAATTTAAAAATGATACAGAAAACTATATACTTATCCTTGCCCATACTGACCTTGATAACTTAAGATTAACATTTAACCTTTACGGAAAAAAGGATGGAAGGGAAGTATCAATGAGTACGCCCGTTGTAACAAGCCAAACACCTGCTCCAGAAGCATCATATCAGGATGATCCTACTCTCCCACGCGGACAAGTAAAACAAGTAGATTTTGCAGCAGATGGAGCAACTGTTGTTTTCTCAAGAAAAGTTACAAAAAACGGTAAAGTCGTCATAGCAGATAGCTATAAATCAGTATATCGTCCATGGCAGGCAATATTCCTTCGTGGCACAAAAGAGGGATAGTCTGCAAGCTTCACTTGCCTGATCCTAAACTAGTATTAACATATGGATAAAATAATTACATTGGAAACGCTCCTCAAGAAATTGAACCAAGTTAAGTCTCGAGGCAAGTTAGTACTTGTAGGCGGCTGTTTTGACATACTTCATGAGGGACATATGTTATTCCTCAAAAAGGCCAAAGAACAAGGGGACACAATCATTGTACTGCTTGAGAGCGACAAATCAATTAGAAAATGGAAGGGCATAGAAAGACCAATTAATACCCAGGAAAAACGTTCACAAAACCTTAGTAAGATTGATGAGGTAGATTTTATCCTACTACTTCCAGAACTAAAAAAAGACCTAGAGTATTACGATCTTGTAAAAAAAATAGAACCTGATATAATTGCTGTCACATCAGGAGATCCTGCCTATAATAAAAAGGCAGAACAGGCTAAAATAGTAGGGGGGGAAATAGTTGAGGTAATTGATCGCCTTCCTGAACACTCTACAACAAACCTGATCAAAAAAAAGAAAGAACAAAAATGAAAAAAGTCTTAATGTTTTACGGTTTACTAGTAATTGTTGTTATTATTTTCATGCTCACACGGGGAACAAATTTTTTAAATTTTGGAGGCGGCGGAAGCAGTAACACAACAGCTACAGTTGGAAACAAAATCTACAAACTTATTGTGGTCAAAACTGAAATAGACAAACAAAAGGGATTGTCTGGCAAAAATAGTCTTCCCAACGATTCAGGTATGTTATTTCTATTTCAAGAAAAATCAAAACCCGCGTTTTGGATGAAGAATATGAAATTTTCAATTGATATACTGTTTATTAACGATTCCAAGATTGTAGATATCGTCGAAAATGCAAAAAATCCAAGCGCTGAACAAAATACTAATGAACTCCCCATCTATAAACCTTCAGAAGATGCAAACTATGTTCTAGAAATAAACGCAGGGGAAGTTGAAAAAAATAAAATAAAAAAAGGTGACACTGTAATTTTTAAGGGTGTACAATAAACACTGGACAAATTTCCAAAAGTTTCCCTAAGATCCCAATTCCCTAATTGTATACTTAGTAATTTTTTAAGTTAATTTAAGCTTAAATAAATCAAAAAATTCATGAAAATATTAGCAATCGAATCTTCATGTGATGAAACATCTGCTGCTGTAGTTGAGAAAATTGAGGAAAATATAATTGTTCACTCAAATATAACTGCAAGCTCGCTTAGTACGCATGCAAAAACAGGCGGAATAATTCCTGAAAACGCTGCTCGCGAACAAATACAATATATTATTCCAGTTATCACACACGCTCTTATTCAATATAAAAATAACACAAATCAATCAAACAAAAGACAGATAGACGACTTTAAAAATGCAAGTGATATTGTTAAAAACAATATTGACGCGATAGCAATAACATATGGTCCAGGACTTATGGGATCTTTACTTGTTGGAGTTGAAACTGCAAAAACACTTTGCTACATCTTTGAAAAATCACTTATTCCCGTTAATCATTTACTCGCACATATCTTTGCAAACTTTATAATTTCTGACAAGTTAAAATTGCCCCCATTAGATAACCAGAGACAAAAAATTATAGAGTATCCCTTCGTAGGCTTAATCGTTTCAGGTGGACATACTGATCTTCTCTATTTTAAAAACCTACAGGAATTTAAATGGCTTGGTGGAACAAGAGATGATGCTGCCGGCGAGGCACTTGATAAAATAGGAAGACTTTTAGGTCTTCCCTATCCTGCGGGACCTGAAATAGAACAACGGGCAATAAAGGGAATCAGCACAAACATACGCTTTCACGCACCCCTACTTGGAGTTAATACCTATGATTTCTCTTTTTCAGGCTTAAAATCTGAGGTAATGCGATTTACACAACAGCATACACTAACTGAGGATCTGAAAAATGAAATATGTTTTGCTGCTCAAAAAGCAGTTGTAGATGTGCTTACCAAAAAAACACTAAACGCAGCTGAAGAATATGGTGCTTCCGCAATACTACTTGGTGGTGGTGTATCTGCTAACCAAACACTTGTCAAAAATATAAAATTACAAATTGAAAAGCGTATATTGCCTACAAAAGTCTTTTCCCCAGAAAAAAAATATTGTACAGATAATGCAGCCATGATAGGAGCATGTGCACTCCTTAATCCAGTTAAAAAACCTTGGAGAGGTGTCCACGCAAATCCAGAACTTTACTTTGATTAATATCTGTTGATTTTTCAAATAGCCAAAGCTATAATGATGACATGGAATCAAAGCTGAATAGCATCCCTGAATTTCCAGACCATCTTTCCTATTCATATGTCATGGATGCACTTGATAAACGCTTATCACCTGAAATTATGTATAGATTAGGTGAAAACGATAAAGTAAAAGACGAAAGAGTATTTATACTAACTGGAACAGACCAAATAACACTTATGACAAGAAAGGGTCCGTTTAAAATTCCTAATCCTACTGAAGATGAGTTTAGAACCTTAAAAGAAACACAAAATAAATACACAATTTTTTCTTACATAAGACAACCTACACTACAAACCCTAGGACCTATTCAACTAGACGGCAAGTTTACAGACGATCATGATAATGCAAAGGTAAAATTATCGGTGAAACTACCAGGCAAACAACAAGCTTTATCTTTTGAATTCTCAAAAGGTAATCACGAATTAATCCCTATACCTCTGGAGGGTTTTAAAGATGCTTTATTTCAATCTCTAATGAAAAAATAATAACATACCCCAACACTTCACTTGCAAATCTGATTTTATTCAAGTACAATCCTTAACTTCGGTCTGATATACTGATTTTTGTACCCGAATGAAGACATATGAAAACACTAATCCTTGTTGAGTCGCCTACAAAAGCACGCACGCTTACCCGATTTTTCGGAGATAAATATGATGTGGAAGCGTCTATAGGCCACATAAGAGACTTGCCCAGAGGAGACATAGGGGTTGATATTGATCATGACTTTGAGCCTAGATATGTCACTCCCAAAGCAAAACAAAAAACGCTAACGTTGCTTAAGAAAAAAGTTAAAAAAGCAGACACAGTGCTTCTTGCAACTGACCCCGATCGAGAAGGAGAAGCAATCTCTTACCATCTGTTTGAGATGTTAAAGCCGGAGGCAAAAAAGAGTGCAGTTTTCAAAAGGATCGTTTTCCATGAGATAACCCGTGACGCAATTGAAGAAGCGCTAAATACTCCTCGGGAGATTGATGAAAAACTCGTAGACGCACAAATTGCACGAAGGGTACTCGATAGAATTGTAGGATATAAGGTATCCCCAATATTGTGGAAAAAAATTAAAAGAAACCTTTCTGCAGGACGTGTACAATCAATTGCTTTAAGATTAATTGTGGAGAGGGATCGGGAGATTACTAGCTTCAACCAAACCCCGTATTTTAAAGTTTTTGTAGTACTTAAAAAGGATGAAAAAAATGTAGAATTTGAACTAACTGAATGGGATGGAAAAAAAATTGAACTGTCTGAAAAATTAAATTTATATGATGGGGAGTATACATTTTCTAAAACTATTTTAGATGAAACACTCGCAAATAAAGTCCTTTCAGAATTTAATCAACATACATTTACCATCTCAGATGTTGTAAAAAAACAATCCAAACGCTCTCCTCTTCCTCCTTTTATTACGTCTACCATGCAAATAGAAGCATCCCGGAGATTAGGATTTAACAGCAGAAAAACTATGCAAGTAGCTCAAAAATTGTATGAGGAAGGACATATTACCTACCACAGAACAGATTCATTTAATCTTTCCGCCCAATTTTTAACCCGCGCGCGCAAATTTATAAAATCTGAATTTGGAAACAAATATTTGTCAGCTGAAACCAGAGTTTTTAAGACTAAATCTAAAGTAGCCCAAGAAGCGCATGAAGCTATTAGACCAACGTCTGTGGATAATTTTGAATATGTAAAAGGGAAAGTTTCAGAAAACCTAGGACGGGACGGGGTAAGACTTTTTGAATTAATTTATAAAAGAGCACTTGCTACTCAGATGGCTGAAGCATTATTCGAGTCTACAAAAATTACAGTAAAAACATCTTTAAGTCATGTGTTTGAAAAATCTGGATCAGTATTACTTTTTGACGGATACTTAAAACTTTGGTACAGAGAAGAAGGAGAAGAATTTTTACCTGAATTTGTAGCGCATGAAACTTTAAAATTTATAAAAGCTTACAAAACAGAACACAAGACAGCTCCCCCACCCAAGTATAACGATGCAAGCCTAATATCTGCTTTAGAAAAAAACGGGATTGGTAGACCGTCCACCTATGCATCCATAGTTTCAACAATTCTAGACAGGTTCTACATAGAACGAGAGGAAGGACGTTTTATTCCTACTTTAGTAGGAAACACTGTAAATGATTTTTTAGTTAAAAACTTTTCTGAAATTGATGACATTCCTTTTACCGCTGCTATGGAGGATAAATTAGACGCAATCGCAAATGGGGAACTAAAGTGGAAACCCATGATTGCAGAGTTTTATAAACCACTCGAAAAGCAACTTTCTATTGCAGAAAACGTAGAGCCCACAAAGATAGACCTAGATGAAAAGACAGATAAAATTTGTCCACTAGACGGAGGCACGGTACTCATTAGACGCGGGAGATTTGGAAAATTCTATGCCTGTGGTAACTTTCCAACATGCAAATACACAGCACCCATAATAGATGCAACACAATATAAGTGTCCAAAAGATAAAGGAGATGTGATCGTGAAAAAAACAAAAAAGGGAAGAACGTTTTTTGGTTGCAGTAACTATCCTAAGTGTAATTTTGCAGTATGGACAAAAAAACAACTCTTAAAAGAAGTGGGTACGGACCTGGCAGAACCTGGAAATTCACTTATAAGAAATGTGCAAACAGGCGTAGAAAATTAATAAAATCTATGAAGCTGAAACCATCCGAACTACGAACTAGTGAACCAACTCCCGAACAGCTTAACAGTATTAAACGTCAAGAGATTTATATAATTTTGGATGACGTGTTGGATACATATAACGTTGGCTCCATATTCCGTCTTGCAGACGCAGTAGGGGCATCAAAGGTATATCTCTGCGGAAGAACTGAAACACCTCCAAATTCACGAATTAAAAAGGCAAGCATTAACACTTGGCAATGGGTTCCATGGGAACACGCAGAAACTGCAGTTTCTGCAATTGAAAGCTTAAAATTTAAAATTAAAAATTTAAGTGTTGTTGCAGTTGAACAGGATACAAAGAGCGTACCATTTGAATCATTTGACTACAAACTCCCTATTGCTCTAGTTGTGGGTAACGAAACAAGTGGATGTTCTCAAGAAACTCTAGAACAGTGCGATGCAATTGTTGAACTCCCAATGTTTGGAATCAATACAAGCTTAAACGTAATGGTAACTCTTGGAATTGCACTTTACAAGGTGATTGAAAAAAATACTTATTAGCCTTTTTATTTTTCATTTTCCTTGCTAACACTTTTGCAATTGCATCAATATCCTGCGCTTGAACATATAACTTAAATCGGGTTTCATTCCTAACACATCTAGTGTTAAATCTCCAAACTTGTCTTCAATGTAATAGCAACTAAATCCTGGACCTTCTAAAACTTTACAAGCTTTTTCTACAGCCTCCTTATTGTTAAATATTCGAATATATCTTGCCCTAGCAATTGTTTTATACACAGAATTATTATACCCCACCTGCCCTAGCCATCCCGTGGTACAATATACCACTACATGGATATCTCGCTTCTTATTATTTCCTCAATATTAATTCTTGGTTTTGGAGTTGTAATTTATTTAATCTCCAAAAAATCAGATACTAAACAAGACGCTACTTTAGTTGAATGGTTAAAATCTATGCAGACAACACTCACAAGCAGCAACCAAACAGTAAACAAAACTCTTCAGGAAAACACGAAGCAGATAAACGAAAGACTAGACAAGGCAGCAACTGTTATCGCAGGAGTTCAGAAAAATATTGGCGAAATGTCTGAAATCGGACGCTCAATGAAAGATTTGCAAGACCTTTTAAAAAGTCCAAAGCTCAGAGGAAATATAGGAGAACAAGTCTTGAAAGAGCTATTGGGACAAATGCTTCCAAAGTCTTCTTTTCATTTACAATATACCTTTAAGAGCGGCTCTATAGTAGACGCTGCAATAAAAACTGAAGCAGGTATTATCCCAATAGACTCCAAATTTCCCCTGGAAAATTTTCGCAAGCTAAGTCGTGCCGAATCTGATTTGGACAAAAAAACATATGAGAAAGAATTCATATCTGATGTTAGAAAACATATAGATTCTATTTCCTCCAAATATATCCTAACAAATGAAGGGACTATAGATTATGCGCTTATGTATATACCCTCAGAAGCAATTTATTACGAGATAGTAAATAACTCAACACTCTATGACTACGCATCCCATAAACGGGTGCTTCCAGTTTCCCCCATGACATTTTACGCGTATCTACGCTCTATTTTAATAGGTTTTGAAGGGCAAAAAATAACAGAACAAGCAAAAGAAATCCTAGCAGGAATAAGGTCCATTCAGAAAGATTATGAAAAAGTAGGAGAAGGAATAGATGTTCTAGGAAAACATATTACAAACTCTTATAACATGCTAGGGAATGTCGCAACCGGCTATGAAAAATTGGGTATTAAAATTAAATCTGCCGGAAAAATTAAACACGAAGAAGAAAAGCTTTTACCAGGTGACTAATTCACGCTATCATTATTTTTATCAAGTTCTGATAGTTTGCTTCTTAAAAAAAGCACCTTTGCAGCCATTTCTACAAATAGTTCCCGCTCTTCAAAGTCTGCCTCATCTGCCTCTGCCATATGCTCCCACACTTGTCTTATGTGCTTTACCGCGCCGCCAAATCTTTCAAGATCCGTTGAGGATAACACATTTGTTTTTTGTATTTTTTTACTATTACGTATCATTATTTAATACCCCGGGAAATCATCTGTCTTTATTTTTGCCTCAGAAATTTTTGCGTCCCTTGTCAGCATTCTTTTCATTCCTGAAACCATTTTTTCAGAACCTGAAATATAATACGCATATTTGTCTAAAGAAACAAGATGTTCTTGCAGAAAGTCTACAGTTACCCTCTCTTTATTTTTTGATGAAATGATTGTAAATACCCGTATATTCTTGTTTTTAGCTACAATATCCATTTCTTTTTTAAATAAAATGTCCCGTGCTGCTTTGTATGAAACAAATAATGTTATATCCGGTATTTTATGTTTTTTACTTAAAAAGTATTTAATCATTGAACGGAAAGGGGTTATCCCAATTCCTCCTGCAATAAAAACAAGAGGACGTGTTTCATTTTTGTCTAAAGTAAAATCTCCCCAAGGACCACTCACTTGAACTTCCTGTCCCGGCACAAGGCTGTTTAGCGTTAACTTAAAAGTAGATTCTATGATACGAGTAGTCACCATCAAATATTTGTCGCGGGCACTACTTGAAAGAGTAAAGTATCTACTTACCCCTCTTACGTCTGGATCTTTAATATTAAGATTAATTTTTACATACTGACCCGGAAGGTAAGTAAATTCTTTTGAGTTTCTGATGAGACCAGATCTATTCTGGTTTACGTGTTTTGCACCTTTAGGTTTTGTAAAATAAAAATTCCATGCGTTTCCGTTGTTCTTTTCTTTTTTTATAAATGAGATACTAAATGAAGTAGCTGTCATAGAATTTTAAGAGTATAGCATACCCATTATTTATATATCCAAGGCATTTATCCTATGCTACAATGGTCTACTTCTTAAGATTTTATGAATGAGTGAGTATAAGCGCAAGAAGAGCCTTAACTTAATATGAATACTACCCTAAATTCCAAACAAGAAGATGCAGTAAAGTATGGCAATGGTCCTCTTCTTATCATCGCGGGCGCTGGAACAGGAAAAACTACGGTTATAACTGAAAGAATAAGATTCCTTATTTCGGACTTGAATATTCCATCATCTCAGGTATTAGCATTAACATTTACCGAAAAGGCTGCTTATGAAATGCAAGAAAGAGTAGATATTCTGCTTCCTTATGGGTATACGAACCTATGGATTCACACCTTTCACTCCTTTTGTGACAAAATTCTAAGAGATGATGCGCATGCGATAGGACTTGATCCAAACTATAAACTACTTTCAGAATCAGAAGCGATTCTTTTAGTAAGACAGAATATTTTTAACTTGAGGCTTAAGATATTCAGACCACTGGGAAATCCTACCAAATTTTTAGACGCTCTTCTTACACACTTTGCAAGACTTAAGGATGAAGACATAACTCCTGAAAATTATATTAAATGGGCTGAAAAACAAAGCAAAAACAGCAAAGAAAAAAACGACGAAACTGCACAGTATAAAGAGCTTGCTAATGCCTACAAGGCATATGAGCAGTTAAAAATTGAAAATTCAGTCATGGATTTTTCAGACCTTATATCAAATACTCTATTGTTATTTCGGCAAAGACCTCATATTTTAAAACGGTACCAAACCCAATTTAAATTTGTATTGGTTGATGAATTTCAAGACACAAACTATGCGCAAAATGAATTAGCCATCTTACTTGCAGGGAAAGAACACAATATAACAGTCGTAGCAGATGATGACCAATCAATTTATAGATTCAGAGGTGCAGCTGTAAACAACGTTCTTCAGTTTAAAAAAAGCTTCCCCACTGCGTCAGTTATAAGCCTTATTGATAACTATCGCTCAACCCAAACCATTTTAGATGCTGCATATGCACTTATTCAGCATAATAACCCGAATAGGCTTGAGATTATTGAAAAAATTGATAAAAAGCTTAAATCCCACACTAAATCTACGAAAAGGTCAGTTATTGAATTTATTCATGAAGTTCGCTCAGAAGATGAAGCCGACGCTATTGCCCGTAAGATAATGGAATTAAATCACGATATATCATATAAGGATATAGCAATCCTTGTCAGAGCAAACAATCATGCTCAAATTATAACTACTGCTTTGCAGAGACACAAAATCCCCTATCAATTCTTAGGTCCAGGGTATCTATTTCAACAGGAAGAAGTAAAAGATCTCATTGCATACCTCGTGTTTCTTACCAATCTTTCTGACTCTGTATCTCTTTTTAGGGTACTTTCAATGGATATTTTTAAACTTCCAACGGTAGAACTTAATTATTTATTAAATTTTGCAAAAAAGAAAAATCTAACTCTTTTTGAGTCACTCAACGAATTAAATCAGACATTTTTAAAACCGGAAACTCAGGAAAAATTAAACTCTTTTAAAAATATGGTTTTGCGTCATTTAGAGCTTGCAAGGAAAGACTCAGCCGGACAAATTTTATATTATTTTTTAGTCGATAGTGCATTATTTGAAACTCTCTCCGTTACAAATTCTGTTAAAGAAGAACGACGTGTTCAAAACATTGCAAAATTTTTTGATCGGATTAAAAACTTTGAGTCAGAGCGTACAGATAACAACATCTTTACGCTAGTAGAATGGCTCTCACTCATGTTAACTATGGGTGATAGTCCTACCGCGGCTGATGTTGACGTGAGAGATTTAAACGCAGTAAATATCCTCACAGTCCACTCTTCAAAAGGGCTAGAATTTGATGCTGTTTTCATGGTAAACCTTGTAAGTGATAGGTTCCCATCCCGCGAAAGAACTGAAAAAATTCCCCTCTCCCAAGAAATTATTAAAGAGAAAGTAATAAATGAAGAAGATATTCACCTACAAGAGGAGAGAAGACTGTTCTATGTAGGAATAACAAGAGCACGTAAATACCTTTATCTTACCGCAGCAGATTACTACGGAACCGGAAAGCGCGCAAAAAAAATTTCTCCTTTTGTTTATGAGGCATTACCTGAACTCGCAAAAAAAGAACAACTACCAAAACGTGTTCAACAACTTTCACTGACTGAAGTTTTATCAGTATACGAAAATACAAATGAAAAAATAGAAATTAAAAATCCATATAATGTAACTTATATTACTTATTCAAATCTCCAAATGTTTGATATTTGCCCACTTCATTATAAGGCAAAAGTAATCCTTGGGTTGCCTACTCCTCCTGCTGCGGTGCAAAGCTTCGGTATTTCAATTCATAACACGCTATATAATTTCTACAAAGATGTACAAAAAGGCAATATACTCTCACTTCAAGAACTAGGTGATTTACTAAAACGTGAATGGCAGTCAGATGGATATAACAGCAAGGCATATGAAAAAGAACGTTTTACACAGGGGCAGAGACTACTAGAAGAATTTTATAGTAAAGAATGCCAACCTCCCATAGTACCCCTTGCTCTTGAAATGCCATTTAATTTTACGTTGAAAAATGGGGTTAAGATTTTTGGAAAAATAGATAGAATTGATAAAACTGATAACGGAATAGAAATTATTGATTACAAAACCGGTGAGGACAATCCAAAAGCTGAAAAATCCCATAGGCTTCAGTTGGCAATATACGCGCTTGCTGCAACTCGGGTAAAAGATCCAATACTAGATAAGAAACCTGAAGAAATTACGTTAACACTTCATTTTCTAGAAGGGAATACAAAAAAAACAATGACTTTTAAAAAGGAGGACTTGGATGAATTTGAAAATAATCTACTTGAGGATATAAAGGAAATAGAGGAAAGTAACTTTCAATGTAGTAAGAATGTCCTTTGCGTTAACTGTGAATATAGACTACTTTGTAATTGATGAGATATGATATGATATAATATAGGCTGTTCTAGGAAACAGGACTATTACTCCAAAACTTATTGTAAGAGATAGGTATCGGAGAGGAAAGTCCAGACAGCAATAATGCAGGGGACGGGAGGTAACTTCCGACTGGTAACAGCTAGTGTTTAAACCTTTACTCGCATGTGGGTTTAAAACAAATCTTGAATTGACAAGATTTGAGAGCAACAGAGACGAGCGAGTGTGAAACGGGCAATCCTACCTGCTGCAACTTCCGAACGGCACGCTAAAACGCATTATTTAGTGCCAAAGATTGAAGGCAGTAGCCTAAAAAGGCTACCGAATTCGACATATTATCGAATCGAGAGAGATATAGTCTAAAACAGAATCTGGCTTACTCGTTTCCTAGGACAAATTATCTTACTGCCTTTTTAAGGCTTTTACCAGGTGTAAATCCAGGCGCACGTCGGGCTGCAATCATCATAGGCTCACCAGTTTTCGGGTTTCTTCCTTTTTTTTGCTTTCTGGTTCTAAGAGAAAATGTACCAAAACCGGAAATAACAACTTTCTCATTTCGTTTCAGAGAATCACGTATAGAATTTAAGAAAACCTTAATTGCCTCCTTAGATGCTTTATTGGTAAGGTTTGCTTTTTTTGCAACAACCTCTATGAGTTCTTTTTTTGTTACTGACATATAAAATCACCTCGCTTTCGCAGTGAATTGTGAGAATAAGCCGAATGGATGATGAAAAGCATACTTATTGAGGTGACACACGAAACAATAGACAAGAAAAGCATTGATTTAACAATACAACCTACAAAAAAAATTGTCAAGAAGGAATGAGGAATATTATCACTGTAAGTTGAAAATTATATCCAGTTTGTGTATACTTTACGCATGAGTAATATTACAGAACACACCCCACAATCATCAAGGGAAAATCGTTTTCATTCGGAAGTTAAGAGGATGCGAGAAACTTCCAAAACATACTCTTTTCAGGAATATTTATCTTATGCAGCCGAACAAGCACTTATTGCTAACCAAGAAGGAAATTATGGGATAGGAGCTGTTTATGTCTTTAGGGATAGTGGAAAAGAATACGTCATAGGAGGCAGGAACGGAATTGTCAGCAGAAAAGACACCCACCTTCACGCAGAGCAAGATGCAATTGACGCCGTAGAAAGCCTTGCGCGAGGTGAAAAAACATATGCAGATAGAATTCTCCTTCAACGCGCTGCCCCTCACCATAACGAAGAAAGGTCAATAATAACTAGCCTGGAACCATGCCCAATGTGCACTGCAAGAATTTTAACTCACAAGGTTAACAATGTATACATAGGCTCTCCTGATGAATTTGCAGGAAGCATGTTAGATGGAAGAGAAAAGGGACTACCAATTTTGTGGCAACAAATGAGGGAAGGAGAAATATATCCTCTGGAAGACAGCAAAAAACCTAATGCCCTAAAGGTAATTACCCCAGAAAAAAACCCTGGTAGATTATCGTATGTAGCTGAAGAGTTTGCTTCTTTACCCCTTGAGATATTCTTGCTAACAAGAGAGGCAATAGATGCAAAGATGGGAATTAAAGGGCTTTCAGATTTATCTCACCTTTCACAATTTATTGACGAAATTAAAAAATAGATAATATACTTATAAATTCTTTAAAATAAACTCCACCCGCTCAATTCTACTCATTATTGGAACTTTGACTATTTCTATATCTAATTCAGAGTAGCTCTTCTCAATAAATCTTGTTATCTCCGCGGCTTGCTTGTCTGATTCAATTCTGACATTGTCCTTAACCACAGGAAGTCCATCTAAAACAAAAGCCTTTTTATATTTTTTTGAAGTACTCTTATGTATCGCCTCAATATCATATGGTATTTCACACTTACGAAAACGCAGATATGCCATACTGTCTGGTACTGCCCTATCTAAAAATGTAAGCTCATGAGGGTCTAGCAACCCTTCAAGCTCTATTTGCATATGAAGTATATCCTTTTGGAAATTAAGCTGATTCGCTCTTATTTCAGCCATAGTATACCCTAAGCTCATTTTCGATTCTATATATCTACGAGCAGTTTCATGTGAAACTCTATAGCCTTTTTGTGAAAGAAGCTCTATGGTTGTAGTTTTCCCTGCTGAAGGACCTGCCGTTATAACATACCAACTATTTTGCATTACCCTGTAAACCTTTCAATGTAAGGACTTGCTACGCCTGAAGGTGCAAACTTATCCAACTCTTTCAGGTCATTTACTAAGATGTCACGCATCTCAAATCTTGCTTCTCTTGTTGGAAGACCAACTAATAAATTTATCGCGGGAGTAATCATCTTAGGCAACGTTTCATAAAGATGTAGCCGCATTATATTTAATGTGTCTGCAGTTTCTACCTGAAACCGATTAAAAACAATATGTGCATAGGTTATGGTTCCATCTTTTTGATCTAGATATTTTGCCATTTGAACCTCTAAATTGCTTGGGTCGGCTTTTTCATACTCAATATATCGTCTCAACGCATCCGCACGGGCTTCTGGATCTTTAATCAGAGGGATAAGATAATTTTTTGCAGCTATATGTTCCAAGCGTTTTCTAGCCCAATCACGTTTTGTTCTTTCTGTGGGCTGCACATCTCCTACATTTCTTAATATTTCGGGGATATCATGACCAAATCCATCTATTTGAACATCAGAAAAATTAATATACTTTGACATTTCCTTTTTTGTTGCATGGATATGTTTTGCATCTTTAATAATATTATGTGTATGGTCTAAGTTTGTCTGAAAAAAATCGTCTGGGACTGGGAATTTTTTTGTTCGTAATCCTTCCATTCTAATAACAGTGTCTAAACCAAGCTCTATTTGCTTCTGCTGAAGAGGAGTAAAGCACCAATTAACCCAATTTTTTGCGGCAGGCAAGAGATCATCTTTTAAAAGTATGGACTTTTCTGGAGAATAGTTTCTATACTCTCGACCCATAGTGAATTTTACTGGATTATTTATATAAAAGCAAATTTAAAATGGTAAATCAAGATACAATTATTCCTTAGGTTCGGTGGATCTAAATTCGCGGATAGCTGTAACTCTTACAACTCCGGGAACAATCAATTTACTATCAATCTCTTCCTTAATTTTCTTTGCAATTATAGTAGTTTCAATATCATCTAATTTCCCAGGATTTATGATCACTCTAAGCTCACGACCCGCTTCAAATGCGTACGCATCATCAACTCCGTCAAACTTCTTTGCTATATCTTCCATGTCACGAATACGTTTTACATAATCCTGTACATCTTCGTGCCTTGCTCCAGGTCTAGCACCTGATATAGAGTCTGCAATATGCACAATCACTGATTCTACTGATGAAAATGGTTTATCTTCATGGTGCTCTGCTACACAATTAATGACCTCTTTTGAAATTTTGTACTTTTGTAATAGCTCAACTCCTAAGGCAACATGACTACCTTCCTTGTCATTCACAATCTTTCCTATATCATGGAAAAGACATCCTAAGCGCACTATATCTACGTTTGCTCCAATTTCTGAAGCAATTTGTATTCCAATTTTTGTCTCCTCAAGCGTGTGAACGACAAGATTTTGCCCAAAAGATGTACGAAACTTAAATCTTCCTAACATAGATAATAAATCTGGCTGAAGATTATATACACCTACCTCATGAGCAAGCTTTTCTCCTTCTTCAAACAAAATTGCATCTACTTCTTTTTTAGTTTCAGACACAACCTCCTCAATTCTTACTGGTTGAATCCTAGTATCTTTAATTAACACCTCTAGCGAACGTCTTGCTATCTCACGCCTTACAGGATCAAAGGAAGAGAGTCTGATAATTCCCTCTTCATCTAGATCAACATCTACACCTGTAGAGTTTTCAAATGAACGTATGTTTCTTCCTTCTTTTCCAATTATTCGACCTTTTACGTCCTCTGATTCTACTCTGATCGTTGAAACAGTATATTCTGCGATATAATTTAGAGCACCATGACGCATAGCATCAACTAAAATTTCTTGAACTTTGTGATTTGCTGTAAGCTTTGCCTGATCCTCTGTTTCCCGAATTATTTTTGCAAGCTGTTCTGAAGAGTCATGCTCAGCTTCGGCAAGTAATTCTTGCCTTGCCGTGTCTTTTGAAATACCTGAAACCTTCTCAAGCTTCTCAATATATTCTTGACGTAATTGGTCTAATGTCTTTTGTCCGGTCATAATTTAATTACACGAAGAAAAAGCTTTTAAATAAGCTTTAAAGAGGGTGATATGATTGCGTGTATGCGTGCCATAATTACTCATCACCATCGTGTCTACCACATATTATATCTAAAAACCCACCTGCTTTGCAAACATGCAATAAAAACTTACAATTTGTAATCTTATCTGATATATAGAAAATTATGATAAAATTAGCCACATGGTCATTCAATCTTTTAAAACTCACAAAATAACCGCGGCGGATACTGACATATTTCCCATATTAGATCAGTATTTACCCCCACTTGAAGAAAATTCAATCATTGTAATAACCTCAAAAATAGTTGCTATCTGTGAGGGAAACATGCTCCCTGAGACCGAGACTACAAAGGATGAACTGGTTGCGCGCGAGGCTGATCTTTATCTTCCAAAAGAAGAAAACAAATATGGAGTATATATAACTATTAAAAATAATATCTTAGCTGCCACAGCAGGGATTGATGAATCAAATACAAATGGTTACTTTGTATTCTGGCCAAAAAATGCACAAGAAAGCGCGAATAAAATCCGCGCATACTTACGAGAAAAACACAAAATTAAAAACTTAGGCATTCTTATTACAGATAGCAAAACTACTCCTTTAAGATGGGGAGTAACTGGAATTGGACTCGCTCATAGTGGTTTTCAAGCATTAAATGATCATATAGGCTCAAAGGATCTTTTTGGTCGGGAATTTAAAATGACAAAAGTAAATATTATGGATGGACTTGCCGCCGCCGCAGTAGTTCTCATGGGAGAGACAATAGAACAAACACCTCTTGGTGTAATTACAGATGTACCCTTTGTAGTCTTTCAAGAGCACAATCCAACAGACGCGGAAATATCAGCATCAAATATAAACATAGATGATGATGTGTACGCTACTTTCCTCAAGTCTGCTCACTGGAAACACGGTAAAACAAAAAAATAATAACTCTGCGCTCTGAGACCATCAAACATACTTGATACTAGATATAAAATACTAGATACTAAATACATGACTTTTATTAAAAATCTCTCCGCTCTTTCATCAACGAAAGAAAGAAAGGTAGTATTAGAGCTTGTTGAAGCCGCTTTATCAGCCATACAGCCTGACCATGTAATGAACAACAACTTCAAATTGACCGGAAACATCTTAACTATTTCAGACCAATCATTTGATTTGTCACTCTTTCAAAGAATTTTTCTTATTGGCTTTGGGAAAGGCTCAGCGGGCATAGCAAAGATTATTGAAGAAAAACTAGGTGAAAGACTGACAGAGGGGCACGTTATAGACACAAATTCTGAACAGTTTACAAAGGTTCATTTTACAAATGGATCCCATCCACTTCCCTCCACCATAAATGCTGCATTCACCCAAGCCTTATTAAAACGCTTGGCTACCCTTCAACTAACTCAAATGGATTTAGTCCTTGTAGTTATTTGCGGTGGAGGATCTGCAATGCTTGTTGCGCCAAATAAAATATCGCTAGATCAAAAAATACACGTTAACAAAGAACTTCTCAAATCTGGTGCAACAATATCTGAAATGAATACAGTCCGAAAACATTTGTCGGAAGTTAAGGGTGGAGGACTCGCAAAGGTCCTTTTCCCATCCCGAGTTGCAAGTCTTATCTTTTCTGATGTACCGGGAAATGACTTATCTATAATAGCTTCTGGTCCTACTATCCTTGACGAGGGAACTGTAGATGATGCTAAAGCAATAATTGAGAAGTATAGCATGCAAGAAGCCTTACCGTTTGTGATAGATGCACTTCTTGAAACCCCAAAAGAAAAATCAATCTTCCAGAATATTACAAATATCATAATGCTTTCAAATAATAGCGCATTATCAGCAATGCAAGAAAAGGCACACATATTCCAAATTGACGCGGAAATCTATAGTGATCAGTTTGAGCATGAAGCAAAAACCGCAGGTAAAACACTTATCGAAATCACAAAAACCAAAAGCATACTACTCGCTGGCGGAGAAACCACAGTACACGTTACAGGAGAAGGGGCAGGAGGAAGAAACCAAGAAGTAGTATTGGGTACGCTTGAAGATATGCCTGAAAACACTATCTTGTGCTCATTTGATTCAGACGGTTGGGACAATAGTAGGCTCGCTGGCGCAATTGGAGATAGCAGCACTAAAGAACGTGGTGAAGAATTACAACTGGACATAAACACAAGTCTCCAAAAAAATGATAGTCTAGCTTTTTTTGAAAAAGTAGGAGATGGAATCGAAACAGGTCGATTACCTAGTAATGTCTCAGATTTATTTATCGTGTATAAATATTAGTAGTATACCCGGTTTTAGAAAGCGTTTTATATGATTACAAATCTTACACAACAAGAAGTTTATAATTTACGGGTTATTTCAACGGAAATTCAGATATTGATTATAAAAATGCTTGAGAAAGCAGGATCAGGTCACCCCGGGGGATCACTTGGAATGTCAGATATCTTTACCTGCATGTATTTTCATATTCTTAACAAAGATCCTAATAATCCGCTATGGGAAGATAGGGATAGACTAGTTCTGTCAAACGGGCATATATGTCCAGTATTATACGCCACACTCGCAAAGGCAGGATATTTCCCCGTTGATTGGCTCGATAAGCTCAGAAAAATTGATTCTCCCCTCCAAGGGCACCCTCACAGAGGAGTTACTCCAGGGGTTGAAAACACCTCGGGTCCGCTTGGAGAAGGATTATCTCAAGCAATAGGTATGGCATTGGCAGCAAAAATGGATAAAAAAGATTGGCACGTATATTGCCTTACATCTGATGGTGAACACCAGGAAGGCAATACATGGGAAGCTGTGATGCTTGCTCCTAAATACGAATTGGATAATCTCACTGTCATAATTGATAGAAATATGATCCAAATTGATGGACTGACAGAAAAAATTGTACCCCTTGAAGTTCTACGATTAAAATACGAATCATTTAACTGGAATGTGTATGAAGCAGACGGGCATGATATGGAGGGATTTGTCCAAACTGTTCAAAGCGCTAGAAAAACTCGTGGAAAACCAACTTGTATAATAGCACACACGATACCCGGAAAAAACGTTTCATTTATGGAAAATGATTATCTATGGCACGGCAAAGCACCGAATAAAAATGAGGCTGCAAAAGCACTAGATGAGCTTAATGCTCTATTGGAAAAGCTGAAAGAAAATATTAAATTTATCTAGTCATGCAAATACTATGCTGAATCCTGTCTTAAAATTAAATCCAAAATTATTTGATGAAAATGTTGAAAAGGACGCGACGCGTTCAGGATATGGAACTGGACTCATAAAACTAGGGGATACAAATCCAAATGTAGTCGCACTTTGTGCAGACCTTACTGAATCAACCAAGGTGGAAGCATTTGCAAAAAAATATAGCGACAGGTATTTTGAAGTTGGAGTAGCAGAACAAAATATGGCAGCTGTAGCAGCGGGGTTAGGTGTAAGCGGAAAGATTCCATTCATTTCTTCATATGCTACCTTCTCTCCCGGGAGAAACTGGGAACAAATTAGAACAACAATTGTATATAATGGTGCGAACGCAAAAATAGCCGGTCATCACGCAGGCATCATGACTGGACCGGATGGGGCTACTCACCAGGCAACTGAAGATATAGCAATTACCCGTGTTTGGCCAAATATCCGCGTTTTAGTACCATGTGACGCATTAGAGGGTGAACGCGCTACCATTCTTGCAGGAAACGTCATAGGACCTGTATATTTGCGTTTTACAAGGGATAAGACACCTATTATAACAACACTTGAGACCCCATTTGAGGAGGGAAGGGCTTACACCTACTGGCTAGGGGAAAATCCACAAGCAACTATATTTGCAACCGGATATATGCTCTATTATGCTCTTCTTGCAGCAAAGCGTTTGGATGAGGAAGGAATTAGCACAGAAGTTCTCAATATTGCCTCCATAAAACCCTTTGATGTGAAAGCGGCTATAGAATCAGTGAAAAAAACCCGCGCAGCAGTATCAGTAGAAGACCATCAAGTGACAGGAGGATTAGGTGGATTATTGGCAGAGGTATTTTCAGAACAGCTTCCTACACCTCTTGAAAGAATTGGGCTTCAAGATGTTTTTGGTGAATCAGGAAAGCCCGATGAACTATTAAAAAAATACCATATGGATACGTCCGATATCATAACCTCAGTCAAAAAAGTCATTCAAAGAAAGTAAAACTTATTCTGTCTCTATGTTTGTAAACAGAATAACATTCTTCATTTCATGCATCACCCGAGCAGGAATACTACTTATTTTTCCCTCATCTGCAAGAAACATACCTAGCGCATGTTTTTTTTCTTCACCCGTAATATATGCAATTGCAAAATCAACCTCATTTCTTAAAAATGATAACGTTGTTGTCACCCGATATCGGTATTTATTTTTATTTCCTGCATCATATCCTACAATCCAATTTCTTGGATCATTAAATAGCCCTTCAAAAACCACATCATTTTCTGGAAATGGCATTATCCCAGAGATATGTCCGTCCTCTCCCATCCCCAATGTTACAACTACTATCCCCTCCGGAAATTGAGATTTCCATTTTCTAATAAGTGCTTCAAATCTGCATGAAAATGACTCAAGTGATTCACCAACCTGTACTGTAGTGTTAAAAATTTGTTCAAATAATTTTTCAGAACGTATATAAAACTGTGTTTCTACAAGCTGTGAAAAATTATTCACTTCATTGTCTGTACTATACCTTTCATCTAATACGCCAATGGAAATATAACAGGGCAAACTTTCTAATAAGTCCAATAATTTAAAAGAGGACCCACCAGAAGTAAGAAATAATATGTGCTTATTGTGATGCTCGGTAAATATTTTCTCAAGTGCGTCTTTTGCAAAAACCGCGAGTTCATCTTTTTTATCTCCCAGAAACACTTTCATATCTAAATTTACTCAAGATTATCTATACCCAACCTGATCAATTCTTGCGGCAACTATAAAATCATTCTCAGATAATCCTGCGATTGCATGTGTCCAAAGCGTTATTTCAACTATATTGTAAAAAATTTTAATGTCTGGATGATGTTGTACTTCTTCTGCTACTTCTGAAACTTTATTTACAAAAACTATTGCTTCCTTGAAATCTTTGAATTTAAATTTTCTTTTAATCTTTTTTCCATCATCTAAGACTTCCCATAAGGAATTGATTTGTTTTCTATATTCTTCAACCTGAGGCAAAGTCAACGGAGGGACACCACTTTCACAGGGAATACACTTTTTATTTAATAGATTTTTCATACTCAACTATCTTTTCCCCCTAGACTTTCCATATACTGAGTATAATGCCCACCCACCAATAATAAAGTGTACTATAGTATCTGAAGGAGTCTCAAGATTTATCCCAAATATATTTTGACCAAAAAAGGTATATGAACCAATTAATATCTCTAAAATACCGAATATAATTACTATATATCGTTGCCAGAGCGCAGGAAAGGTAAATGATATAAAAAGTAAAGCGATTGCTGTAGCAATAAACACATGACTCTCCCGCTCTCCAAGCCACCAGTAAGACTGGAAAATACTTTGAGAAGAATCGGGTCCCAAAATACCTACAACTCCCAGTAATCCAATAATCAAAATGATTGCTCCCCCTAATCTAAGAAATCCATTTGGTCTGTTCATATTCATGCCCACTTACTGCTAGATTATAATTTATTTTTTTTCTAAACACTACAAAGATGAATATTTGATAATGCCTTTTGCAAGTAAACTATTTAATACAAGGCTCCCTATAATTGCACCTGCCAATATTAACAAATAGATACTCAGAAGAACTGTAAAAGACACAGGAGAAAAACGTAACATTCCTAATATAAAAACAGTCCACCATGAAGTTGCGGAAACTGCACCTGTTATAAATACTAAGCTTCTTATTTTATTTGTCTTATCCTTTGAATTACTTATTTTCCCAAAATTGACAAGAGGTAATGTAGGCGTTATAACAAAATTTAAGATTAATCCATTAATAACTATTACCCAAACCACCAACATTTTAAGTAAAAATTTTGCTGAATGAGTATAGCGTTCTACATCTGAAAGTAAAATAAAAAGACCGGTAACAGCAATTATCAAAATGCCTGCCCAAATTATTTTTGACATAGTTACAAGAACACCCACCTCACTTTTGACGATTTTGCCATTTCTTACGAATTTTAAAAAAAGTATATCTGTGATTATTGCGCCTCCAAATCCTATTACTACACCTACTAGATGCACTCCTATAATTACTTGGATATTGCTCTGAAGCAAAAAAGTAAACAAATTCATTTTCTCAGTATACCAGACACTTACTGAAGAGGTTCTTGAAAATCATTTCCTCATATTTTATTCAGTCGAGATCTATGAAAAAGTTAGAACTCTTCTTTGTTAGCTCGGCCGCTTCGCGGCCTCGCTAGGTTATTTTTTGCGCGCGAAGAAAAAAGAAATTGTCATTGTCCCAAAATCCCTCCCTACGCGGACAAATTATAAATATTGGATTATTGTACTCCCTTTAAAAAAGAATATAAAACAAACCGTGAGTCTTATCCTACAAAACCCAACCCACCCAAGATATTGTGGCGGCGACCCCTTCCTTTGGGCGCAGGTTGCACTAAGGCGCAACTCGCCAAAGTTTTGCCAGTTCTAAAACCTTAATACAGTCTCTTCCGAAAAATTATTTCCATTTAAAAAGGAAGCGCCGTCGGAGGGGTGTCCGCTTATTCGCCCCCGCCGACTTTTATTTAGTCCCTTCCTGTTTAAAACCATTAAGAAGACACCTACTGACTCGCCCCGCGTTCTCTTTTAACAAGACAAATTCTCGCGGGGCTCGTGTGGGAGAAAAATACTTTGTATAGTTCCTACTAATTCATTGGCTACCAGTAAAGTATTTTTCTCTTTTTAGGGCGCAATTCCATGCGGGCGGGGGCGGTGGATGCCGCCCAAGAAAAGAAAAATCCAAAAAACCGATGTGGATCACCACAGGCTTATGACTTGTTTTGATATTATTCAGTTTTTGAAGTAGCAAGCATACTGGTGAAGAAAAATGGAGTTGGTTGCTGAAAAGCATCAACTGTTGTTTGGTCAAGCTCCAGCGTAGGTGCTTCCATTATCTTTCCGTTTAATTCATTTGTGAGTTTGAAACCACTGTATATCATATTTCCTAATTCCATAAAACTGTCTTCACCTTTGTATCCCAAGTTAGTCGATGCGTTGTCTTTAAAATATTGGATAAAATATGATCTGAGCGCTTCTTTATCATCCACTGAAGGCATATTTTTAGGTGCTATAAAATGTGCCCAAATTACAATTTTTGGTTTGAGCTTGCTAATATCTTCTCTTATGATATTAAACGCTTCTTGATCGTCCCACGATACTTTTGGAAGTGGGTAAAAGATAATATCGGGATTTCCTATTTCTGTAAGTTGTTCTACGGTCAACGGGTGAGCATGGTCTGAAAAATGAGCAAGCCGTATACCATCAATAGTATAATGCCAGGCAATGCAAGCTTCACCATTCCATTCATGCACTAATGTACCACTCAAATTTAAATTTGGAAAAGGATTATTGTCAGGCTTTACAATAGGTGCATTTTGTTGCCATTCATGTGGAGCCCTTGCATGATCAGCATCAGTTTCAGACATCAATACAATATTTGTTCCAAAGGGTTTACTGCTAAATTCCTTTGGAAATATAGGACCCAACGTCCACTCGGGGTTATCCTCAAAAGGATCAACTAGTATTCGAAAGCCAGCGGCATTTTCAATAAGAAAACATGATAATCCAATAAAATGAATTTTCATTGTATTAATATTAGTATACGAAATTACAATGTAACTATGGTGTTTTTAATAAGTCAGGTAGCCACTTTTCATTTCCATCATGCATTTCTGAAAATGGAATTTCATCAAATTTAAACCACCTTAACTCCTTAATTGATGAGTCTTTAATTTTAAGTTCTCCTTTCCAGTTATTAATTTTAAAAATTAAAAGTCTGATATCCTCGTCCAATTCTTTCACCAAACGCACTTCGTCTTTGCTAACTTGTATATATGTTTCTTCGCTGATTTCTCTTATTAAGGCGTCCTCAAGTTTTTCTCCTTTATTAACAAATCCTCCGATCCCATTCCATAATTTTTTGCCCTCTGGGTATTGAATATGTGCTAACAAAACTTTATTGTTATTAACAATGAATCCTACTGTGCCAATTCGTTTTTCCATATATTTACTTCTCGATCTAATGAATCTATTTTAGTGGAATTCACTCTATGATTGCTATGCGGCTTTTTGCTCTGCATTAAATTCCGTTTCTAATTTTCCAGGATCAAAAATCAGAATTGTATCATCCATAACACCGTTTTCCTCGCATCCTTTACCATCATAACCTACCTTTTTCAGAACTTCATTTTCAAGAATTTTCTTTTCCTCAAGATCTTTTGCTTTTTCCTCATCAACGAAAGACAGAATTACTCCTAATACATTATCGCTGAAAACGAATCCATCTTTATTCATCTCCCTAAGTCTTCTAATCTCTTCTAAAAACTTTTCTTTTCTCTCATCATTTTCATCAAAAATTTTCTCTGCTAGATATTTTGAAAAAGTACCTTTATCTTTTATAAAACCGTTAAAAAGCGTTAATTCTTCTTTCGGTGTAAGAGGATAAACCCGGGCGGCAGATTCATTTCTTAGATCTATCTTAGCGTATGGATTTGCAATTGCTGGGTCGGTTGTGCAATAAAACCCAAGACCATTGACCGTTCTTTTGGCGACCGGAAGGGGCCAGATATCAATGTCTTCGGTTGACGACCTTCCATGAAACAATCGTATACCAGGAGAGAGTTTAATACCAAACTCTGGAGCTTCGGGTGCTTCTTTTTGGTCTTCATGCATGAAGTTGGCTTTATTTTCGCTGACATCAAGTGATGTAATCACCGATTGAGGAGAACTTTCTATGTCACCATCCATTAACCTATTGAATCACACTGCTAATTTAAAAGTCAAAAGTCTATTTATCCAACTCAGTCAGCCTTTTTGATGGGTTACACAAATTTGACAGAAAATTTGAGAGTTGTTAAACTCACTTTACTATATGGAAGAAGAACAGCAAGATCAGTTGGGTCAAGAAGACACGTTGAGGGAACAATCCCCAAGAAATGAGCATCGTGGGTGGAAGGGTCTAAATGCGGCAATGGGTATAGCGGGTCTTGCATCTATGGCAACATTCCTTCCATCAGTTACTTACGATTCAGTAGCATATGGAGACGCAAGAAATGAAGCTAAAATCAAAGATCAAGTTGACGATGTTGACCCCCTCCCTTTGCAAGGGTTTACTTTTGAAGGATTAGAGCAAGCGATACCAGATCAAGTAAAGGACTTCTACGAAGAGAACAAAGAAAAACTAGATGGCTTCGAAGAACTTCCAGTAGAGGAAAAAAGAGACATGGTATTAAAGTATCTGGAGGAGGATCTTAAGAAAGATGATAGTAAAGAGGTTGGGAAAGATTCTCACAATAGAGCTGCAGCATCCTTTCTAGCATCAGTAAGCTTCATGGGTGCCCTTGTCGGTAGTGAATCTCTTCGTCGATATGCCTCAAGAAATAGAAAATAGTGTGCCGCCACTCGATGGGTTAATTGTCTTTTGGGAAAAAAAGTTTATTTATAACCTTTTGCTTGAAGGTTAAATAGGGTTGCATAAGTTCCATTTTCCCTCATAAGCTGTTCGTGGCTGCCATCTTCTTTTATTTTACCTTTCTCTATCACGTAAATCTTATCGGCATTTCTTACGGTAGAAAATCTATGGGAAATTATAATTACAGTTTTATCTTTAGATAACCTTTCCACCCTATCAAATATCTCTGCTTCCGCTTTCGCGTCAATTGCTGCCGTTGGCTCATCTAATATTAGAATAGGGGCATCTCGTAGAAAACCTCTTGCTAGCGCCACTTTTTGCCATTGGCCTGCAGATAAATCAATCCCTCCCTCAAAAGTCTTTCCAAGCATTTGGTCGTAGCCCTTAGGTAACTGTGAAGCTACGGTATCTGCTCCTGCCAATTTTGCAGCATGCTTAATTTCCTCAATATTTTCAGGCTCAAAAATCTTTCCAAAGTATATATTCTCGTGAAATGGGTACTCATACCTAATAAAGTCTTGAAAGAGAACCCCTAAAGTTTTATACCAAGTTGGTAAATCAAGTTCTTTAAGGTTAATGCCATTTACTAAGATTTCCCCTTCGTTTACATCATAAAATCGGGCTAATAATTTCACAATTGTTGTTTTACCAGCGCCATTTTCTCCAACAAACGCAATCTTCTGACCCGGTTCAATTGTCAGGGAAAAATCATTGAGGATTTTTTCTCCGGCCCCGGGATAAATAAAACTTACATTTCTGAACTCAATTTTAGGTCCTTCATGTATGTCTATTTTTACAGCATTAGCAGGTTGGGTTATTTTTGACTTAATATCTAAAACTTCAAACATCTCCTGAACATAAAGACTTTGGTCAAACAATTGAGAAGTATTACGGAATAATCCATTGACTCCATTTTGGAAATTACTAACTACAGCTGTAAAGTAGGTTATATCCCCTATAGAAATCCTCTTTGCAACGGCAGCAAGAATAATAAAGATCTCAATTCCAATATATACACCCGTACCAAGCATGTTAAATAAGATATTTGTACGAAGTTGCTTTTTAGCTACTTTTGCATTGTCTTTAACAAACTTGTTATAGATGTTAGTCAGTTCAGACAAAAACTTTGGGGCCATTTGAAAAATTTTTATCTCTTTCACACTTTGTCCCCCCTGAATTAAATCTGATAAGTACCAAAACTTCTTTCTATAGGGAGAGTTATCCTGCCATACACCCCAAGTGATTTTTGCGTAGTGAGTTTGATTCACAAATGTTGGGATAGCCACAAGAAGGATTAAAAAGATTAAAAACCAATTAAGGGTTGCTATTGCAACTAGTGCAATTAAAACTTGTAATACGCCTTGGAAGCTGTAGAACAGATGTGAGAGCATATTTAACGGCCTCCATGCATATGCCTCTCTTACCTTTTCCAATCTATCTTTAAAAGAACTATCTTCAAAGTATTGAACATCTAAATCTGATAGTTTTGTAAGAACAGCTTGATAAAGATGCACAGGAAATTTCGTCCAAAGAAGCATTTCAAAATAGTTTTGTGCAGAAAAAGCAGCATCTTGTATAAAAAGTGTGCCTACTCTCATGGCTATAAGCCAAAAAAGTTGCTGATAGTCAAAGTCAGTACTACCGACTCCCGCAATAATTAAATCAATAATAAGCTTATAGATATAAGCGTTAACAAAAGGAATAATTGCTGGAACACTTACTGAAATCAAATTTCCTGTAAATAGCCATTTATCAATGTTCCAAAGTAACCCCAGCAATCTCTTTGATGATTTAATAGTTGTTCTAAACTCGGACAATTTCTTAATGGGAAATTTCATACTAGATGTTCACATCTTTTTTAATTGTAGCAAAACTATATATTTGTTATAGATACTCTTAGTTGATTAAACTCGTGAAACTGGTATATTAAAATCGAACACAACATTTTTGGATCTCTTTTTTGATGGCCGCTTTGGACAATTGGAGAGATCCTGTTGTGTTCAACCAGAGCGGCCATTTTAAATTGAAAAAAATTTTCGCGTTTCAAATTCGAGCCGACATGTTTTGGCGAGGCCGCGAAGCGGCCGAGCTAACAAAGAAGAGTTCTAACTTTTTCATAGATCTCGACACTGAGAGAAGAGCCGGCGGAAAGCTCCGCCGGTGAAAGTCCCGCAATCGCGGGACGGATTGAGTCAAAGCCCTTTTTGAAATTGGCGTAAACACAAGCCAAAAAAGAAGAGGAGATAAACGCGAAAATTTTAACTGCCATGAAATACATAATTTACTGCCGTAAATCAAGAGACGAAGCCGATAAGCAGGTTTTATCCATTGAAGCGCAAATTGCTGAGCTTTTTGAGTTCGCAAAACGGGAGAAGCTTGAGATCCTCGAAGTTATTGAAGAGGCAAAGACCGCCAAAGCCCCAGGACGGGAAAAATTTGCTAAAGTCATGCAACTTATCGAAAGAGGCAGAGCCGGTGGTATTCTTGCTTGGCATCCGGACAGACTTGCAAGAAATTCTATTGACGGGGGCAAGATCATCTATTTGCTTGATACCGGAAAATTAAAGGATTTAAAGTTTCCTACATTTTGGTTTGATAACACTCCACAGGGAAAGTTCATGTTAAATATCGCCTTCGGCCAAAGCAAATATTACATCGACAATCTTAGCGAGAATGTTAAAAGGGGGCTTCGGCAAAAGATACGAAATGGCGTCTGGCCTGGGAAGACTACCTATGGTTATTCCAACAACCCGAAGACTCGAGGCATTGATATAGTCCCAAACGAAGCTCGGGCCATAAAAGGGGCATTTGAGTTGTTTTGCGAACAGGATAAAACCTTTACGGATATTTCAAATTACTTTTTAAAATTGGGGATAAAAAAGGAAAACGGAAAGCCTTTACACCTTAACCAAGTCAGAAAGATATTGTCCAACAAATTCTACATCGGCATTTTAAAATACAACGGCGAGTATCATCTCGGGACCCACAAGACTTTCATCTCTAAAGAGTTGTTCAATAAAGTCCAGGAAAAGTTAAATAGAAAAGTTAGGCAAAATAGTAAGCTTCCGGTCTTTACGTTTTTGGGTCTTCTTCGCTGTAAAGAGTGCGGTGCTTCCGTAACTGCCGAAAGGCATGTAAAGTTTTATAAAGGGACTAACCGTTCGGCAACTTATATTTATTACCGCTGTACCAAAAAGATGGGTCCGTGTTCCCAAAAAATGGTGACTGCCCAAGAACTTGAAGACCAATTAAGAAAAATTGTTTTATCCGTTTCCATCCCTACCTCATGGCGCGACCGGTGGCTGGGGTTAGTAGAAAGGGATGAAATATCCGAAAAAGGCTTATCGGATGTAAGGATGAGAAAATTAAAAGAGGAAGCTTCGTCTCTCGATAAGAAGATGGACATTCTTCTTGATAGTTATCTTGAGGGGGACATTGAGGGCGATAACTACAAGAGAAAGAAGAATGAACTCTTTGAAGAAAAGATAAAAATTCAGGAAAAGATAGAGGTTTTGGAGGAGGGAGGTTCTCGCTCGCTCGAACCTCTTAGGGAATTCATAAATGTCGCATCGTCATGCGACAAAATAGCGCGCGCAAAAAATAACCAACTAGATTTGGCAAATCTAGCAAAACATGTCGGCTCGAACTTCTTTTTAGAGGATGGCTGTGTTTACGCCAATTTTAAAAAGGGCTTTGACTCAATCCGTCCCGCGATTGCGGGACTTTCACCGGCGGAGCTTTCCGCCGGCTCTTCTCTCAGTGTCGGGATGCCGCGAATCGAACGCGGACTACTGCACCCCCAGCGCAGCGTACTACCACTATACTACATCCCGTAACAAGTGATTTTACCAAATTTTTACCGAAATGAATATTTTGCTACTTTTTGATATAGTGAGTATGATTGAAATTAATACGAAAGTTGTTACAATAAAACTCGAAAAGAACAAGAATTAAAAGAATATGGCAAAACCAAAAGCAAACACCACAAACGGCTTATCAACCACTGCAGCAAACGCTTCCGCATCCTCCTCCCAACGTCTTCAAGCAATTAATATGGCAATGGAACAAATTCAAAGACAATATGGGAAAGGGTCCATTATGAAATTTGGTGACTCGGCAGGAAAAATGGCTATAGAAGTAATTCCAACAGGTGCACTAGCCTTAGACTTAGCACTCGGAGTTGGGGGATTTCCCCGAGGACGCATTATTGAAATATTTGGACCTGAGGCATCAGGGAAAACTACTCTTTGCCTTTCAGTTATCGCAGAAGCTCAAAAAATTGGGGGAATAGCAGCATTTATAGATGCGGAACACGCACTTGACCCATTATGGGCTCAGACTATTGGCGTAAAGCTAGAGGATCTTATTATTTCTCAACCAGACACAGGAGAACAAGCGCTTGAAATCACTGAACAACTTATTAGGTCGGGAGGAGTAGATGTAATAGTAATTGACTCTGTTGCAGCACTTGTTCCTCGTGCTGAAATAGAAGGAGAAATGGGAGACGCAGTTATGGGAATGCAAGCAAGGCTTATGTCTCAAGCCCTAAGAAAACTTACTGCTGCAATTTCAAAATCTAAAACTATTGTCATATTTACCAATCAGCTTAGGCAAAAAATTGGAGTTATGTTTGGTAACCCTGAAACAACTACCGGAGGGATGGCTTTGAAATTTTACGCATCAATTAGGCTTGATGTTAGAAAGATTGAGACATTAAAAGATGGGGATAAAGTGATTGGAAATAGAACGCGCGTCAAGGTTGTAAAAAATAAAGTATCTCCACCTTTTCGTGTTGCTGAATTCGACGTAATGGGTGGTATCGGAATCTCTCGTGAGGGTAATATTTTAGATGTGGGAATTGAAACAGGAGTAATTCAAAAATCTGGAGCATTCTTACGATATGGCGAACTAATGCTTGGGCAAGGAAGAGAATCGGCAAAAGCATATCTTACCGAACATAAAGATACTGCAAAAAAAATAGTTGATGAAGTAATGAAAAAATCAGAATCACAAAAACCCATGATAGAAGTGGGAGTAGAGGAAACAAAAGAGGAAAATGAGGAAGAAGCTCTTCAGTAATGAACACCCCAACGATCCACAATATGCATTCAATAGTGCTGCAAGATATTTGTCTTTACGAGCAAGAAGTACTAAAGAAATTGAGAATTATTTAACAAAAAAAGGGTTTGTAAGTAATATTATCTCACAAACAATTCTACGGCTTAAAGAATTAAATTTTTTAAACGATGAAGAATTCGGGAAAAGTTTTGCTCGTAGTAGACAGAACTATAAAGGAAAAAGCAAATACTTTATTTCCTATGAGTTGAAGAAAAAGGGAATAAGCGATGATATTATAAATGTGATCTCAAAAGATACACAAGACGACTTAGTAACCGCAAGAGCATTTGTTGAAAGAAAAAAAAGAATTTACTCTCATTTAGACAAGACTCAATTCAAAGAAAAAATGATGCGCCTTCTTCTATCCCGGGGATTTTCTTTTGATGTAATAAAAAAAGCTGTTGAATAATACGGAAAATAAAATTGAAATAAAACTTGAGCTCTATCGCTTTGGCGATTGCTTTTTACGACGTGCTTTTCCAGCGTTTCCTACCTTACGTCGCTCACGAGTTCTCGGGTCACGAGTAAGATAACCGTTGTCTGAGAGCACCTTGTGATGCTTCTCTTTATCTATTTTATCCAATGCGCGCGCTACTCCATGAACAAATGCTTCTAGCTGTCCATTAAGACCTCCTCCAGTAATTCTTGCTGAAATTACATATTTCCCATCTACTCCTGTTTCACCCAATAATTTTTTATATTTTGATGCGGAAGACGCAAAAGAAAAATACTCCATAACAGGCTTTTTATTTATTACTATGTCCCCTCTTTTTCTCTCTTCACCAAAAACCTCAATTTTACCTGCCGCAGTATATATTCTTACACGCGCAACAGCCTCTCTGCGTCTGCCTACCGCAGTTATGTAATTTTTTGATGATTTTGTTTTTATCTCTATTTTATCCATTTTTATTTCTCCTCATTTTTAAGTTTCACATTTTTACTTTTTAATTTGTCCTCGTATGGATGTTCTGTATCCTTATATATATAGAGTCGCTTTAACATCTGCTCTCTTAATTTATTTTTCGGAAGCATTCCTGAAACTGCATGTCTTATAATTTCTGTTGGCTTAGATTCTCTTACCTCTTCCAAACGCTTTGAATGAAGTCCACCTGGATAACCTGAATATCTCGTGTATATCTTGTTTTTTTCCTTGTTGCCAGTAACTTTAACCATGGCTGCATTTATCACCACAACGTAATCTCCGCAATCCATATTCTTTGCAAAATATGACTTTCCTTTTCCCATAAGGGATTCAGCAATCATTGTGGCTGTTCTGCCTAAAATTGCTCCGTTTGCATCCACAAGATGCCATGAACGAACTATTTCTTTACTTTTTGTTGGTTTTGTTAGATTTTGCATCCTTTCCTTTCTTTATCTTTTTATCGTCTGCTTGAGGCGCTTTTTCAACCGTTTTTTTCTCATCTTTCTTGGGTTTTTCAACAATTACAGACTGTGTTTTTTCTACAAACTCCAATAATACCATCGCTGCGTTATCCTTTTTTCTTCCACCAATTCTTATAATTCTTGTATATCCTCCTGGTCTGTTCTCAAACACTGGTGCTATTACTATAATTCCTTCAGCTGTTTTCGGATGTACATGGTGCTGCAAATGGTTATAAGCGTTTTCTTTGTTATTTTTTGCGTAAGTTATTAATTTTTCAATTTCTCCTTTTATCGCTTTTGCTTTAGCTTCCGTTGTTTTTATTCTACCATGCAAAACAAGCGCTTGCGTGAGCGATCTAAAAAGCGCCTTTCTTTGATTCGTTGTTCTTTTTAATTTTTTACCAAATACTCTTTTTCTCATCTTTTATAAAAAAAGCGTCGGTTAAGACGCATTAATATGTATCAAACCGAAATTTTTAAAGCAGAACTTTAGATGTTGAAATCTATTCCTTTTTCCTTAAGGCTTTCATCAATAACGGAGAGTGATTTTGCCCCAAGGTTTCTATAGTTCATTAATTCTTTTTTAGGAGTTGTTAGAAGTTGACCAACAGTTTCTATTCCAGCATTTCTTAATGAGTTATAAATTCTTGTTGGCAAGTCTAACTCATCAACTGTCATTCTCGCTACGTCATCTGATAATTTTGGTGAAGATATGATTTGCTCAGCTACAACATCCTCATCTTGTTCGTATACTCTCATAAAATATGAGACTAAAATACGAGCTGCTTGCTCCAAAACAACTGAAGAAACAATTGTTCCGTCAGTCCATACATCTAAAACGAGCTTATCGTAGTTTGTTTGACGTCCTACGCGCGTTTGCTCTACCTTATAATTTACTCTTACAACAGGTGAGAATATTGCATCAATTGGAATAACTCCAATTGTTGAGATCTTTCTTTCCTCTGCAAGCGAATACCCAAGACCACGCTCAACTGTCATTTCCATTTCTAGTTTTGATTTTTTATCAGAAAGAGAACCTAAGTAGTGATCAGCGTTTACTATCTCTATACCGTCTGCTACTTCTATATTAGATGCAGTAACATCTCCTGGCCCTGTCACTTCAAGTGTCAATTTAGCTTCCTTTTTACTTTCAGCCATTTTAACTCTTAACATTTTAATATTAAGTATAAGCTCAATAATATCTTCTTTTAATCCTGGAAGGGTGGAGAACATGTGCTTTACTCCGTTAATTTTTACTGAGGTAACTGCTGATCCTTCAATACCAGTTAGTAGAACGCGACGAAGCGCAACTCCTAAGGTGTTTCCGAAGCCAGGCTCTAATGGCTCAAAAACAAATCTTGTATAATTTTCTTGTGTATTTTCTTCGACAACTTTAAATTTAGGACTGATCATATTAATAACTCCAAAATGACAGAATTGAAGCCTACACAATATGAGTAATAACCCATACGCTAGGCTTCTATAATCGTTATTGTACTACTATCTAGAGTAAAATTCAATAACCAATTGATAATCTACAGGATTTGGCACATCTTTGCTCTCAGGAAGCCTCATGAGCTTACCTGCATCTGCTTCTCTTTCAACAAAAGGTAAAACCGCTCTTGTTTCTTCATCTTCAGCCTTAATCATTTTTGTTGAAAAAGTAATTGCGTCTCCTTCTTTCACCCTATATGAAGGGATGTTTACTTTTTTCCCGTTTACAAACACATGCTTGTGTGAAACCATTTGGCGAGCCTGATTCCTAGATCGAGCAAATCCCAAACGATAAACAATATTGTCCAGTCTTGTTTCAAGGAGTTGAACTAAGGCATCTTCTGTATTTGCTTTCTTACTCTGCGCAAGATCAACGTAATTCCTGAATTGTTTTTCCAAAAGTCCATATATTTTTTTGAGCTTTTGCTTTTCCCTTAACTGCAACCCATACTCTGATGTTTTTCTTCTTCCTTTCTTGCCATGAATTCCAGGAATAATATTAAGTCTGCGCTCAAGAGAATTAGATGTTTTCTCAAGAATATTTACACCCTCAAGTCTTGCTAGTCTATGTTTTGGTCCTGTATATCTTGCCATAATAAATATTTATAATATATTTTTATACTCTTCTCTTTTTCTTTGCCCTTACTCCATTGTGTGGAATCGGCGTTACATCTGCTATCATTGAAATTGTAAGACCAGAATTTCTAACTGCACGCAGGGCAGCATCACGTCCAACACCAGGACCTTTAATGAATACCTCTACCGTTTGAAGACCAGCTTCTCTTGCTCGTTTTAATGCCTCATCAACAGCTTGAGTTGCTGCAAATGGAGTTGACTTTCTTGTTCCCTTGTAACCCATATTCCCTGATGAACTCCATGAAAGAGCATCACCTTTCTCATTTGTTACAGTAACAATTGTATTGTTAAATGTTGTACTTACATATACACGACCTGATGACGTTGTCACCATTTTTTTCTTTTTTGTTTTTGCTTGTACCTTTGCCATATTATTTATTGTTCTCTTCTACTTATTGAGACCCATTTTTTCAGCTACTTCTTTTTTGATCGCTCCGATAGTGACTCTCTTTCCACGTTTTGTGCGAGCATTAGAACGAGTTCTTTGACCCCGTGCTGGAAGATTTCTTGCATGTCTTAATCCCCTATAAGAACTTATATTTTTAAGGCGCTTAATATCTTCAAAGATTTCACCCCTTAAATCTCCTTCAATTTTAATTGAATCAAGTGCTTTCTGAATTTGCGTTAACTCTTCCTCAGATAGAGTATTTATTCTTCTATCAGGTTCTATTTTAGCTTTTACTAAAATTTCTTTCACGTTAGAACGACCTACCCCATAAATATAGGTAAGTGCGATATCTGCTCTTTTTCCGTCTGGTACATTTACACCTGCAACTCTCATATTTGTTAAGAAAATAGTGAATAACTTTTACAATTCACCAATGATTAAATTTTAGCTCCTATGCCTAAAGGTAATTCTTCCCTTTGTTTTATCGTATGGCGTCATTTCTATCCGTACCCTATCTCCAGGTAAAATTTTTATAAAATGAATCCTCATCTTACCTGAGAGGTGACAAAGAACTACCCTTCCACCTTCTATTTCAACTCTAAATAAAGTGTTAGGTAAAACCTCTTTTACAATTCCGTCTACTTCGATTGAACCTTGATGCGCCATCCGTATATCCCTAAACTCAAAAATTCTCCCTTGAGATTCCTCTAAGAGAGCTTAAGTATTTGTATATTCTATCAGATACTAAGCCTCATATCAAGGCTATAGTTGCTCTCCTGGAAAGTGTGTTAAAAGTTTTGGTCCTACATCAGTTATAACGATTGTTCTTTCGAAAACACCAGACAAAGAATGATCTTTAGTCGCTATTGTCCAGTCGTCTGAACCCTCATACTCAACTTCCTGCGCACCCATATTGTAAATAACTTCAACAGCAATGGTCATATTAGGAACAAGAAGCGGTGTTTTCTCTATTTTCCCACGCAAATAACCTGGAATTTGCGGATCTTCATGAAGGTCTTTTCCTACACCATGCCCGACCAGAGAATGTACAACTGAATATCCTCCTTGTTTTTCCACTATCTCTTGTATTGCTTTTGAAATATCTCCAACACGATTACCTGGCTTTGCCTGCATAATACCAGCGTACATAGCCCGTTTACCAGAATCTAAAAATTGGTAAATCTCATTATTCTTTGCTTTTCCAACTACAACTGTCTCAGCCATATCAGAGTGAAAACCGTCTAGAAATACTCCAGCGTCTACCGCTATGATATCCCCTTCCCGAAGAATCCTTTTTTTCGGGATACCATGAACCACAATATCATTGGTTGCCACACAAATAGCATGTTTATACCCCTCAACCTTCTTGAATCCGGGAAAACCACCCAACTCTACTATTCGTTTATCCGCAAAGCTATCCAACTCAAGCTCTGTTATCCCAGGCTTAACAAGCTCTAAAGTTTCTGCCAAAACTACTCCAAGCATCTCTCCTGCCTTTTCCATAATCTCTATTTGACTATTCGTCTTAGTATTATTTTTCATTTGTTAAAATTTACGATTGATCAATCTCCCTTAATATATCCTGATGAACTTTCTCTACAGACTGCTCTCCATTAATCATTTTTAATACCCCCATCTTTTCATAATGATTTAGCACTGCCATACGATCAGTATCTTGTATTTCTCTTCTATCGAGAATGTTTTTAATTGTATCATCTGCGCGACCCCTCCTATTTCTCGCTATTTCAAAACGTTTTTTTGTTTCATCTCCCGAAACGTTTAGCACTATTACAGTTTTTATCTTCAAATCTTTCCCAACAAGATATCTCTCTAGGTATTCTACATCTTCTGCAGTTGCAGGAAAATTGTCCAGAATAAAACCAGATTGATTTGCCTTATTCATTTTATCCGCTAAAAGCGAAAATTTTATATCATTTGGTAAGTGTTTTCCCTGCATACTATATTTTTGATACGCATTTTCAAATTTCTGATCCGTATTTCTTGCCTCACGGATTAAATGTCCCATTGAAAATCTAGGAATACCTCCCAAAGAAATTTCCAGCAGTTCTCCTTGTGTCTCTTTCCCGGATAACGGTGGTCCTATTAAAACGTATATATTTTGCATTTTAAAATATGCTGATTAAAAATATTTTCTCCTATCTCCCCAAACTCTTTATTACATCTTCGATTTTAATGAATAAATCTTTCTCGTTTGTATTGTTATTTATATATATGTCTGACAGAGCAATACAAAGAGCTGTTTGGAGTCCAGAGTCGCTCTCTCCCAGCCCCAAATCTCTTGCGTCTAATTTCTCAAACAACTCAGGCGTTAATTTCTCTCTTCTTGTCAACTTCTCCAACCTCTTATACCTAACACTTCTATCAACCATGAGAGCAATTAAAGTCACTGTTCCTATTTTTTTTAGCTCACCAATTTCTTCAATATTTCGAATACCCTCCACAACTACTCTATCGAACTTATTTGTGAGAATTAATTCAACAGCTTTTTTCCCCAATACACCACTTCCATACTCAGTACGCCAGGAGTTACCAAGGTCTTGGAGTTTTTCACGTGTTATGGCTGTTTCTCCTAATGATACAAGCTCATCCTCTAAGAACTTCGATAAGCTTATTTTTTTATACCCTAATGAAACAATATATTCAGAAGCAGTAGATTTCCCACTTCCGAACGCTCCTGTAATTCCTAGAATTTGAGGTTTTATCATTTATTTCTGGATATTTGAAAGTATCTCAGAGGCAATTTCTTCTATATTTCTTTCACCATTTATTTCAAGCAGTTTACCCTTTTCTCTATAATATTCAATTACTGGCTCTGTTTTTGTATGAAATTCATTTATACGCTTCAGAATAGCTTTCAATGTGTTATCTTCACGCACTCCTTCTTCGTCACGACCAGCTAACCTCCATAAAGCCTCTTTGTCAGTCACCCGAAGATAAATTACCTTCTCTACTCCATTTGGAAACGCTTCAGCCTGCGGAACAGTTCTAGGAAATCCATCAAGAATATAACCACTCTGATATTCTGATCGCCCTAAATACTCAATAACTATCTCAAGTGTTTTATCATCTGGGATTAAAAATCCTGCATTCATAGTCTCTTTAATGTAGCGACCAATAGGAGTTTTCTCCTTTGCCATTTCACGGAATATATGTCCTGAAGAAAGATAGGGAATATGCAATTTCTCAGAAAGTATATTTCCTTGTGTGGACTTACCGCTTCCCTGGATACCTATTAATATTAGCTTCATATATTAAGTAATTTTTTATTTTAAAAACTTCTCATAACTTTTTGTTACCATTTGCGTATCTAATATTTTAACAGTTTCAATAACAACTGATACAACAATTAAAATACTTGTTCCCCCTATAAGAAGCGTCTGATTTCCGGTTATCACGCGTCCTATATTCGGCAATACTGCAATTATACCTAAAAATACTGCACCAGCAAGAGTTATTCTTGTAACAATAAAGTTTAAAAATGATGCAGTCGGCTTACCCGGTCTTACCCCAGGTATAAACCCACCATACTTTTGTATTTCCTCAGCTATTTTTGATGGATTAAAAACTACAGCAGTATAAAAATAGGTAAATCCTACAACCAATAGGAAATACAAAGTATTATAAAGTATGCCGTTTGGGTCAAGGTACGTTGAAATACTTGTTCCAATTATAGAAAGCGTATTGTTGCGAGTAGTCATTAAAAAATTAGCCACAACAGAAGGAAGTAATACTAAAGAAACAGCAAAAATTATTGGAATAACTCCTGCCTGATTCAATTTTAATGGCAGATGTGTTGATTGACCCCCAAGCATCTTAGAACCTCTCACCCGTTTCGCATAATAAATCGGTACACGCCTTACAGCCTCATTAATTGCAACAACTGCAGCCACAAGAAGAACTGCAGAAACAATGATAACACCTATATTTAAGAATTGCTCAGCGGTGATTGTTGTAACCGTTTGCATAAACATAACTGGTATTTGACCAACAATTCCCGCAAAAATAAGAATTGAAATTCCGTTCCCAATACCCTGCTCAGAGATAAGTTCCCCAATCCACATAGCAATCATCGTTCCACAAGTTAATGTGGCAATAAAAGACACAATTTCCAATGGCGAAAGACTTGAAACGATGTTTTGATTTCTTAAAAGAGCATACATACCTATCCCCTGAACTATTGCGAGCGGGATTGTTATGTAGCGTGTGTATTGATTTATTTTTTGCTTCCCATACTCCCCTTCCTTAGCTAGCGCCTCAAGCTTTGGGTAAACAATTGTCAAAAGTTGTAAGACTATTGACGCATAAATATACGGGTTTAATCCTAGGGCTAAAATCGAAAAATTGGAAAGTGTTCCTCCTGAGAAGATATCCAAAAACCCTAAGAGCTGATTTTGGGCAAAAAGATTTTTTAGTTGTGCTATATTTACACCAGAAACTGGTATGTGCGCAAACAACTTGAATATGAGGAGCAGAAAAAGCGTAATAAGGATTTTCTTTCGAATTTCCCTATCTCTTACGCTATTTCTAAAAAGTTTTAAAAAAAGATTCATACGGAAACTGTCCCGCCCGCTTTTTCTATCTTTGTCTTAGCTATTTTTGAAACTGGAAAATTAACTATTAGAGAAACTGTTACCTCTCCGTCTCCTAATATTTTTACGCCATACGTCTTCGCTTTATCAATATCTACTAGTTTATACTTTTTAAGAAAATCTAAATCAATCACTGTTTTTTCAGGAAGTCCTTTAAAATCTTTAACATTTAAAACGATAGGAGCATGATTAATTGTTTTATTTCTGCCCTTACCCTTCAAGAACGGTAAACGCTTTATTAAAGGAAGAGCACCACCCTCAAAATGAAGCTTAATATCTCTTCTTGCTTTTTGACCCTTCGTTCCTCTTCCTGAAGTTTTAACGCGTCCTGATCCATGCCCACGCCCTACGCGCCTTAATCCTTTTGTTGTTATTTTTGGTAAATTGTGTAGCTGCATATTAAATATTCTCCCTTGCTTCATAGTCTTGTGCAAGTTGCGTTAATGCCATAAATGTTGCCTGAGCATTTCCTGCCTTATTAGAAGATCCTAAAATCTTGGATGATATATTTCTAATTCCAGCTACTTCAACAACACTTCTAATCGCACCACCTGCAATAATTCCGGTACCCTTGGGTGCAGGCTTTAAGAGCACTTGTGCGGCACCTTTTTTTACTCTGATCTGCTGCGTGATTGTTTCATTATGTATTGGTACAAAAATCATCCTTCTCTTAGCATATGACACGGCCTTTGCTATTGCCTGTGCCACATCACCAGACTTCCCAAGTCCAATTCCAACTTTTCCTCGCCTATCACCCACTACCACCAATGCAGCAAATCTAACCTTATTCCCCCCTTTTGTCTTTTTTGAGACTCGGGAAACTTGAATTACCTTTTCTTCAAATTTTTCCATAGAATTATTGTTATCCATATATTAAAATTTTAATCCTCCCTTTCGTGCACCTTCCGCAAATGCTTTCACACGCCCATGATATCTATATGATCCTTTATCAAAGACTACTCCTTCAATTTTTTTATCGAGTGCTTTTTTTGCAATTAACTCTCCTAATTTCCCAGATCTATCCATCTTTGTACCAACTGCGTCTTGTAATTCTTTTTCATGGACAGATACCATGGTCACACCTTTCTTATCATCAATAATTTGCGCATACATTTTCATGTTTGAGCGAAAAACAGAAAGTCTTGGCGAGGTAGACATAGATAATATCTTTTTTCTTGTCCTCAATTTCCTTCTTTCAATTCTTGCTTTTTTAATTTTTTCTTCTTTTGTACTTTTCATAATTTTAATATTTTATACTCCTATTTTATTAGGGCTGCATATTTTAAGCAGCTATTTTCCTCCGACTGCCTTTGCGGCCTTTCCTACTTTTCTTCTTATTTTCTCACCTGCATACTTAATTCCTTTTGCTTTATAAGGATCAGGGATTCTTACCTCACGAATTTTTGATGCAATATCACCAATCAGTGCTTTATCAATACCACTTACTGAAATGGTGTTTTCAGAAACCGCAATAGTAATCCCTTCCGGAGGAGATATCCTTACGGCATTTGCAAACCCTACATTAAGAACTAAATCTCTACCTTCCACTTTTGCTCTATATCCTACCCCTGAGAGTTCCAAATCTTTTTTAAATCCCTTTGAAACACCCTCTACCATATTGAATAGAATTGCACGAATTAGACCTGCATACTTCCCTGAATTGGGGTCCTTCACAGCTCTTTTAATTTTTGCGCTTCCGTCTGTTATCTCTATTTCTACACCTTCAGGAATCCTTGCTGTTAAAGAGCCCTTCGCTCCAGTTACCACTACTTCGCTATCATTGACCTGAATCTGTACTCCATCTTCTATTTTTATTAGTTTTTTCCCAATATTATTTGACATAAATATTTAAATGTAGCTAGGAGATCTCGCACAATAACTCTCCACCAACTCCTTGCTGCAGGGCCTCCTTTCCTGTCATGACTCCTCTACTTGTTGAAACAACTGAAATCCCAAAATTTCCCGCAAATCTTCTAATTCTTGATTTTGTTACATAACGGTGAAGAGATGGTTTTGAAACTAACTTGACATCTTTTAACGCTGGTCTTTTGTTTTTATAGAGCAATTTTATGGTAATCATCTTTCTCCCGTTACTGTCCACAACCTCTGCTGTCTTTATATATCCCTCTTTTGCTAGAATTTGCCCCATTGATAACACTATCTTTGCGTAAGGAACTACTAACTCTTTCTTACGAGCCATGTACCCATTTTTTATTTGAATTAAAAAGTCGCCTACTGTATACATATATTTTTTTTACTTACCAACTCGCCTTTGTTACTCCTGGTAATTCTCCTTTCAGTGCTTTTTCTCTAAAGCAAATTCTACACAAACCAAAACGGCGCAAATATGCACGAGAACGTCCACATAGAGCACATCTATTTACTTCTCTTGTTTTAAATTTCTGTTTATGTTGAAACTTAACTATGCTTGATTTTTTTGCCATATGTTTTAATTTTTCTTAAATTTCATACCCATTGCTTCAAATAATGCTTTTGCTTGCTTATTATCCTCTGCATTTGTAACAATTGTTACCTGTAAGGATCGTATTTTCTCTACCTTTCCTGGATCTATTTCCGGAAATACTGTATTTTCTGAAAAACCAATACTTAAATTCCCCTGCCCATCCAACCACTTTTCAGATACTCCCGAAAAGTCACGAACCCGAGGGAAGACAATTTTAACAAGTTTTTCATAAAAATCATACATCCGCTTACCTCTTAGCGTTACGACTAAACCAAGTTTATCCCCTTCTCTTAATTTAAATGTTGCAATCGACACCTTAGCTCGAGCTACCCTTGCTTTTTGTCCAGTAATTATTCCTAAATCTTCTGCTGCACGTTCCAAGTTTTTCTTATCAGAAAGAAAGTCCTTAGTGCTGGTATTTACTACTATTTTTTTTAGCCTTGGCACAGACATTACATTCTTAAGCCCCAAATCTTGCTGAAGCTTTTTTACGATTTCTTTCTCAAATGTTTCTTTATATGTTTGCATAGTATTATTTTTCGTATTATCTTAATTTACCCCTGTCTCTGTTTATGCTTTGGAATCTCACAAATTATAAACAGGACTCCTCGTCTTTTTATAACCTTACATTTTTTACATCTTTTTTTAATTGACGCTTGTACTTTCATAGCTTTAATGTTTTTCTAAATCTCTTTTTTGCATTTTCTACAAATTCTCATTTTTCCGTTTTCTTTTATCACATAACCAATACGTGTTTGCTTTTTACACTTTGGACAAATCAGTGCAACCACTGAAGCCTGCATTGGTTTAGTAATAGTAACAATTTCAGACTTCTGTCCAGTTGCGCTTTTCTTTATATGTCTCTTGAATTCGTTTACTCCTGGAACAACAATTGTTCCTGCCTTCACTTTTTCAACGACTCCCTCTTTCCCCTTATCTTTTCCTCGAGTAATTCGAACTGTATCTCCTTTTTTTATTTTCATTTTATTATAATTCCTTCCTTAAACAACGTGATTTGCTAAAGACGCAATTTTTGCAAAACCTTCTTCCTTAATTTCTCGTGCTATAGGACCAAAAATTCTTGTGCCTACAGGGTTTTTTGTTTCTGCATTCTCTATAACAACCCCAGCATTCTCTGAAAATCTAATATAGGTCCCATCAATTCTTTTATATTCTTTTCTTGAACGCACTAATACTGCTTTCACCTTATCCCCTTTTTTAAATTGGGTATTCGGAAGTGATCTTTTCACAACGCATCCAAGAATACTACCAATATGTCCTTTTCTTCTCGTTGATCCACCATAAATATGAATTACCATCAACTCTTTAACTCCTGAGTTGTCTGCTACTATTAATTTTGTCCTGTGTTGTACCATATTTAATTAATTTATTATTAGGTAGATTTGCTACCATTTTCCTTTTTCACTACTTTAAAATTTTTATTTTTACTCATTGGTCTGATCTCTTCAATCTTAACAATGTCACCAACAATAACATCCATTCCACTCTTGTCAGCCATAAGTTTTTGTGTTCTTTTAATCAATTTCCCATAGCGAGGATGTGCAATATTTCTTTCAATCGCAACGATTACAGTGTTTTTCATTTTGTCTGAAACGACTTCCCCAATAAATGTTTTTTTAGACATGCTTTACCTCCTTCATCTTTTCTCCAATAATTGTTAAGATTCTCGCTCTATCTTTCATTTTATTTTTTGCCTCATTCATATTTTTTACTTTTCCACTAGTTCTCTTGTCTATTTGTACCTTCATTATCTCAACCCAAAGTGAAGCTGCAAGAGTGCTAAGCTCCTCTTTTGTTTTCATACGTAAATTTTCTAAATCTTTCTTTTTCATTTTTTTAATATACTTTTAAAGTCTAATTTATTTTAAAAATATGTTGAAGCTCATATACCTATGAGTTGAACATATAATCTTCTATTTTCTTTCAACTACTCTGCATTTTATAGGCAACTTGTTTGCTGCCAATCTCATCGCTTCTCTTGCTATTACTTCAGGTATTCCACCCATTTCAAAAATTATTCTTCCTGTCTGAACAGGTGCTACATACTCATGCAAATCACCTTTACCTCCACCCATTCTTGTCTCAGGCGGCTTGCGAGTAGTTGGACGATCAGGAAAAATTCGAATCCAGATACGCCCACCTCTTTTTGTAAAATGAGTCATAGCTTTTCTTCCTGCCTCTATCTGTCTACTTGAAACATTGCCTGAATTCATAGCCTTTAATCCAAATTCTCCAAATGCTACATAATTTCCACCTCTAGATGGTTTTTCAACCGTTTTTGGTCTAAATTGTTTTCTATATTTTGTTCTTCTTGGTGTTAACATATTATTTAATTAAATTACAAATTATCGTAAGCTTTGCCTATCCTCTGTCTATCCACACTTTCACCCCTATGTATCCCGATTTTGTAAGGGCTGGAACGCTTGCATAATCAATATCTTCTCGAATTGTTGAAAGCGATACTTTCCCAACCTGCAATCTCTCACGACGTCCGATTTCTGCTCCATTGATTCTTCCTGCCAAAACTATTCTTACTCCCTTGGCTCCACTCCCCATCACCTTTTCAATTGATTGCTTCATAATTCTTCTAAAAGGCATCCTTCTTATAAGCTGATCTGAGATATTTGATGCTACCAAAAATGCAGATAAATTAGGATCCTTAACCGGCTCCACCTTTAATTCCACTCTTGGTTGATTCTTTTTATCTTTCTTAGGCTCAAATAGCATTCCCAAAACCATTCTTTTAATATCTTCAAGTCCGCTTCCTCCTCGCCCTATTACTATTCCCGGACGAACTACAAATATTGTAATTTTAATTGTACTGACTGATCTTTCTATAACAATTCTCCCAACCCCTGCTTGCTTCAGTTTTTTATAAAGCATTTCCCGAATTTTTATATCCTGAAGAGTAATCTTCGGATACATTTTTTTAGAATAGTATCCAACGCTTAAAAAGCTCTGATGACCTCCTAGTCTTAACGCAATTGGATTAACTTTTTGTCCCATTCGGTTTAATAGTAAACAAGCTATTTGCTAACTTGTTTCTCTCCTTTCTTAACTTCTCTCTTCTTTATTTCCTTCATTGGTTTTTCTTCCTTTTTTACTTCTTCAATTTTGGTTAAAGAACTTGCTACTACGTCTTTTACTCCAAGTATTACTTTTAAATGACTTGATCTTTTCTTGTATGGTCTTGTCCTTCCTCTTCCTGCATAGTGAAATCTTTTATATGAAGTTCCTTCATTCACAAACATTTCAAATATGTAAAGTTCCTCTTTTTTAACCTGACCATTATGAACCGCATTTGCAATAGCACTCTCTAGGGCTTTCTTAATAGGATCTGATGCTCTCTGACTTGCTATTGAAAGAGTCGCTATCGCTTTATCTATTGGCATTTTTCTTACCCCATCAACTACCAACCTCATCTTCCGAGGTGATATTCTAACATTTTTTGCTTCTGCTATGTATTGCATATTTATTTATTAAAACTAACTACTAGGTCTTTGATATCTCACGAGCTACAATCCTACCATGCCCCTTAAATAGTCTAGTCTGCGCAAACTCCCCTAATCTATGTCCAACCATGCCTTCCGTTACCTTAACTGTTACAAAATGCTTTCCTTGATGTACAAGAAATGTATGCCCTACAAACTCCGGTGGAATTTGACACGCACGAGACCAAGTTTTTATTGGATCACTTGATCCCGTCGCCTTTTGGGCTTGCACCTTCTTCATAATTCGCTCATCAATATATGGTCCTTTTTTAAGTGATCTTGACATATTTTATTTTAGAAAAGATATACTTTTCTTATTTACCTTTCTTTCTTCGTAAAATTATAAATTTATTTGAGTATTTTTTTGGTCTTCTTGTTTTTCCTACAGCTTTTCTTCCTGTATACGTTTTAGGACTACTCATACCTATTCCGCTTCTTCCTTCTCCTCCACCATGAGGATGAGAACGAGGGTTCATAGCAACACCCCGAACATGAGGACGAATCCCCATATGGCGAGATGCTCCGGCTTTTCCAAGCACGCGATCCTTCCATAAGACATTTCCTACCTGGCCGATTGTAGCATAATTTTTACCTAAAATGCGCCTTACCTCACCTGAAGGCATCTTCACATGCACATACTCACCTTCGCGTGCAGTAACTACCGCTTGATCACCTGCAGACCTTGCTATTTGACCTCCACGTCCAAATGTAAGCTCAATATTATGCACAAATGTACCTACTGGTATTTGAATGAGACGCAAGGCATTACCAGGCTTCAAGTCTACTGCATCTCCTGCTGAAACAGTCATTCCCACTTCAAGACCTACAGGACACAAGATATATCTCCTCTCACCATCCTTATACTGTAATAATGCTATGTCAGCTGACCTATTTGGGTCATATTCAATCTCTACTACTTCTGCTTCTATCCCATGCTTGTTCCTCTTGAAATCTATGTCTCTATAAAATCTCTTGTGTCTACCCCCTTGATATCTCACCATAACCTGACCAGAAGAATCTCTTCCTGAATTCTTTTTTAAAATATGTTTTAGTGCTTTTGTCATACTATTATCTACTTAGTTTCTTCTTTTTTGTTTTTTTCTTGTTTCTCCTTCTTAACTTTTGACTCTTCTCTCTTACCATCAATTTCAAACGCTGGAATGGTTTGCCCCTTTTCAAGCTCAACACGTGCTTTTTTTATATTTTCAACAGTTTTTTTACGACCAAACTTTGTAAATACAGTTTTTCTCCTTGTCAAATTAACAGTTGTAACCCCTATAACATGTACATTAAATGTTTTTTCAACTGCTGTCTTTATCTCTGTCTTTGTTGCATCTTTAAATACGGAAAATGTAAATTTGTTTGTAGCTGCATCTTTCATAGATGTTTCTGTAATTAATGGTTTAATAATTATAGTTTTCATATTACTTCAAGAACGTGCTCTGTAAAACGATAAGTGCGTCTCTTGCAAAAACAACTGTATTACTATTTAAAACACTGTATGTATTTAAATTCGCAACGTGCTCAACTGTTACTCCTTTAATATTTCTTGCTGCTCGGGCAACTTGTTTCTCTTCTGGGGTAACTACAACTGTTATTTTTTTTGTTAATCCAAGATTTTTAAATGTACTTACTATTTCTTTTGTTTTCCCTGTCGCCTGTGAAGCATCTAGAATTCTAAGATTATTTTCTGAATACTTACTTGTTAAGGCTGAGAAAAGCGCTTTTCTTCTCATTTTCTTCGGAAGAGTAAGAGCAAAACTTTTAGGCTTTGGTCCAAAGGCAATTCCTCCACCCACAAAAATGGGTGCTTTTGCTGCCCCATGGCGGGCACGCCCTGTACCCTTCTGGCGATACATCTTTTTGGTTGTTCCTGAAACTTCTGATCGTGTTTTTGTAGAAGATGTTCCACTTCTTTGTGTAGCAAGATATACTCTTACAGCCTGCGCCATTAAAGTAAGGTTAACTTTTGCTTTAAAGATTTCAGTGGGAATATTTACTTTCCCTGACACCTTGCCGTCCAATCCATAAACATCTACTGAAAATGTGTCTTTGGAAGTAGTCGCTATTTCAGCAGGCTTATTTACTTTAACGTTGTTTTTTTTCGTATCTTCCGTGCTTTTTTCAGTCTTCTTTACCGACTTTACAACTGTTTTTTTAACAGTTAGATTTGTCTTTTTTACGACTACCTCTTTTTTTATTTTTTTATCAGCCATAATTACTTATCCTCCTCTTTTACATCAGGAGCGTCTTTTTTTAATTTTTCGTCTGTCTTTGATTCTTCTTTTACTGCCTCCTTAGGCTCAACTACTTCCACTGTCTGATCTTCAACTACTTTCTGTGGCTCTTCAGGAAGTGCCTCAACTTCTACAGTCTCTACAACAACAGGCTCTGCACTCTTGTCTTCAACAACTTCTTCTTTAATTGTGAAAAGAGGAACAAATTTCTTCTTTGTCGCACGACTTCTCTTATCTTCTTTCACCTTTGAGATCATTACTAGCGAACCCTTTACGCCAGGAACTAAACCACGAACGTAAATTACACCATCTTTAATATCAACAACTGTCAGATTTTTGATAGTCACACGCTCATTCCCCATACGACCAGACATCCTCTTCCCCTTATAAACACGTCCAGGTGTTGTTGTTTGACCGCTTGAGCCAGGTGCGCGCTCACGATCAGACTGTCCATGGGTTCTTGGTCCACCTTTAAATCCGTGTCTTTTAACTACCCCCGCGTACCCTTTTCCCTTTGATGTACCAGTTACATCAATAACGTCTCCCAGCTCTAGCATTTCTTCAACATTCACAACTGCCCCAACCTCATACCCTGCGATATCTTCAACTTTTACTTCACGAAAAAAGCGGGGCGTTTTTGTAAGTCCCGCTTTTTTTATATGTCCTGTAGTTGCCTTATCTGCCTTTTTTTTATCTCCAAATCCAAGCTGTACAGAAGTGTATTTATCCTTTTCCAGTGTCTTCACTTGCGCAATAACATTTCCAGACACAGAAATTAATGAAAGAGGAATTCGTCTTCCGTCTTCCAAAAATGCTTGCGTCTGATCTATTTTTTTTCCAATAATTGCTTGTAAAGACATATACTTAAACACAAAAAAAAGCGACTACATAAAGTCGCTTCATACGCAAAAAATGCAGCTAAGCTCTTATGTAGTATTCCATTCAGTCTCGGTAGTAAACCTAAACATGAGTAAAAGTTATTATATAGAAGTTGCAAGAGAAATGCAAGCACGCAACGAGGCTAACCCCTACAATGAGAACTCTCATTCTAACAATTAAGAAATCTGAAGAGGAAATGGGTTGTGTTTCGCGTAATCAAAACGTAATTTATTAGCATCCTGAAATGTTTCAATTTTTATTATTTTTCTTACTTCGTTTATTGGGAAAGTAATATTAAATGAAGAACGTTACATCTTAATTTCAACATCTACACCCGCTGGAAGATCTAGATGGATTAATGATTCTATTGTGTTATCAGTGGGTGACATAATATCAATAAGACGCTTGTGGGTTTTTATTTGGAAATGTTCTTGTGCGTTTTTATCAACAAATGCAGATTTATTTACCGCAAACATAGAACGCTGAGTAGGAAGTGGTACAGGACCAACTACTTTTGCTCCAGTACGAATCGCCGTGTCTAAGATTTGTTGACACGTGCTATCTATTATTCGAGGATCATATGATTTCAATCTAACTCTTATCCTTCCTTTTGGCATATTTTTTTATCCTTTTTTTAACAAAAAAACCTCGCAGGAGAGCGAGGTTATATTACCAAACTAACTAAAAAATGTAAAATGTGCGATTAATCTGAGCCTACTAAGCTAAGATTTTGGTAACTACTCCTGCCCCAACTGTTCTTCCACCTTCTCGGATTGCAAATCTCATTCCTTCTTCCATAGCAACTGGAACTATAAGTTCTGCTGTCATTTTTGCGTTGTCTCCTGGCATAACCATTTCAACGCCTTCTTGGAGTTTAATTTCACCTGTTACGTCAGTTGTTCTGATATAAAATTGAGGTCTGTATCCTGAAAAGAATGGAGTGTGCCTTCCGCCTTCTTCTTTGGTTAAGATATAAACTTCAGCTTCAAATTTTGTGTGTGGAGTAATACTTCCGGGTTTTGCTATAACTTGTCCGCGTTCAACATCCTGCTTTTCAATTCCGCGAAGAAGTAATCCTACGTTATCTCCAGCTTGTCCTTCATCTAATTGTTTTCTAAACATCTCAACTCCAGTAACCACTACTTCTTTTGTAGGTTTAATACCTATGATTGCAACAGTATCATTAATCTTTACAATTCCTCGTTCAATTCTTCCTGTAACAACTGTTCCGCGTCCTTTGATTGAAAAGACATCTTCAACAGGCATTAATAACGGCTTATCTGTTGGTCGTTCTGGAGTAGGAATATATTCATCAACTTTTGCCATTAATTCCATTATTTGCTCCTCAGCTTCTGCATCTCCCTGAGTAGCTTTTAAGGCTGATCCCTTAACCATAGGGATTTCATCGCCTGGATATTGATACTTTGAGAGAAGTTCACGTACTTCCATCTCAACTAAATCAATAAGCTCTGGATCTTGTACCATGTCTACTTTATTAAGAAAAACAACAAGAGCTGGAACTCCAACCTGACGCGCAAGAAGGATGTGTTCACGTGTTTGAGGCATTGGACCGTCAGCTGCAGAGACTACTAAGATAGCTCCGTCCATTTGAGCGGCACCTGTAATCATGTTTTTAATGTAATCTGCATGTCCTGGAGCATCAATATGTGCGTAGTGTCTTTTTTCAGTTTCGTATTCTTGATGAGAAATGTTGATCGTAACTCCACGAGCTCGTTCTTCTGGAGCATTATCAATATCTTCATATTTTCTTGCCTCTGCCATTCCTTTTTTTGCAAGAACAGTGGTTATAGCTGCAGTTAGCGTGGTTTTACCATGGTCAACGTGACCGATGGTTCCTATATTAACGTGTGGTTTGTTTCTTTGAAATGTTGCCATTTTTTAAATATTCCTTTCTATTCTAATCAGTTTTTTAAAAAATATGTTGACACTCAGATACTCAAGAGAGAACATATATTATTCCTGAGAAAAAATAAACACCTTTTTAAAGGTGTAGAAAGAATAATACTACATCTTTCAAAACTCGTCAAGGGGTAAATTAACAAAAATCTACTTGATATGAACCTGCAATTCATAATATAGTGTAGCTATGCTAAAAAAACTTTTTCTAGCTATTTTTCTTTTGTTTTTTTTCGTATCGTCTGCAAATTCGCAAATAATACAGGTGCCTCCCCCCGAAACATACCCTACAACTCCACAATTCTCACAAGATAAACTTGTTGTCACCTATATTGCCAAAAATTCCCCTAAAGAATTATCAAATGAAATTACGCAAAGAAAAATGCTAACAAAAGCGCTCCCTGGTCTTATCAGATATCAGATAAAAGTGTTAACTGGAAAAGAAAAACCTATTTCTTATTACGAAAATAAACTTGTCGAGATTAATACGGGTCTTAAAAAAGCAGGAGTTGTAAAGTCAGAATCAACAAGTTTTCCTTGGGGAACGACAACAAGCATAGTAACGTTGAAAAAAGGAACTAATCTTAATGAGGCACTTAAAAAAATAAAAGAAATTCCAGAAGTCCAAAACGTTGACTATAATTATTTTAGATTTACATCAAGAATAAGTTCTGAAGATTCAACTATTACTCCAAACAAATTTCTTATTCAATATAAAGAAGGACAGACACCTGTCGATCTCTCTTCAGATGTAAACAGAAGAGTATCTGCACAAAATACAATACTCGGGACTGCTCGAGTTGCTGCCGAAAATGTTAGTTTACAGGCTCAAGGAGAAGATACACCTGAGGAAAAATTATTAAGAATATATAACGTAGCCAATGATGTTGGACTAAAATCAGAAAAACCCTTAATCTCACAAAACGTATCCCAAGCTCCTGATTCATTACAAAACTCCTATATTGTAACAACTGATGGATCAACAAACGTCAACGAAACGCTTGAAAAATATGCTACTCTTCCAGAAGTTTCTTATATCCGTCCTGTTAGAAAAATCTATCCATTTGAAACACCAAATGATCCTTATTATGGGCAGGAGTGGGGTCTTCAAAAAATCCAAGCCCCTACAACTTGGGATAGAACAAAAGGATCAGATAGCGTAATTGTCTCTGTAAATGATACCGGGGTTGACTATAATCATCCCGATTTGTCAACAAATGTCGTAAAGGGACCAAATTATTTCGCAAATAATAACGATCCTATGGATGACTGCGGACATGGAACGCACGTTGCAGGAACTATTGGAGCCCTAACAAATAATGGAAAAGGGGTGGCAGGAATTAACTGGAATATAAAAATGATAGCAATAAAAATCATGGGACCATTATCAAATGGTAAATGCGGATCTGAAAATGATACCACAATTACACAAGGTATCATTTATGCGGCTGATAATGGAGCCAAAGCAATAAATATGAGCCTTGGAGGACCAGGACCGTGCCCAGCTGATTACCAACAGGCAATAAATTATGCTCGAAGCAAAGGCGCAGCTGTAATAGTCGCCGCAGGAAACAATAGTCAAAATGCATCTTCGTTTGCTCCTGCAAATTGCAATGGTGTTATAACAGTAGGAGCAACAGATCAGAACGATAACCGAGCGAGTTTCTCGAATTATGGATCAGTTGTTACCCTATCTGCTCCAGGTGTTGATATTATATCAACATACTCTCAAGGTGGACAAGCGGTTTACGCAAACGAGAACGGAACCTCTATGGCAGCTCCTCATGTCGCAGGAGCTGCAGGACTTCTCCTATCTATCAAACCAAATCTATCCCCAGACGAAATAAAAAATATATTAGTTTCAAACGCAGACACTGTCTCAACTGATCTACCTATTGGTCCAAGGTTAAATTTAGCACGCGCAATAAACTCTCTGGCACCTGACAATCAGAATCCAACACCAACAGATCAACCACAAAATCCTACTCCAACTGTACCTAATACCACTCCTATTGCAAGCACTCCTTCTCCTTCTCCTTCTCCATCAAATCCTACACCCACATTATCCTCATCCAAAGGCACAATGAAAGTAACCTTGGTTCAACCTGGGATAGGCGTAGGAGGAAATACAAACCCTATTTCTAAATCCAGAGTTGCTAGTATTGAGTTTATTAACAATAAAGGAGAAGTTGTTTCATTGACAACAACTCCTCTAACCTATGCAAACGGTGTGTTTTCAGCAGAAGCGCCACTTTTAAGTGTTCCGGCAGGCACATATCAAATAAAAGTGAATTTTGCTGATGGGTCTCCTACCCTTAAAAAGGCTATCCCTGGTTTTTATACTATAAAAGATAGCACCAATAATATAACTCTTCCTACAACTACACTAACTGTTGGAGATTTAACACAAGATGGAATACTTGATATTTTGGATTATAACATCATAGTTAATTGCATAATAAACAATAACTGCAATAACACAACAGCGGATTTTGATGATGACGGAATCGTAGATGAAAAAGATCTAAATATTTTCTTAAGACAACTGAGAGAAAGAGGCGGAGATTAACTCATGAGTAAATATTTCGTTGTTTTAGGTGTAACTATTTTTGTTTTTATAATTATCTTTCTTTTATTGTCATACATATCACCCTTTAACCTGTCTCAACAAAAAAAAGAGCCTGAATCCACTCCACCATCTTCTACGCTTTACTTTAAACCAAGCATTATCACATCCTCATGCTTAAGCTCTTCTTATGAAGTTCCTATTTACCTATCTTCTAAAAACAATTACCTAAATAGCGCACAAATTGAATTATCGTATGATCCTGAGATAATTCATAGCGTAAGACTTACCCCAACTTCTCCAAATTTCTTCGGAGAAAGTACTGACTATTCTATCCTACTTGAGGAAACGCGTGAACAGTATGGAAGAGCATCGCTTGCCCTGGAACTTAAGAACCAAAGCACAGAAAAAAAAGGAAACAACAAGGTTGCATTACTGACTTTTACTATAATCTCACCACTTTCCGCCGGAACTTATACCATACATTTTTTAAATAAAAGTTCTCTTGGGTCTCAGAAAACTCCCTCTTCTCTTTTGGTTAAAACCACACCTCTAACAATTTACTGCAAAGAGGAATCTAATAATATGAGTACGCCCAGTAGCCAACTGATCGCAAATCCAATTCAGTAAGAAATGCTTTTTTTCTTACAACAGATTCAAAACTCTCAAACCAAATCACATGATTCTCCTTATTCTCAGAGGTATATGTGATGTTGGTTTCTGCCGATTGGTTATCCACTTTCGTAACACATGTATTCTTATATGCGCAGGTTGACATAAATTTTTCAAATGCAATTGTACTTTTTGAAATTGCCTGTTCACGACCTCTTCCTTTCTCATCAATTTTCCAGTCGTACCCAAACATACCGAAAATAATAGTCAACTTGTGTTTAGGTATGACATCTAAAAAGTCGTGAACCATTATCTTAAAATCATACCCATACTTACCTTCCCCATTTAATGGGAAATTTGGACCAGGATCACCTTTTGCCTTACTAAAGTCATACGCCATTATATATACACGATCTACCACTTTTGCAATCTTTTCTACATCATATGGGCGTACTCTATAAAAAGTGTCTCCAAATAGTAATGTGCCAAATGATAGATCTGACAGAAGGACTTTCTTTGAAAATAATGTATGCATAGAGGTGATACTCTCCAGTAACGCCTTAAAAGGCAAGCCCTGCGTTTCAAAGTCTAACATAATCCCTGAAAAATGGTGTTTCTTTGCAAGAATTATTGTCTCATCAATAATTCGCTCCTGCAGTTTTTTATCTTTTAATATATCTAAATTAGTATCAGTATTTAGCATCCTTAAAACCAATAAACTGTTTTTTTTATTTTTGTTCTTCTCAAACGCAGATAAATTTCTATATCCATCCTCATCCTGTTCAACCCCATTTTCCCCTCCCATGACCCCAAAATATACTAAAGTCATCCCGCTTGCTGAAATATTTTCATTAATAGTCCAGTAGGGAACAAATAAGTATTCCTCGTTTGGAGAAGTCTTTTTTTCTATCTTTGCAACTTTCCTCTCCTTAATTGGCTGAGCTGTTTGATTTTGAAGTGTTGATTTATGATATAGGAATAAAGCAAGAAAACAGGAAAATACAACAAGAAGTAAAAATATCTTTCGCACGCAAACATTGTATCACAATGACTGATCGTAACTTATACTTCTCAGTCAAAAAAAAATCCAAATCCATTTCAAGACCAAAAATGTTTGCGAGATATAATAAACTAAGCGTAAATTTACTTTATAGCCTTATATCTTTTGAAAACCATTTTCTATAAAAAAATAATTTTTTATATGCCTGATTTTAAACCTCTTCTCTTAGTAGTTTTTCAATAAGAAATACGACCCCTTCCTCTTTCTGTGTAGGGACTACAAAATCTGCAATAGCTTTTAATTCCTCCACAGCATTTCCCATTGCAACTTTTAAACCGCATGCTTCAAGCAAGGGAAAATCATTATATCCGTCTCCCACTCCCACAGCTTCTTCCCTGGGTACATCTAGTAATTTTAACAACTCAAGAACAGCCAGATGCTTTGTGGCAGATAATGAAGTTACATCCCAAACTTTTTCTATTGGATTGTAGCTTTTTGCTATATGAAGCTGCGGATACTTTTTCGTAACCACATCTTCCAAAAACTTTTCACTCTCGTTAATATCTTTCCCCCTCAATGAAACAAGTATCTTAGGGGCTGACGACATCACAAAATCATCAAATGGTAGTTCTTGAATTTCAGGATATCCATAACTCGTAGGATACGTTGAATACAATATACCGTTTTGTTCAACTATGAATCCGTATCCGTTTTTCTTCATAAATGAAGTGAAGTCTTCAACGGTTGGCTGATCAATAAGCTCAGAATATATCACTTTCTCTGTTAAGGGATCTATAATTTCCGCACCTCCCCTTGTTATCTGAGGAGTCGTAAGACCTAATTCTCTTGCTTCATGTTTTATCATGAGAAATTGACGTCCTGTTGCAATTGTAAAATTTCTTCCTGATGCTACCCATTTTTTAATTGCAGATGAGGTTGCTTGAGAAATTTTGTGATCCTTACCTGCAAGTGTTCCATCATAATCTGAAATAATTAGTTTGTGTTTATTTTTCATAATTACTGCACTATTTCTACCTCAGGCTCAGGGATAAATCCAAATGTTTCCTGAAATCTTTCCTTTACTTTTTTTATTATTGACAAAACATCTAACGCAGTCGCACCTCCTAAATTTACTATAAAATTACTATGTTTATTTGAGATATGTGCTTGACCGACTTGTAAGCCAGAGAGGTCAAGACGTTTATTTAGATATCCCATACTCACTTTCCCATGCCACTTAATTCTCACATCAGATTCAATGTCAGGAAAAACATTTAATATTTTTTTTATGTTCTCTGGACTATTTATGTTTTTAAACGCAGATCCTGTTGAGGGAAAATCCATCGGGTGTTTGTTCTTCCGATACTCTATATTTGCAAAGTATGTTTGTTTTCCCCACCCTAACTTTTTATCATCAACTCTTTTAAGCTTAAATGTGGCAGAAAGCACAATCATGTTTTTTTGTTTTTTTATTGTGCTTGTCCTATATGCAAATTTTATATCCCGTTTATTTAAATCTGAAACTGTGTATTTTCCGTTCTCATAAACAAGAACACGCCCTGCCTTAAAGCAATCTTTCATTTCACCACCAAATGCACCAACATTCCCCCTAACTGCTGCTCCAACCGTACCTGGTAATCCACCTGCCCATTCCATTCCCAATAAGTTGTTCTCAAAAGCAAATTGAATTACAGAGTCAAGTTCCACTCCAGAAAATGCTCGTATTGTTTCTTTATCTAAAAGTGTAATTTCCGCACCGGGTGTATCTATAACTATTTGTATAACCGCTCCGTCAAAGTACCCGTCAGTAAAGAGAAGGTTTGAACCCATACCTACTACAAAATAGTTATCAATTTTTTCTTTTTTTATAAACTCAAAAGCTTCAATTATATCTTCTTCAGAAAAGCATTGCAGGAGATAACGCGCATTTCCACCAATTTTATACCACAAATAATCTTTCATTCGCGCATCCCTAATAACTATCATGTCGATATTGTATGTGATTAGTATGTGTTAATCAAGAAATGCTAGAAGAAAAAATTCAAAAAGTGGAAAATGAAGGTAATACCCAAAACTATTATTGCGTATCCTAACAAACATTTTGATACTAATCCTACGAACCCCTGCGGTCGATAATACTCTAGATAATGGTAGGCAACAAATCCAGAAGCCAAAGGAGAAATAATCAAAACACCTATATTCTGTACTGTGCTTTTTGAAATTACAAGGCTATACAACACAACATCATTTACAAAAAATGTAAAAAATATACCTAAAACAAAAAGTATTGAAGGGAAAATAATAAAAAATTGTAGAATCAAAAAAAGGGTAGGAGAGAACCTCATATGTCTACTCTGTTAATTTTTCCTTAAAGTAGTCGACCCAAGGATTTATTGCCGGATTTTGCTCATATAAAAGCCCCAAATATAAAGTAGTATATGAACCAAGTGACAATACCTCAAGAAAATCCTGATACTTGTCAGTTCCACGAGTAATATATTCAAGTATTGTATGATTATTTTGACGAACAACATCTAAAGTTAGCTCAACTCTTTTTTGAATTTTTGGAGAATATACATGAGAATCAAATATCATAAACTTTAAATTACTAGGGGATGGAAACTGTAGACCCTCCATGAGATGGTGATTTAAATCAGGAATTAGATAATAAGCAGAAAAAGTTTTACTTGTTTCATTAAATTGGTTTCTTAAAATCTGAGCATTTCCTGATAAATGCTCTGCTGCAAATATAACCGGAATTTTACCTACCATACTATGCGCATCATGCATGGCTCGCTCAATAATAGCGTCTTTGTTTTTTCTAATATGTTCAATTCCCCCCTTCAATAAGCCTTCGTCTAGTTTAATTATCCCTGCATTATGTAAAAGACCCATAAGTCCAATTATTGTGTACCCATTACCAAGCCTAGGAACACCCGCAGGGTTTAACGCTCCATTAAATATATACGAAGGTACTTTTTTTTGTTTCGCAAACTCTGCCAATTGACCACCTTTTGTGAGTATCAACATTTTTGCCCCTTTTTCATGTGCTTCTTGTGCGCAAGACAAAACCTCCTCAGTCGTACCTGAATAGCTTGTTAAAACTACGAGTGAATTACTATTCACATATTTTGGGAGATGATAATCTGATATCATTTCTACAGGATACGAGAAATCAGAACCAAAGAGTGCCTTCACAACTAAAGCTCCATATATGGATGCCCCCATACCACAAAAAATAATGTTTGAAACATTATTATATCCCTGAGGAATTTGAATTTGCCTTACCTCATCCCATGCAGCTTCCAACTGCTCGGGAAGTAATTGTGTAGAACGCAAGGTATCCTGAGGATCAAGTCTTTTTACTTCGTCTATGTTTGTAAAGTCTATCATAAATAATTTCTATTCTTCTCCTCTTTCTTTCTTTCTCTGCTCTTCTGTTTCGTGAGGTCTGGCGTAATCATCCTCAAGTCTCCAAGTTATTCCTTTTTCAGGTGTTGAAACTTCCAAAATATCACAGTCTGTTACGCCAATAAGCCTGTGCCTTTGTCCAATTTGCGTGCTAAATCCCTGCCCGGAAATAAGTGTTGTCTCAATAAGTTCTCCATCGCTATTATCCCACATGACTTTTGCTTCACCATTTGTAATAAACCAGCTTTCCTGTTTTGCATCATGAACTTGCAGTGAAAGTCGTGCACCCGCATTAATATGTAGCACTTTTCCCATATATGGCGCGTCTTCCGGAACCCAGTGAATTTCATAACCCCATGGTTTTTCAATTCGTTTTACATAGCCGTCATTATTAAATTGAGATTTATCAAATTGGGGAATACTTGAGATATCGACCATAATTTATTGAATAATATTATCACTATATCCTTGAGTTTTCAAGAAGTTTATGACTGTGCGGAGACACGTCCTGTAAATGTGGTTTTTGCCAACATTGCGTCAACAATGTTTCGAGGAACTTCTTGGTAGTGAGATGGCTCCATATAATATGTTGCACGCCCCTGAGACATAGAACGAATTGTAGTAGCATATCCTGAAAGCTCTTCCAGTGGAACCTCTCCGTGAATAATACGCGCATTCCCGCGCTCTTCGGTTCCCGTAATCTGTGCACGCTTTGATGAAAGATCACCTATCACATCTCCCATAAACTCTTCAGGGGTGGTTACCTCTATTTTCATAATCGGCTCCAAAAGCGATAACTGACCTTTTTTCGCTGCATCCTGAAGCGCCATAGATCCAGCAATTTTAAATGCCATATCTGATGAGTCGACTTCATGAAAAGACCCGTCATACAATGTAACTTTTAAATCAACAACCGGATATCCAAGTAAAAGCCCGTTTTCAAGAGTTTCTTTAATACCTTTTTCTATTGAGGTACAGAATTCTGCAGGAATTGCTCCACCCTTAATTGCATTTACAAATTCGTATCCTTCACCTCTTGGCTTTCCCTCAACGCGAATCAAACAATGTCCATATTGTCCTTTTCCTCCTGTTTGGCGGATATATTTTCCTTCCCCTTTAATTTCACCAGGTCCAAATGTTTCCTTATAAGCAACCTGAGGTGCTCCGACATTTGCCTCAACATTAAATTCGCGCTTCATACGGTCAACCATAATTTCCAGCTGCAACTCTCCAACCCCAGACATAATGGTCTGTCCAGTTTCGTGATTCATTTTTACTGTAAAAGTAGGGTCTTCCTCCATTAGTCTTTTTAATGCTTGACCCATTTTTTCTTGATCTGACTTGGTTTTGGGCTCAATAGCCAAAGAGATGACTGGTTCTGGAAATGAAATCTTCTCAAGTATAATTGGCCTTGCTTCATCACAAAGCGTTTCACCAGTAATCGTATCTTTAAGTCCTACAACTGCTACAATTTCTCCCGCATATGCCTCTTTTATTTCTTCACGCTGATTTGAATGCATGAGAAGAAGTCTTCCAACCCTTTCGCGAACGTCTTTACTGGAATTGTATGCATAAGATCCAGAAACTAACTTCCCAGAATAAATACGGACAAATGTAATTTTTCCTACATGTGAATCAATCTGAACCTTAAAAGCAAAACCAGTAAATGGAGCTTCAGGAGTTAATTCACGAATTTCTTCCTCTCCACTCTTAGGATTAATTCCTTTTACCATCTTTAAATCCATAGGGGATGGAAGATAATCCACAACAGCATCAAGCAAGGGCTGAACACCTTTATTTCTTAATGATGATCCCGCATAAATTGGGACCAATTTGTATCCCACTACAGCACGTCTAAGCCCTGCCATTAATTCTGGAATAGTAATCTCTTTTCCTTCCAAATATTTTTCCATCAACTCATCGTCATTTTCTGCAATCTTTTCAATCATTTTTAGCCTATATTCATCAACTTGCGCTTTCATGTTCTCTGGAATTTCATCAGTAGTTTCGTATTTAGCACCTAGTTCTTCGCCTGACCACACAAGGGATTTCATGTTTAAGAGATCAACAACACCAGTAAATTCATTCTCAGCACCAATAGGCAAAACCATAATACATGGATTTGCACCTAATCTTTTTTCAATAGATGCAACTGTTTTTAAGAAATCTGCACCTAATTTATCCATTTTATTTATGAAACAAATGCGTGGCACATGATATTTATCAGCTTGACGCCATACTGTTTCTGATTGTGATTGCACTCCTTCTTCTGCATCAAGCACTGTAACTGCCCCATCCAAAACGCGCAATGAACGCTCTACTTCGGCTGTAAAATCTACATGCCCTGGAGTATCAATAAGGTTAATTCTGTATGGATTATCAATTCCTTTTGCGCGATCTTCTGTTTTTGTCCAAAAAGTAGTAGTTGCAGCCGACACAATGGTTATACCCCGTTCACGCTCCTGATCCATCCAGTCCATAACAGTATTTCCATCATCAATATCTCCAATTTTGTATGATTTTCCAGTGTAATAGAGTATTCGCTCAGAAGTTGTAGTTTTACCTGCATCAATGTGCGCAATAATCCCAATATTGCGAATTTTATCCAATGGTACGTTGCGGTCTTTTGTTAATGGATCAGCCATATTATTTAGTTTTTCTTAAAAAAATAATTCGAGAGTCTGCCTCTCGAACTAAGATAAGTATAACAAAGTCAGAAGTATTTGTAAACAATTAGCCTTACCCAATTTTATAAAAGTCAAGATCCATGTGGTACAATTGCAGAATGAAAAATAGGACAGAACAAGCACGTCGCATTTTAGAGACTGAAAAACTTGATGCTCTGCTTATCTCATCTTCCTATAATATCAATTACCTCACAGGCTTTAATGGCTTTAGCGCTAACGAACGGGAAGGTTTTGCATTATTAACAAATACAAATCTCTATATATTTGCCGATCCAAGACTATATGAAGGTGCTAGAAAAAGCGTTGAAGCTATATCTTACACTAAACAAAACCCAACGGTCATAGAATTTGGAACAGAGAAAAGACTTATTCCACAAATTCAGGAAATACTAATCCGTGAAAAGCTGAAAATAATTGGATTTGAAGAAAATTTAACATATTCAGAGTACAAATATTTCAAAAAACTGAAAAATGTAAGGCTGATATTAACAGAGGATATTATTGAATTCATAAGACAAACCAAAGATACAGAAGAACTGCAAGATTTACTAGCTGCATGCGCATTAACAGATAACACCTATTCTCATATTCTCAAGACAATAAGAATAGGTCAAAGCGAAAAAGAAATAGCTTGGGAAATTGAAAAATATATTCGTGAATCAGGAGGAGAACTCGCATTTCCAACAATTGTTGCCTTTTCAGAAAACTCAGCAATACCACACCATAAAACAAGTAATAAAAAGCTTGGGGGAAAAAGCATTATTCTGCTTGATTTTGGAGCAAAAGTAAATGGATATTGTGCTGATATGACCCGAACATTTTTTATAGGAAAAGCACCAAAAAAATTCCAAAAAATATATGACACAGTACTTATCGGACAAGAAAAAGCTTTAGAACTGCAAATAAGAGAACCTACTCAGAAGCTTAGTGGTGAAATCATAGATATGACTTCCCGGAATTATATCCTATCTCAAGGCTACCCATCAGTACCTCACTCTGTAGGACATGGGGTGGGACTTGAGGTTCATGAATTACCACACATATCTCCTGGATATAACGACTTACTCACCCCTAACATTCCTTTTACCATTGAGCCCGGGGTTTATATTAGTAATTTTGGAGGCGTACGAATAGAAGATACTGTATTGTTTAACGGGAAAGAAATTATTTCCCTTACAAAGTCCTCAAAAAAACTTACTGAACTTTAATACCTTAACGTATTCAAGCCAGCCATATCAGACAAGGATAAAGTGTCACTTGTTCTTTTTAATCTTTTTGATACAATTTACTGATATATGAATCGTACTCTTATAGCCTTTGTTATAATAATTGTTCTAGGATTAGGAGTACTTATTTTTGCAACAAACCGCGGGGAGAAGGGAAACACACCTGAGACAAATATTCTGGATGCAACAGCTCCTCAATCAGTTATAATACCAACAGTAAAGCAATCAGCACCTATGCCAACATTTACACCAATTACAGCAACTACTGCAACAATTACTACCGCCAAAGGCGTTATTCGATTAATTCTTTACCCACAAGACGCACCGAAAGCTGCAACTAATTTTGCTACACTCGCGAAAAATAAATTTTATGACGGTTTAACATTTCATAGAGTTGAACCTGGATTCGTAATTCAAGGCGGAGATCCAAGCGGAAATGGAACCGGCGGATATTCAATATATGGAAAGCCATTTGAAGACGAACTCAACCCAGAAACCCCTTCTTACAAAGAGGGGTACAAGGAAGGAGTATTGGCTATGGCAAATTCTGGACCCAATACAAATGGCTCACAATTTTTTATAATGTGGCAAGACAATGAACAATTACCTCATAATTACACTATTTTCGGAAAGGTCACAGAAGGAATGGATGTGGTGCGCAAAATGGTAGCAGGAGATAAGATAACGTCTATTACTGTCGAATAATTACTTTAGCTCATCTAAAATTACTACTTTTGAATTATTTAATTCCGCTAGTACTTCTTGTTCTACCTTATATGAAACTTCACCCAACAATATCTTGTAGTGCATGGGAATTATCTTTTTTGGCTTAATTACTTTTACGGCTGCGATCATCTCATGCACGTCCATAGTATATATTCCTCCCATGGGAAGCAGGGTCAGGTCCAAGTGTCTCTCCGCAAGCTCTCTCATTTCAGGAATAAAATCAGTGTCTCCTGCATGATAAACTAATTGCCCATTTAACTCAAAGACATATCCTACCCACTTGTTTTTTTGAGGATGAAAAGAAATCCTATCTGGTCTCAGATTATATGCTGGAATTGTTTCAAAATGAAAATTTTTTATACTATATGCCCTACTAGGTTCTACAGGAATTTTTTCCAGCCTTATACCAAGAACGTCAAGACAATCAGGCGTTGCAACTACAACAGTTTCATCTTTTAATATTCGCTCTATATCCTGAATAGAAAAATGGTCGTAATGTGCGTGCGTAATAAAAATTACATCTGCCATGGGAATATCCTTATTTTTTGGCAATTGAAAGGGGTCAATGTAATATGCTTTCCCTCCTGAAGCTCTATCAGTAAATAAAAAAGAAGCATGTCCAAACCATATTATGTTTTCCATAATGTAACTATATTCCTATCAAAATTAAATATCAAACTAAAATTGTTTTATGCACTAATAATTACTTGTTTATACTACTGAATTAACCTATTAATGTTATTTAGGGTGACGTACTTCTTGCTTATATTTTTCTTAATAATCTTTTACTAAAAATTCACATACTAAAAACGTTAATTCTTATAGGGGGAATCTGAAGTGGAAAAAAGAAGCTTCCTGCAGCTACCCAAAACCTTAAAAAATATTACTGCGCTTTAAAAGCGGAAATGACTAAACGCTCTGTTTGCTTCTGCCATCTTATGAGCTACATCTCGCCTTCTTACGGCTTCTCCCGTATTCTTATTAACATCCATTATCTCTGCTGCCAATTTTTCTGAAAACTTTTTATAATCTGATGTAGAACGCTTATTTGCTGCTTCTAATATCCAACGGATAGCAAGGGAAATTCGCCTTGGACCACGTACTTCTGTAGGAACCTGATAAGCTGCGCCACCAATTCTTCTTGCCTTAACCTCAACTTTTGGTGAAACTGTATCAATTGCTTTCTCAAACGCGGCAATAGGATCAGCTTCTCCCTTTTCTTTCATGAAGTCTAAAGTATCGTATACGACCCCTTGAGCCACAGTCTTTTTTCCATGACGCATAAGTCGATTTATAAATTTAGCCAACAATAAATTATTATAAACTGGATCCGGCTCTATTTTTCTTTTTTTAGTAACATGTGCACCTCTCATAATTTAATAGTCTGCAACTAAGCAGCAGCTCCTCCTCCTGAATTTTTTGCCCCATACTTAGAACGGGATGATTTTCTACCCTCAACACCAGCTAAGTCAAATTTACCACGCACTAAATGATATTTTACTCCAGGTAAATCTTTAACTCTTCCTCCACGAACCAAAACTATCCCATGTTCGGCTAGATTATGTCCAATGCCCTGAATATATGCTGTTACTTCTTCACGGTTAGAGAGTTTAATACGTGCAACCTTACGAAGAGCTGAATTTGGCTTCTTAGGAGTCATTGTTTTAACGAGAGTTACCACGCCACGTTTTTGAGGAGATGAAAGTTTTCCATACGTTCTGGTTCTTGCATTAAATGTAGTTCGCAAACCAGTTGCTTTCACCTTTTTACCTTTTTTTAAACGCCCTTTTTTGACTAATTGATTTAATGTAGGCATATTAAGTTCCTATTTTACAATATTTTGCCTCGAATTACTAGCGCCACAAGTTGATATTGGAGTTTGAAATATGAGCTCTACTATCAAAGTTATGCCTGTGGTGTTTCCATCTGAGGCTTTTCAGCATTTATTATTGCGGTATTACCTTCCATAAAGTCTTCACGAACCGGTATTAGACGTCCAACAATAACATTCTCTTTAAGTCCTATAAGGTTATCCTCTTTACCCTCTAACGCAGCGTCAGTTAATACCTGGGTTGTTTCTTGGAATGAAGATGCAGAAAGCCATGAGTCTGTTACTAAAGCTGCCTTCGTAATTCCAAGAATGATTTCTCGCGCAGATGCCGGCTCTCCTCCTTCGGCAATAACATTTGCATTTTCTTCCTCAAACCGTAATTTACTTACCAAATCTCCTGGAAGGAGAGCAGTATCCCCTGGTGTCTCAACCATTACCTTATCAGACATCTTACGTGTTATTGTCTCAAAATGTTTATAGTGAATTGAAATTCCTTGAGATTCATACACGTTCTGAACTTCAGCAATTAAGTAATCTTGAGCTTTTTGAAGTCCTGATACCTTCAGCACGTCTCTTGGATCTAGGTACCCCTCACAAAGCCTTGTACCTGCTACTACCTCTTCACCTTCAGTAACTAATAAGCTTGCGGTAAGCGGAACAAAATATTCACGTTCTTCAACTGGTTTCACTTTTGCATTTCTTACGCGGATTATGAACCCGTCATCAACCTTGTTTACCTGAACCTTACCAGTAATTTCTGCAACCGGGGCAAGATTCTTTGGTCTTCTTACCTCAAATAATTCCTCAACACGTGGAAGTCCTTGCGTAACATCAGACATAACAACTCCACCAAAATGTTTAACGCGCATGGTAAGCTGTGTACCTGGCTCACCAATAGACTGTGCTGCAATAACTCCAACTGGTGTACCCATATCCGCAAGTTTATATGAACTCATATCCCATCCGTAACAAAGGGCGCAAAGACCATATTTTAATCTACAATAGAGGGGAGACCTTACTGTTATAGTTTCCGTGACTTCATCAGTTAAAATTTGCGGCAATGTATCATGGTCTATTTGATCGTCCTTCTTAACGTATATATTTTTACCTTTTCTGACATCATGCATTACCGTTCTTCCTAGAAGCATATTGGTCATATACGCTGTGTTTTCACGCAACTTCATGTCAACAGGCATACCCTCCGTTGTGCCACAATCCATTTCACGAATAATTACATCATGAGCCACATCAACTAACCGACGAGTTAGATATCCAGCATCTGCTGTTTTTAATGCTGAATCGGTAAGACCTTTTCTTGATCCACGCGCAGAGTTTACGTATTCAAAAATTGACAAACCTTCGCGGAAATTAGATTTAATTGGAAGTTCAACGATACGACCAAGCGGATCATAGATAAGTCCACGCATAGCCGCAAGCTGTTTAATTTGGTCCTTCCCAGCACGGGCTCCACCTGATTCAGCAATAATTCTTACCATATCATTTTTATCAAAAAGCTCCCATGTAAGATTTGCTATTTTTTCAGTTGCCTCAAGCCAAACATTATTCATTAATCTTTTTTGCTCGGAAAGAGTAATTAATCCCTGCTGATATTCGTTTTCTATGTCCATAACTTTCTTTTCAGCATCTAAAATGAGTTGATTCTTGTTATCAAGCATTTTAAGATCAAATGTAGAAACAGAAATACCTGAAATTGTCGCAGAATAAAATCCAATCTCTTTAATGCTATCAATTAACTTTCCAACCTCTGCCTCAGTTAACTCAACCATCGCACGAGTTACCAATTCCTTAATTGTTGATGCTTTTACTTCCGTGTTTACATATCGCATCTTTTCTGGAAGTTTTTCATTAAATAAAATTCTTCCTATACTTGTATCTATTAGTTTCCCTTTAATTCTGACCATAATAGGCTCACGAAGTGCAATTTTCTTAAGAGAAAATGCAAAAAATGCTTCCTGCTCATCAACAAAATGAGGAAGAACTTCACGTCTTAACCGTTCGTCCACTGAGGTAAAATAGAATACTCCAAGTGCCATTTCTTTATTTGGAAGCGTGATTGGAGATCCATCTGCTGGTTTAAGTAAATTGTGCTCAGGCATCATAAGCTTAATTGCCTCCTCTTGCGCACGAGAAGATAATGGAACGTGAATAGCCATTTGATCTCCATCAAAGTCAGCATTATATCCTGCACAAACACATGGATGAATTCTTATAGCCGATCCTTCAACTAAAACAGGATAAAATGCCTGAATTCCTAACTTGTGAAGAGTTGGAGCACGATTTAAAAGCACAGGGTGATTTTTAGTTATTTCTTCTAAAATATCAAATACCTCTGGGGGGCGTTTCTCAATGAATCGTTTTGCAGCTTTTGCATTTGGAGTTGTTAATCCACGCGTGATAACCTCGCGAATAACAAATGGCTTAAAAAGCTCAAGCGCCATTTCCTTTGGAAGACCACATTGATTTAATGTTAACTCTGGACCTACTATAATAACTGAACGACCAGAGTAATCTACACGCTTACCCAAAAGGTTTTTTCTAAATCTCCCTTGCTTTCCGCGAAGAATATCAGATAGCGATTTGAATTGTCTTTGGGTGGTAGAAGTCCTAATTGAGGTATCAATTAGATAGTCGACTGCCTCCTGAAGCATTCGCTTCTCATTTCTTAAAATAATTTCAGGGGCACCCAATGAAATAAGATGCTTTAGTCTGTTATTTCTATTAATAACGCGCCTGTAAAGATCGTTTAGATCTGATGTTGCGAATCGTCCACCATTAAGTTGAACCATTGGTCGAAGATCTGGTGGAAGAACTGGAAGAATTCTCAAGATTAGCGAATCCGGCTTGAATCCTGCCTTATTGATTGACTCGATAAGGTGCAGTCTTTTTAGCAATTTTAATTGCTTTTGACCAGATGATTTTTTAACTTCCTCACGAAGCTCACCCACAAGCTTTTGCGTGTCGACTGACTCAATGGCAGCAAGTACTGCTTGTGCACCCGTTGAAACCTCGAAAAACAGTGGGATATCGTATTCAATTAGGCGTACATATTCTTCTTCAGACAACACATTCCAAAGTTTTAGACTTTTAACAATATCTGATACGCGAGTAAGAATCTCTTCAGTTCTTGCGCTTTCTGTCTCAAGTCTTTTATCTAAAGCTATGTTTTTCTGTCTGAAGCTTACTCTAGTTTCCTCAAGAACTAATTTTTTTTGCTCTTCTGAAAGAGTTGCTTCAATCTCCTTCAACTTATCCGCTTCTTCTTGTGCTAATTTTTCTCTTTCTTCCTCAACTTGTTCTTTTATTTTTTCAATTCTCTTGCTCTTTAATTCCGCCAATACCTTTTGTGCTTCCTTTCTCTTTTCTTCATCAAGCTCAACGACTAGGTATGAAGCAAAATATACAACTGACTCAAGCTCTTTCTGAGAAATATCTAATAACGTAGATAGCTTAGAAGGAGTTCCTTTAGAAAACCATACATGCACCACAGGTGTTGCGAGTGAAATATGCCCCATACGTTCTCGTCTCACACGAGAATAAGTTACCTCAACCCCACACCTATCACAAACAATTCCTTTGTAGCGTATTCTTTTATATTTTCCACAATAACATTCAAAATCTTTCGTAGGACCGAAAATTCTCTCATCAAACAATCCGTCTTTTTCAGGTCGATAAGTTCTATAGTTAATCGTTTCCGGTTTTGTTACCTCACCATATGAAAGATCTTTTATGGTGGTTGGATCTGCAACTAAAATTTTAAGACCCTTAAAGTCTGATATATTAATTGCGTCAAATTTTCTATTTTGTCTTTTTTTAGCTAAATTATTATCCATATTAGTTAGACTCCTTTATGTCTGCAGCCTCAAGATTTTCTTCAGATTCAGAAGTTGCAACATCTTTTACTATCGCGTCATCAGCGGATGCAACATCTACCTCAAGTGATTCTGTAGCCTCAGCCAAATCAGCTGCTTCTTTTATTGTCTTTTCTTCCTCTTTTAACTCTTCTTCTGTTTCTTCCTGCTCTACAGCAACAACTGCTTCAGTTGGTTGAATCATCATACCTAATGACTCAAGTTCACGGATAAGGACCTTAAAGGATTCTGGCACTTTAGGCGTAGGAATATCAACACCCTTAATTATCGCCTCAAATGCCTTTGCTCGACCTGCAACATCATCTGATTTTGTTGTTAACATCTCCTGAAGAGTGTATGCAGCACGATGTGCTTCAAGTGCCCAAACTTCCATCTCTCCTAAACGCTGTCCTCCCATTTGAGCTTTTCCACCCAAAGGCTGTTGAGTAACCAATGAATATGGTCCAGTCGAACGGGCATGCGCCTTATCCTCAACCATATGAATCAGTTTCATGATGTATCCTATCCCTACGACAACTTCGTTCTCGTACTGATCTCCTGTACGCGCATCAAACAATTTTACTTTACCGCTAACAGGAAGTCCAGCTTCTTTCATAAGACTAAACAAACGATCCTCAGGTTGTTTTTCAAAAGCAGGCATACCTATTTTCATGTTAAGCCTTTGAGCTGCCCATCCTATATGAGATTCTAATAACTGACCCAGATTCATACGTGAAAGAACAGAAATAGGAGAAATTATAATATCTATAGGCGTACCATCCTCTAAGTAAGGCATATCAGACTGAGGAACAATTTTTGAAATAACACCTTTATTCCCATGACGACCCGCTAATTTGTCTCCGACTACAACATGCCTCATCTGAGCAACTTCTATCAATATTTTTCTAATTGTACCTGGCTCCAACTCATCACCTTTTTCGCGATCAAGCACTTGGACATTTATAACAATTCCATGCTCTCCATGAGGCATTCTCAGTGAGGTATCTCTAACCTCGCGAGCTTTCTCACCAAATATTGCTCGTAATAATCTCTCTTCAGCTGTAAGTTCTGTTTCACCTTTAGGCGCAATCTTTCCGACCAATATATCGCCTGGGCTCACCTCTGAACCTACAACAACCACACCTTCGTCATCAAGATATGCAAGATCTTCTTCTGCAACATTTGGAATATCACGGGTTGTCTCTTCTGGTCCAAGCTTTGTATCTACAACAGTAGCCTCATATTTCTCAATATGAATAGATGTTAGTGAATCATCTTTTACTAATCTATCTGAAATAACAATTCCATCCTCATACCCAAGTCCGTCAAAAGACGCGTATGCAATGAGTAGATTTTTACCCAATGCAAGCTCCCCCATGTCTGAAGCTGGTCCATCTATCAAAACGTCTCCCTTTTTAACCTCAGTTCCGACAGGAACAACTGGGCGCTGAGAGAAAAATGTGTTCTGTGCAGTTCTTTTAAATTTATCAATGAGATATGTTTCTTCTTCTCCACGTGCCTTTCCCTTCAAAACAAGCTTACTTGCATCAACGAAAGTCACTGTACCGTCATATGGTGCCTTAACTACACGACTCATCGCAGAAGAAACAGATGCCTCCATGCCGGTTCCAACAACTGGGCTTTCAGTTTTAACTAACGGAACAGCTTGACACTGCATGTGCGTACCCATCAGTGCACGATTTGCCTCATCATGATCAATGAATGGAATAAGCGAAGCGCTTGTTCCAACAACCTGACGTGGCACAACATCAATAAACTCAATCTTTTCTGCCTCAACTTCAAGGTATTCTCCGTTTATTCTTGCAGGAACGATTTCCTCCTTTATATATCCGTCTTCATCAATAGCTATATCTGCGTGCGTAATATAATGATCTGACTCTTCATCTGCATCCATATAAACAACTTCATCACTTACCTTTATACGTGTTTTTTGTCCTCTCTTTTCTTTTATAAGCTTTTTGTATGGAGCCTCAAGAAAACCAAATTCATTTACCTGTGTGTATAGGGCAAGATATGTAACAAGACCAATATTAGGACCCTCAGGGGATCTAACTGGACAAATCCTTGAATACTGAGAAGCATTTATATCTCGGATAGAAAACGATGCTCGCTCACGAGAAATTCCACCCGTACCCATAACAGTAAGACGACGAAGATTATCAATTTCAGCAAGAGGATTAGTTTGATCTAAAATAGCTGACAACTGGGAGGTTCTAAAAAATTCGTTGATTGCTGCAATAATTGGGTGTGCATTTATAAAGTGTGAAGGAGAAAACTGTTCTTCGGTTGAGGCAAGGCTCATTTTTTCCTTAATAATTCTTTCGAGACGAAGAGCCCCAACTCTAAAAGCAGTAGTTTGCACCAACTCGCCAACACTTCTTACTCTTCGGTTTGAAAGATGATCAATATCATCTACCTTACCACGACCTTCCGCAAGACCGATTAAGTATGAAATTATTCCTACTATATCATCCATTGTTAAGGTTAACGCATCAGAGGATACGAAATTGGTAATATTATGAAGTTTTTTGTTTATCTTATATCTTCCAACCTTTGAAAGATCATAACGCCTTCTATCAAAGAACAAATCCCTAAAATTCTGCCTAATAGTATCAATAACAACAGGCTCTCCGGGATTCATCTTCTTAAATATTTCAATAAGCGCATCTGTCTCTCCTTTTGTCTCGTCTTTTCCTAAAGTATTTTTGATAAATTTCTCAGCTCCTGGAATTTCTTCAAATTTTTTGTAAATATTTTCTGTACCTTCAAGACCAAGTGATTTCAGAAAAACTGATGCAAGAAATTTCTTTCGACGATCAATTCTGACAACAATCATGTCATTTCTGGTAGTCGAAAATTCTAACCAAGACCCATGAACTGGTCTTAATTCAGCAGTATAAAGAGTACGACCAGTAATCGGATCTTCCGCAGCTGTAAAAAATACCCCAGGCGAACGAACAATTTGATTCACGATAACACGCTCAATACCATTTACAATAAATGTTCCTCGATCAGTCATTTTAGGCACTTCACCTAAAAATACATCCTGTTTTACCCGTTTTCCTGTTTTCTTATTAAGAAGACTTGCCTCTACCACTAATGGTGAAAAATAAGTAAGTCCTTTTTTAAGACCCATTTCTTCAGTGATTTTTGGATTTCCCAATTTATAATCTCCGAGAGTAAGCTCCCAATTTTTTCCTGTAAAATCTTCAATGGGGGAAATTTCTGAAATTACTTCCTTTATACCTTCATCAATAAACCATTTATATGATTCGTGTTGAATGGAGATGAGATCTAATTCTGGTAAATTTGTATACTTTTTTCCCCAATCAGATCGCTTGGCGATTGTTTTTGAAGCTAATTTTGTTTTTCCGATTTTTTTTCCCATTTGGAATATATTGTAGAAGACCCTTTTAAACGCAAAAAACAACAGAAGGTACGAATACCCCTATTTATTCAGGATGCGTTATGTATTTATACAACCTATATTAAGACATGTCAAGCACCAATTTTATGCAAATTGTCCTTACTACCGAAATGTGCATAGTTTTTATCTAAAAACACATCTACAAAATTAGAGGTATTTATTGATATTTTTCTGATGCTCTTCTAGGTCCTTTGAAAAATGAACATTCCCATTTTGATCATGTATATAGAAGTAGTAAGAAGAAGATGCAGGACTTGCCGCTGCTCGTATCGCCTCTATTCCTGGGTTTGCTATCGGGAATGGAGGAAGTCCAGGATTCTGATATGTATTGTATGGAGAATTAATTTTTCTATCCTCACCGATAGGCACTGTCCACCATCTATTGCCAACTTTTCCTTTAGCATATTGCAGGGTAGCATCAATATCTAATGCCATCCCATCACGTAATCTATTTGATATAACTGAAGCTATATATGGCTTTTCCTCATCTTTTAATGCCTCTCTCTCAACAAGAGATGCAATTATTATGATCTCACGTAAATCTTTCCTTCCTGATAACCCTACACCTGAAATTTTCTTGTCAAAATTATTCCTAAATATAGATATTATCGTATCAATATTTGAGTCTCGAGGAAAAAGATATGTATCAGGAAATAGATAGCCCTCATTTTTATTTAGTTCCTCTCTCCAGCTTAACGAATAAGAAGGAATTTCATTTTCTAGGATATCTGCTATCTCATCTGCCCTCATACCTTCCGGAACTGTCACCCATATATCTATAGTCCCATGGGACATAGCATCTATCATTTGCTCTAAATTCATAGACGGAGAAAGCTTATAATCTCCCGCCTGTATTGCTGTATCTTTATCATTTTTCTTTAAAAAGAGAAAGAAAACAATCGGATCTCTTATAAGACCTTCTTTTTTTAAATTATTTCCTATTGCACGAATTCCAGCTCCTTTTTGTACAACAAATACCTTTTCAGATTTATCACTTACATTCACAGCTGAAGTCCCATTCTTCCACCAAATAAAAAAACCGACTATAAAAACTGCAAAAAGTATAGCTAAAACAATCAGTTTCCGCATGCTCACTATTGTAGCAGAAAAGTATTTAAAATTCTTGTAAAATGCGCGTTCAGATGTATTTGTCGCACTTAACTTTCACCTACTTGAAATGCTTAGAACCTATTGCTTCTTAATTCCAAATATACTATCAATAACGGAAAAAAGACTTACAAGATGACTCCCCTGACTGGTTATCATATACCCCCTAGGGGTTCTTTTTATATTGCCAGTAATAACTTGTTCGTGTAAACGCTTTTCAACCGCCTTCTCCCTGCTAAGGAGCTTATCCAAGCTATTCTCCACCTGATTAGCTGTACGACTTAAATTTTTATGGCTATCCATATGTTTTAATATCATTACTGAAATTGATCTGTCTGTAGTCACGGGAAGGAGAGTAAATATAACAAGATTAAATGAGAATAATAAAACAATACAAACTAGTACATCCTTGTATTCAATTAGTCCACCATATCTTCCTGCCTTAAAAAATAGAAGCAGTCCACTCATAAGAAAACAGGTAAGCAAAAGCAGTGCTATTCCTCTGTAAAAAATTGTGTCAATAGATATGAGTAAATTAAGCCTAAAGAAAATTATAAACACGAGTGTTCCAAGGGCAAAAAAAGTAAACTGAAATAAGAAAAATTTTACAATAAGCTTTTTATTCATTACTTGTCCTTCTAAATTTTTCAATAATTTTCTTATTTACAATGTTATTCTTCACTAAAACGGAAGTATAATTATCATCATACACGACTATCCAGTCGTTACTCTTTTTTAGGTACTCAATAAGATTATTTGTCCAGTAGTAATTCTCATCTTTTGCAATTATTAAAGTGTTAAATTTATATTTAACTGACTGCTGCTGAAAAAATTTTGGATTTGTAAAATGCTCCTGATAGTTATTCATAAAATTTGACGGATATGTGTCCGGTCGTGCGTCTATGTAAACTTTCTCTATAGGGTATAATTTATATATAACATATCCACCTATTCCTAAACTATTAAATAACGGACCTTTAATTCTATTTTTCACAATGAAATCAATACCATTTAATTTATCTACCATGAAATGTGGAGATATCTTTTTTTGCATAATTAAAACACTTAACTGATGTGTGACTATAATAGAAAGTGCTAGTATTATAAAAATCTTTATCAAAAAAACAATTTGCTTATCCTTACCTGCTAATTTGGTCTCAATAAAGGTGAACATAATAGATAACGGAATTATTGATGCAAATGCAAAGAGAGGAAATGCTCTGACCATTATAAATGATAAAAGTATAAAAAATGCTGCGGCAAGACAGGAGAAAATGGGAGTTTTTTTAGCATTTAATAAAATTCCCACAATAAAAAGTACAACTGTAAGTTCAAAAAACCAAATAAAAGTGGCGTAATCAGCAAGAAATAATGGATTACTTGAAAAGGGACTTAAATTTTCATTTATCTGTGGGCCATAACTACCAGAAACAAGAAGTGGATAGAGAGCGCCTATTAGAAATAGCGGGTTTATTACACAGGCAAAAAGGATAAAGAAAAAAATACTTATCAATCTAAAATTCGCAAGTCTACGACTCCTCACGAACTGCTCTACTAAAAAGAAAAAATATAACAAGGTTCCGATGAAGAAAAAGACATGCGTATTCACCCATAGCAGTTGTATAAACGGAAGAAGATATATTATTTTTATGTTTCCATTTTGCTTAAATTTTTCAATAATTAAAATATATAAACTAAGAAATAGGAAACTAAAAATCTCAGGACGCAATACGAGACGATTAGAAAATATATTTATTGCAATAATCATAAAAGCTGAAAACCAAAATATGCTAGTTCTTTTACGAAGAGATAAAAACAAAACAATAAATATCGCTAAATAAAGAATTATCTTTAAAAGAAATAAGCTGTGAAGTCCGAAAAGATTAGAAAAAGAATAAAAAATAACTGATGAAAGCCAATAGTAATTGACTGCAGGAAAATGTTGATAAGTGTATGAGAAAAGATTTTTCTGAGGTATACACTGACACTCAAAAATAATCTCACCCATTTTAATCTGACGCCCTAAATCCTCAGACATTTCTATGGTAGGTCTTAATAATAATAGGAAAAAATAAAAAAATGGGAAAAGCAAAAGTAATTTATATTTCATGCAATTCTCTTCTATGCTTTGGCTTAAGAAATATCGTAAAGAGGAAATAGTGAAAGTGAGTCTTTTGCTTCAGATACTCGATAATCTGTGTCTGCATATAAAACCGCCATTTCATCACCCTTCTCAACAGACTCACCCAAGCGTTTCTTTAATAAAATACCTGAATCTTTGTCTTGAGGTGCACCTAATATTTTTGCTATTGTTGAAATATTTTTATTATCAACAAGTGTGATCTTGCCCTTTTTTTCTGCTCGGACAAATCCGTACTTTTTTGCAGGATGTAAGTCCTCTGAGGATATAAATGGATCTCCTCCCTGTGCCTGAATTATTTCCATCATTTTCTCATGTGCTATACCTGAAAAAAGAATATGTTCTGCCCAATCTCTTGTGTTTTTAAAAGGAGCAGGAGGATCTTTCTTATCAAGACATAAACGCAACAGGCGCTCGGAAAGATCCAAGGCACGATTCTCCAAGGAAATAGGCTTGTCTTTAGCCTGTTCTAATACTTTTAATGCATCACGAGTCTCAAGTACTGGACCTATTCCATATCCCGCTGGTTCATCTGATCGATGAATAAATACATCAAGCTTTATATCAAATTTTTTTGCTAAAAACTCAAACTTACGACTTAATACAATTGCATCCTCATCCCTATGCACTTTTACAGTCTTTCCATAAGGAATATCTATAATTACATTTTTTGAACCGAATGCTATTTTTTTTGCCATTACTGAAACCAAAACCTTATCAAAACTCTCAAAAGCCAACGGCTCTTCGACATCAATTAATACGTCGTCAGCAGGCGCAATATTAAAACTTCCACCCCACACAATACACCCATTCGTTTTTTCAACAATCTTATATATTTGTTTTTTTGTGAAAGATACCTTACACAGTACCTCCATACAATCTGCTGTACCTGCAGGAGTAGTTATCGCTCTAGATGAGCTCTTAGGAATAGTGTATCCAGCAGCAGCTATAATAGGTACTATTATCATGGTTGCTCTTGTTCCTGGAGTACCACCGATAGAATGTTTGTCTGCGGTTATTCCTTTAAACTCTAACGTCTCACCAGTTTCAACCATTGCACGAGTTAAAAAGTAAATTTCTTCATTTGAAAACCCTTTTGAGTAACCCGATGCAGCAAAGTAAGTCGTTAAAATATCCCCCAATTTATCATGGGCAATCTGATCCATAATTGCATAAATCTCCCTATAGGAAAGTTTCTTTCCAAGCAATTTTTTTTGTATCGCAGTCAGTGCTAAATTTTTTTCGTCCATGTGGCTAAATATGCTCTGAAAATTCGTTGCTCAAGGTTGTAAAAATTTTTTGCCTCTTTTGTGTTTAACAGAGATTACTTAAACATTCCCACCTGTTGTATTGCAATCTTTACAATACCCTTTATAACCTTAATTGTTTCATAGACAAGAAAGTTTATCAAACGATAAATATATGGCCAAACTTGCCTTAGATAGTAACCAAAAGACTGGAAAAATTTAGTAATTACCAATGTAATCTTTTCAGATCGAACCGTTTTCTCTTCTAGCTCTTGGAAAAAAGGTGAAGGCTTAAGACTTGAATTTATATCATCCATACTAATTTTGAGTAAATCTTCCAGTTAGTGCCGTATCTTTTCCAACATCATTCTTCGCTTTTTTATCCACATCCTCTAAAAGGGCTCTCACAATTAATCTTTTCCAAACTGTTCCGGGGGGAGTACAGGTTACGATTGTTAAATATGAATGATCAAAAGATTGAGAAAATATGTCTGTATCTTCTGGAGTTGTTACTGTAACAGAAAAAATTTTATACGTATAAGTCACGTTATTTACACTTGTAATAATCTCATCCCCAACTTTTACTGTATGAAGTGTTGCAAAAATAGATTTGTAATTTTTTGGATTGAAAAGGTGAGGGAGCGTTGAATGACCAAAAATAACTGCCGTTCCATTTTCACCAGGTATTGCAGTGCCTAGGTACTGAACTAAATGATTTGTTAAATCATAATCAACGGTTGATACTTTCGCATCGATAATTTTTAACTTTGGGATGGAAAGAGAGTAGAGGGCGACAGAATTTTTTTTGCCTGCACTTATTTGAGGATACCAATTCCTTGCATCATTGTAGTCGTGTGACAAATTATCAATTCCCTGCTTTATTGCATTTCCTATTCCACTTCTTACCATAGCATATTTAGGAACTGGAATGATAATAGAAGATGAAGAATAAATTGATTTTAATGAAAAAACAGGAAAGAAAAAATATAAAAGCAGCACAATACCGAATAAAATAATTCCCACGCCCAACAGCTTTCTTCCTTTTCTGCCTGACCTCCCTTCTTGTTTTACAAACTTATATGACCTCATTGTGTTTGAGTAACAACCTCTATATTCTTTTTATTAAATGGAAGAATATTGGGGAAAAACGGAAGACTTCTTGTAAAAATAATTGTGACACTTGCAACCCCATCAGACTCAATAAGTTCTTGGGCCTTCTGAACACTCTTCCCGGATACTTTATTCCCAATTCCCTCATTGTTTATCTGGGGCAAAAAAACAGATGAGAAAACAATTTTCCCATTAAAGTTTGCCTCGTTATCCACAATATCCTCTACCTTAATTTCTGAGTCCTTTCCTGAATATACATAATTCGCAGGAGCATCTCTTCCTGTAATATCTTTTGCAAGAATTATAAGATCTGATTTTTTATAAGATCCCATCTTGTATGTTATGGTTGCTGTAAGACTCACTGCATCTGCCGCGTCGCCTGCTTTTTTTGAAAACGATTTCTCATCAAATGAATAGTCTAGTGGTGTTGCTAGAATTTGCGAATCTTGTCCTATTTTTGAGGCAATATCATTCTGAGCTTTTTTTGAAAGCGTAGAAATAACCTTTGATTGAAGAGAAGAAATATCATCTTCTGATACAACGGTTATCTCTTTTTTAGTCCCTCCGGCAAAAGCAGAATCATTCTTGCCAAAAAAATCAGATGTAGACTGCCCTTTTATTTGAAAGTTTGTTCCAGAGGGAAGATTATATTCCTTGCCAAATTTCAATGCCTCTACCTTTCCCTTCGCGTTACTGAAAGTAGTTGAAAAAGAACTAGTTGATGCGACCTTAACATCCTCCAATAAGCTAAACTCCAAATTATTTGCGCCTATAACAATCACTCCTTTCTCAAAGGTTTTTGACCCTTCAGTCTTATTGTAAACTGTTACCTCACCCTTGGCTTTATCTCCAGTTTCTTTCTTACCAGTTGTACTTTGTTCTTCTTTTCCATCTACTTGCACGGCTAGTTCTTCTATGTGCACCACCGAATCTTGCGCAGATGTTTGTTTTTCTTGCGAGAAAGTAACTGATACATTCTTGCTTATATCTTTCTTGCTGAGGACCAAAATAACTTGCGCTTTTTCAAAGAAATAATAATAAGAAACTATTAGAAGAACAAATAAAAATACACCCAAAATAGGGTACCAAACCATAGATTTTCCCCGTAAAGAAACTCTTGGAATTTTAAATTTTATACCAGGGAATGAAACATGAGGCAATGGTGGCAGATTATTAACCGATAATGCATGCGTTGGATGATTTCCCATGCTAGAATCCTCCTCTTTTATATTTTTTCCGTTATTAACGGAAATTTCTTGAATATTCTCAAGCTCGTGTTTTTCAGTTTGTTTTTTTGCTATATCTATATCTTTAAAAAATCCAAGAGATTCAGCAGCTGCTACACTCCCCATTTCTTCCTTATTGGACTCTTTTTCAAATTCGCCAGGTCCATTGTCTATATCTTCTTTTTCGTTTGTTTTATTCTCTTCCTGTTCATTTACTGCTACCACTACATCCTCAGATGATTTTTCAAGTTTTTGAAGGTTTATTTGGGGAAGCGTATTGAAACCCATCTGTACGGCTACCCCAGAAATAACCGCCTGTGCTTCTACTTCTGATGGAAGAACTTCAACTTGTGGAATATGTAAAAACTGGATACTCTTACTCCACGAGTAAGAAAGAAATTCCTGTTGGATTCTTTTTGCGTGCTCGAAGGGAAGTACTATTATTTTAGCAGGTAAAATTTCTAATTCTTCCTGTGTAGATAATATTTTTTCAACAGTAATAACTGCATCCTCTTCTATCTCTTCCTCAGACACGCTCAGGATGTTTCCGTTTTTAACTAGACTTAAAGTAACATGTTTTTTACCAACTTCTATAAAAATTGCAGTGACTGGAACCCCCTCTTTCTTATGAAGATAAGCAATTATAGCCTCCATAGAAACAATAAACCCAACAGCTTTAAGCTGCAAGGCATCGCATAATTCTTTTAATTTTGCGAGGTGTTCTTGGGTAATTTTACCGTCCTCAATCCATCTATCTGGAACTGAAAAAATTGCCTTCTGGAGACTTGACCCTTCAGGTAATTTGCGCTCCACCTCAGAGATTACCATATCTGAAAGTTCTATTAAACGATCTCTTGAGAGGGTATCTAGTTGTTCTGCAAAATCTTCACTGTGAGACCCTAAGACTGAAAGGTTTTCACCTGTTTTCTCAAATAAAATACTTCTTACTTCATTTGAAGAAAGCAGTAAAGCTAAAAAGTATTCTTTATCTTCTTTTTTTTTACCTAAGAAGGGCAGATTCATAAAATTTATCCAACGACAGAGTATAATCTTTGCTGACCACGTCCTAAAGATTCTTGCTTTATTATTCTAAACCTTTTCACCTCTCCTGTAAAATTTACGTGAGGACCACCACAAAACTCTGCTGAATACCAATCTTTTATACGTACTCCCTCAGATTTTTTTTCTTCTCCTCCAATAAAGTATATTTTTACGTCGGTTGCGTATTTTTCATCAAATAATCCAATTGCTCCTAAATTTTTAGCCTGAGATACCGGCATCAATTCAAAGTGAACAGGTATGTCCTCCTCTATCTTTCCATTAACCGTATCCTCAAGTCTTTTTATCTCACCTACAGTTAATTTACGGTTAAAATTAAAATCAAATCTTACCCTCTCGCTTGTTATATTACTCCCAGTTTGGTGAAGTCCTACACCAAACATATCTCTTAATGCCTGATGCATAAGATGAGTTGCGGTGTGTCCCATAATTGTTTTTTCAGAATGATCAGCAAGTCCTCCCGAAAATTTCTGTGAAGAACCTTTACGTGAAAGATCTTGATGAGCTTTTATGTTATCTGCTAACTTCTGGGCATCGAATGTGTATCCTAAACTTCTTAATTGTGTAGGACCCAATCCGAAAGAAGTGATTGCTTTGAATGCCGTATCCGCTGAAATCTCAATTGTTCCAAATAAATCATCGCCCACTTTTTTTCCACTTGATAATTCTTTTTCTATCATCCGCTTTCCACTATCTAGCGCCTTTTTATATAACCCAATTTCTTGAATAATTGTGTTTTTAACTAATTCATATTTTTCTACTAAATGTGGGTCTGTATCTTTGTATGAGTTAACAATTGTATCGATTACTGGCTCGACATCTTGAGTTTCCAGAATATGCAAACTGTCAACAGCACGCCTTATGAGTCGACGCAGCACATATCCCTGCTCCTTATTAGATGGGGATACATTATTTGTGGTAATAAAAATTGCCGCTGTTAGATGATCAGCAACTATTCTCATATCGCGTTTATTTGTTTCATACTTTTTACCTGAAATTTTTTCTATCACACCAATTATTGGAGCAAAAAGAGATGTTTCAAATATATCAGTCTTTCCTTCTGTCACCGCAACTAATCTCTCTAAGCCTCCACCAAAATCTACGTTTTTTTGAGGCATCTCCTGAAATTCATTAGTAGTCTTTACATATTGCATAAAGACAGAATTTCCAATTTCCAAATATCTTCCACAATCACAATTCACATGACATTTCTCACCAAAGCTCATGTCATGCTCAGTTTCAAAATCATAAAACACTTCTGTGTCTGGTCCTCCCGGTTCTCCTACTGGCATCTTATCTGGCGTACCCGATCTACTCCACCAATTCTTTGATACACCGTATTTAAATATTCTGCTTCCTACCTCTGCGTCTATTCCCACTTTTTTAAATTCCTCTTTCCAAATATGTATTGATTCGATATCTTCAGGAATATCCTCAGAGCCCTCAAAAACTGTTACAAATAATTTTTCAGGATCAATCCCTAGATCCTTTATTAAAAAATCGAAAAACCATGAGATTTGATCTTTTTTAAAGTAATCACCTAATGACCAGTTTCCAAGCATTCTAAAAAATGTAGTGTGTCTGTTATCGCCTATTTCATCAATATCCTGTGCCCTAAAAGAGTTCTGAACATTAACCAGCCTTTTTCCTGCTGGATGAATCTCTCCCAATAAATAAGGTACGAGTGGTTGCATTCCCGAAGATGTGAACAGAGTAGTAGGGTCATTAAGCGGAACAAGAGAAGAATTTTCTATTCGTCTGTGACCTTTTTTTTCAAAAAACTCAATATATTTTTTAACAATCTGATATGCTTGCACAGTGCTCAAATTGTACCACACTTTTAAAACTCGGCAAAGTTATTCTATGAATATTTTTTCTGACTTATTACAAATTGCCCAATTCGTCCCTAATTCTGATCCAAGATATCTATTCTTAGGAATAAACCAAAGATCTCCCTCGGAATCCTTAGCTAAATCACCGAGAGACTTATCATGTTCAGCAAAAAAAACATCTTTTTTCTCTACGCCTCCTCCTAAAACCGTTGCAACCTGCTGCTCAGATACAATATGCCCACCATTTGAATTTTGTGTGAATTTTACAGCCGTTGCAGTATCTGCAATTTTTCTAATTAGTGGCTTTAAAGAAGCAGTATCCGCTATGATTAGCCGCCCTAAAACGGAAATCTGATTAAGAAATAAATCAAACGAATAATCTTTAAACATGAATTCCGAGATTTCACTTTTTATTTCTGGACCAGCGTTTTCTTCTATTTCTTGAGCAATTTCTTTACCGGTCGGAAGAATAAAGGGACCCTGCTTATCTAATCTGCGGCTAAAAGCCTCCACAGCTTTTTCCACCCTCAAGTCATTTACTTCTTCATGTTTTATAAAATGGAAAATCCACCTCTTAAGTTTGGTCCTGACAGCATATCCTTCGCTATTTTCTCTTTTCTTTTTCTTATTCTCTTTTGTCAAATCTGATGAATCTGCATACTGTGCTTTTGTTTCTGCAACAATCAAGGGTTGAACCTTTGACTTTGCTTCAGGCGACTGTTTAGGTTTTACATCTTCATGCGGTTGCGCGACTACCTCTATTTTTACAGAATGCTTTTGGGAGAGTTGCACTATTAGCTCATTTTGCGCTTCCTTATAAGAAACACCCCGCGCTTTCATAATGACATAAATAGTCTTTTTTGCGTCTTTTATATCAGCTCTAATTTCAGCTAATTTGGTCTGTGGTACGTCTTTTGAAATTCTTACCTGATGTGATAATTTTCTAGCTTTTCTTTCTTTAACGGCACGAATTTTCTGAACCCCTTCTATCCTCTGCGCCCTATAGTGTTCTACTGTAGACTTCTTGGGTTTTGCTTGCTCCTGCACGCTTCTCTTATCTCCCTCATTTGATACTTCTGATATTCTTGATGCCTGCTCCCCCGCGCTTCTTTGCCACAAAATTATCGTGTTCTTTAACTGATCACTGCTTTTTACGCTTTGTTCGTTTTTTGGAGGATTCAAATTAAATTCTTTATTTCTTTGTGCTGTGCTCATTCTTGCTTCCATCCGAGAGCCTGCTTGGTGAGTTACATCAGCTCTTGACACTTGTGATATTCCTGTCCCCCATACTAACGCACGCGCCACAGGAAAACCTGATAATTTTTCTTTAAAAACTGGTCGAGATTTATCAATCATACCCTTCTGGTTCAAACCAAAAAATGAGGATTTATTGACCATCATGCCTCGGTCGCGCGACGTAAGGGAGGATGTGCTAACTACTCCTCCGGGACGAGCTTCTAGCGAAAGAGATACCCCAAAGCCCCGCATGGAACCTTTAGGGCTGATAGACGCTCTCCCTACTACACCCGCGCTACCTGCTGCACCAACTGTTGCAACTCCTCCACCTTTCATAATATGTGCAGTGTATACGGAATGCGGGATTTGAGCTTGACGCGAATCTAACACTAACTTAACACTATTTTAGTATTTGTTGACTTATCAATTAATACACATATATCTCTATGAAAGGGGAATAAGTTACGTTTTATGCGCATGGATAGCTTAAATTGAATCGAGTATATTTTTAAGATGTGAGATTGTGTTAATGAATATAGATAACTGTATTTGTTGCTACACCCTGCATCAATCCTTTTTAGTTAATATACTTTCTAAGAGGACAATCGCTATGCTTACATGAAGACTTACAGTACTCTCTACCATAGTAGATCAGTCCCAAAGCAAAGTCATGCCATTTTTCTTGTGGCAACAACTCCATTAAATCTTTTTCTATTTTTATGGGATCTTGATGCGAGGTTAATCCAAAAAGATTTACCAGTCTTTTAACATGGGTGTCTATTACAACCCCTTCAACTTTCCCAAATACTTCCTGAAGAATTACGTTGGCAGTTTTGCGCCCTATAAAAGGCAGGCTTAAAAGCTGCTGCATAGTATCAGGCAGCTTTCCGCCATATTCAGTCGTTACTATTTCAGCAGCCGCTTTAATTGCTTTTGCCTTACCCTTATAAAAATTTATTGTCTTGATATCATTTTCAAAATCTTCCAACGGCACATTTCTATAGTCGACCACCTTTTTATACTTCTTAAAAAGGTGAGGAGTCAGCTTATTGACTCCCACATCCGTTTGTTGAGCAGAAAGAGCAACTGCCACATACAGTTCCCATGGGCTGTCGTATAATAAGGGAGTTTTGGGATGAGGATATAATTTTTGGAGCTTTGATGCTATAACTTTCGCTTTTTCTTTTTTATCCATTTATTATTTCAGTGAGTGCCTTCGCAATTTTCTTAGGATCATGGCGAAGATATTTTCCTTTTCTTAGAAAATCTCCAGCTATTACCTTTACCCCATTCGTAAAGTTGCTATTGTCATATGCAACGGGTTCTTCCCTGTCCTCTTGATATCGTTTTAATAATGCTCCTGTTCCTAATTCAGTATTGATCAGACAATAGTCAATAATCTTACCCCCCAAATGCTCTTGTACAACACGCACAAAATCTGATGCCTTAAATCCGTATGTTTCACCAAATTTTGTCATAATATTTACAATATAAACAATTTTCGCATGCGTCTCGTGAAGCGCTTGGGCTATATCTTTTACTACTAAATTTGGCAAAATAGATGTATATAAATCTCCAGGACCCAAGATTACAACATCTGCATTCTTTATTGCAGCAACAGCTTCTGGATTTGCCAACACCTCAGGATTAAGATATACGCGTTTTACTGGAACGCTTCCATCATGCTTAGGAATATCAATATTTGTTTCGCCTTTAATAACGGTTCCATCTGCTAATTCAGCAACAAGAGAGGTTGAAAGAAGCGTTACAGGAATTACTCCACCTTCAACGTTTAAAATCTTTACAGCTTCTTTCACTGCTTGGTCAAATGACCCGGTTATTTTCTCAAGCGCAGTTAAAAGGAGGTTCCCTAAACTATGTCCACCAAGAGATCCTTTTCCTGAAAATCTATAGTTAAAAAGTTCTGAGACTATTTTATTATCAGTAGCAGAAAGTGCTACCAACGCACGGCGAATATCGCCTGGAGGAAGAGTTCCAAACTCTTCTCGAAGTATACCTGTTGATCCGCCGTCATCTGCCATAGATACAATTGCAGAGAGGTTATAACCGTACTTTTTAAGACCTGTAAGAACTGAAAAGATACCTGTTCCGCCTCCGATAACAACAACGTTTTTAGCCATGATTTTTATATATTCCTCTGTAAGCCATCAACAGAAGAATTAGTATTATAGTATATCGTCGGCGAATATACAAATTAATATCATTTTTTTGATGCTTTAAAGAATCTTTTCTTAACGAGAGGAGAAGAAGTCTCCCTCTGCGCATGCTGCTTTGCCTCTACTGCAGGTGCTCCTGCATCATCTTGCTCTTCGACAATAAATGGTTCTTCTGTTGCTGCGTACTGCTCTTCCTCTGCAATCTCTGGTTCTTGCGTTAATCCATCTAGCATATCTACACCATCAGAAATGAGATCCTTTAGAAGGTCTCTTCCTCTTTTCGTAGATAAAAGATAGGCGAATCCTCCACCTAAAACAGCTCCCCAAAAAAAACCGTTAAAGAAATTTCCGCCTTTTTTTTCGTGATGTGAATTATTCATGTTTTTCCTTACTCCGCCGAAGAAAGCTTGCAATTGTAGCAAATGTTTTTGATGAAAAGAGGAGACCTGAAATAAACGATAAAGGTTCTGAAACACTCTCCGTGAGTGAGTCTACTTCATCTAAAATTTTATTTGTTTTAATAAGCGTGGTTCTTAGTTCTCGCAGAATAAGAAAAACCTGAATTCCAAGTATTACAAATAATACAGCAAGCAAAACAATAACAAATAGTAATACAAGTTGGACAGTATCAATCATGGCAGTGATTCAGAGTATCATGTGAAAATTACAAAATCAATACGCTAAAATAGCTCAAACTAATCAAATCCTCATGTAACTACTGCAATCAAGATCGACATATTCTATTATGCAAGTATTAATTTACTCTTATGGGAATTTCTTTTTTTGTTTCCTTGCCGTATCTGTTTTTTGCTATAACAACAATTTTTTCATCTCCTGAATATACATAAATATTTTTTTTGAAACTACCAGATAAGTCAACGTATACCTCTTCATTGTTCACGAGGATAGTCGCATAAGGATCAGTTTTACCTGAAACAGAAATAACGTTTACAACATTTTGATTATTTTTTGGAGTTATAACACTTAATTTTGGTCCTAAAAAAAGAAAGCTAAATTGATAAATAATATATGTAATAACTACCAAGGCTATTGCAGCTACTAGGTAACCCTTTGGTGAACGCAGCATAAATCTTCTGCCTGAAGAAACGTTCCCTTTTCTAAATTTCGGCAAAATTTCAATATATTTTGCTTCATGCTCACGTCTGTATAGCGCTGAAGCTCGACTTTCTGATAGACCCAGGAAATGCGCATAGTTTTTTACAAAACCAAGTGCGTATGTTTCAGAAGGAAGCTGTTGAAACTCTCCCCTCTCAATTGCGTTGATAAAACTCTTTCTAATCTTTGTAGCACTAACAACATCGTCAATTGACAAGCCCTTCCTCTCTCTTTCCTCTTTTAAAATATCACTAATATTTCTCATTGTAGAAGCTGTAAAATTGATTACTGTTGTGGTCCCGAGGCATTTGCAAGAAATGTGTCAGGATCTGTAACTAGTACCTCTCGTGGTTTGCTACCATCTCCAGGTCCAACCACACCTGCCTCCTCCAACTGTTCCAAAATACGTGCTGCTCGATTAAATCCAACCTGAAGTTTTCTTTGCAGAAGAGACGATGATGCACGATCATACTGACAAACAATCCTTACTGCCTGCTCAAAAAAGTCATCTTTCCCATCTCCCGTATCGGTATTTTGGGATCCACTTATTCCTGCCCTACCCTTTATGTTTACTTGCTGCTCGACAACTTCTGTTGTGTACTCAACTGGAACACCTCTGGATTTAATAAAATTCGTAAGACGTTTCACATCCTGCTCTGAAAGAAATGCTCCTTGAATACGAGTAGGCTTCGCCTGATCAGGTGGAATATATAACATATCTCCCCGCCCTAACAATTTTTCAGCTCCAGGGGTATCAATAATAACTTTTGAATCTATCATCGAGGACACTGAAAATGAGATGCGTGACGGTACATTTGCTTTAATTAATCCAGTAAGTACATCAACTGATGGTCTTTGCGTAGATAAAATTAGATGAATCCCTGTAGCTCGCGCCATTTGTGCCAGTCTTGCAATAGAGTCTTCTACCTCTACCGGAGCAAGAGCCATAAGATCAGCAAGCTCATCGATAAATATTACAATATAAGGCAGCGCCTGAAACCCTGCTAATTCATTATACGAATCAATATTTTTTACTCCGCTTTCTGCAAATTTTATATATCTTCTATCCATCTCTTTTAGTGCCCACTTAAGAGCTGAAACTGACTGGGCCGCTTCAACAACTACTGGAACTAAAAGATGTGGGATATTATTATAGCCGGTCAGCTCAACTCTTTTAGGATCGATCATGATAAATTTGACTTCAGATGGGCTTGCTCTAAATAATAAAGATGAAACCCATGCATTAATGAGTACAGATTTTCCCGAACCCGTAGTTCCTGCAATGAGCACATGTGGCATCTTGGCAATATCCGCAATAATTGGTGTGCCAGAAACATCTAACCCCAAAGGAACTGAGAGCTTTGATTTAGCCTTCTGCATAACCTGGGATGATAGCATAGTCTTGAGACCAACTAACTCTAATGATCTGTTTGGAACCTCTATACCCACCAGACTTCTGCCGGGAATAGGCGCTTCAATTCTAACTTGCCCGGTTGGCGCTTCCGTAGCAAGCGCTAAGTCGTTTGCAAGACCTGTAATCTTTGAAAGTTTTGTTCCAGAAGCAATTTCAATTGCATACTGAGTAACTGACGGACCTACATTTATCTCAACAATTTTTGACTGAATTCCAAAGCTCTGAAGAGTTCGCTCTATAGTAGCAGCTATTTTTTTTACATCTCCACGCTCAGCTTTACTATGATGATCGGAAAGTAATGATAGTGGAGGATACTCCCACATACCTAACTCCAAAGGCTTATTAAGAACTAGTTCATCAACCGTGTCACCCTCCTTCTTTGAAGCTACAGGCTGCTTCACCCCCGTAATAGGAGTAGGAACGGATACGGGTTGGGGTACATCTTTCATGCCTTGAATTTTGATAGCCTTCATATTGTCTACGCTTCTTCTTGTCTTTAATAATGGAATTATCTTTTCAGTAATAACATTAGTTACGCTATTTATCACTTCAGTAACTATTTGGAGTAGTTGAGATACGGAAAGATTAAATAATACTATTATTCCAATAAGCACTCCTGCAATAAAAACAATGTATGCAAGTGTACCTCCTAAAAGCATCTTTAGTTGTAAAAATAATTCCTGTCCTACAAGCCCACTTTGTAGAAGTGCGATAAGACATGCGGTAAAAAGAAAAAAACCTGCTGCAATATTTAGCTTTGAAATTGCTTTCACCCCGCTGAAAACACCTGCAATTAGTAAAAGATTTATTGGAACAAGAAGCGAGAACAAACCAAAATAGCCTATTAAATATCTATTAACATCAGCAAGAGCCCCTGAATTGTCTATAAAAGAGAAAAATAATACGCCCGAGAGAGCAGCTAGCGAGAGCGCGAACAGAAGATAAATTGTACTAGCATGAAGGCCACCTTTTCTTGACCTACTTCCTCTTCTTCTTTTGCTATATTTTCTCTTTCTTGCCATAAGCAATAATCAGTATACCCCTTCTTATGTGACATATTCAATGTAACACAAAATATATATCATTGTCAATACTATAAGCCTATTTATTATTTTATTCAAATACTAGGCAAACAACCTGAGAATATTTCGTTACACCTCTATAATCACGGGGACAACCAAGGGTGAGCGCCCTTCTCTATAGAGTATTTCTTCTGCAGCTTTTTCTATTACTTTTTTATAATATCCAACGGAGGAGACAGGATCTTTCTTATTTGCGAATCTACGATTTAGATTATCACCTAATACCTTAGCAAATTCCTCTTTCTTTTCATAAACAAAACCCTTCGTTAATATTTCCGGATCTGATGTGATTTGCCCCGTTGAACCTTCCAATTCAACCATAACAATAATTATTCCCTCTTTAGCAATTCTTACCCTATCTATTACTATATAATTTTCTACTTCCTCTCCGGTCATTTGATCCACGAAAATCGTTGCGTTTGATACTTTTCGTCCTAATCGTACTCCATCTTTTGAAAAATGTAATTCCTGTCCTGCATCAACCAAAAAAGCACTATTATCTTTATATCCCATCGCCTTTACGATCTCTCTGTAGGCTGCCATTTGTCGGAATGTACCACCAATGGGAACAAAATATTTCGGATGCGTAAGAGAAATTAAAAGTTTTAAGTCGTTTTCAGAACCATGCCCAGATACATGAAACTCATCCGTTATTTCAGAATAAATTACACGCGCTCCGCGTCGTGAAAGGTTATCTACTAGGGCATAAATGTTTTCTTCATTACCAGGGATTGGATCTGCTGAGAATATAACGGTATCTCCTTTTTCTATATGCAAATCTCTATCATCATTATTTGTAATTCTTGATAATGCAGAACTCTCCTGAGCCTGAGATCCTGCTACAAGTATCATAACTTCTGAAGGCTTATATTTTGCAACTTCATGGGGACGTATTTCAAATTTTTTTGGAAACTTCATATAATTGAGGGTTCTTCCGACATCGCGCGTCTTAAGAAGTGATCTTCCCATGAAACAAACTTTTCTCCCTTGAGAAATGGCTACTTCTATGGCCTGGTTGAGACGAGAAATATTGGAAGAGTATGTGGTCACGAAAACTTTCCCTTTAGTTTCTCTAAATGCTAGCTCAAATGAATCTTTTATTTTTTGTTCAGATCGAGAATGTCCATGCTTTTCTGCCCCTAAACAATCTGACATAAGACACAGGATGCCTGAATCTCCAGCTGCCGCTATCTTGTTTACTTCTGATAAATTTCCATCAACAGGGGTAAAATCAAATTTAAAATCCGAACCATGATAAAAATTACCAATAGGTGTGCCAATTAAAATATTAGATGCGTCAATTATTGAATGTGTCATCCGTATAAACGATGCTGAAAAAACACCAAGCTTCAGAGCCGGATCAGAAAACTGTATCTCTGTAACCCTTCTATCAACCCCGAATTCTGATAGCTTATCGTTTGCGAGCGCTGCAGTTAGAGTTGACCCATATATGGGGAACTGTGGAAGTTGGGGCAAGATGAAGGGAAGAGCTCCAATATGATCTTCGTGTCCATGAGAAAGGAGAAGTCCGACAATTTTTTTCCCATTTTTTAGGGCATCCTTAAGATAAGAAATATCAGGAATTAAAAGATCAACCCCAGGAAGACTACTGTCCGCAAATCCAATTCCACAATCCACCAATAAAATTTCGTCACCATATATATATGCATACATATTTTTTGTGACATCACCAATTCCGCCGATTGAGATAAATGTTACTTCATTCATTTTTCTTTGTAATAGTCTATTCTACCAAGAAATCGTTCAATACTCACGTTGACTTCTAAAACATTATTAATCACGAGTATGTGGTTTGCATCAGGAACAAACTCAAGATCTGATCTTTTAATTCGATCTGCCAATATATTGCAATATCAGGAGGAAATATAGTATTTTCTCTCCTTCCATAATAAATGTTGGGATAGTAATTTTTGATAGTAATTTTTTACCATCATATCCTGTTAGTTTTTCACACATGAGTATATTGATAGCAAATCTTAGTACCGTCAAAGCTATTAAAATAAAGATTTTTCATATACCCATCTACCACTGAGGGATAAATTGACGCAAATTCTGGTCCGTTAAGTTAAATGGCTGTCCTTTAGGCAGCTTTCCATCTAATTGAAAAAGTGCAACTTTCCTTACCATATCCTGAACTGCACGAGCGAGAGAACGAATTCCCGGATCGTATCCAAGGGGCCGCACAATTTCTGCCCAAACCGTGTCTGAAACAATTACCGAATTTGTTATAAACCCTGACTCAGCGATAATTTTAGGCAACAAATAATTTTTTGCAATCGTAATTTTTTCTTCGTCAGTATAAGAAGGCATTTGAATCACCTCTAGCCTATCAAGTACCGCAGTAGAGATATCTTTTGTGTTGTTGCTCGTTGCGACAAATAAAACATTTCCCAAGTTGAATGGGTAATCTATGTAATGATCTGTAAAAGCTCTATTTTGCTCCGGATCTAATAATTCGACCAATACGCCCATTACATCTCCCCTTGCTGCCTCTGATACTCTATCTATCTCATCCAATAATATAACAGGGTTGTTAGTCCCCGAACGACGTAATGCCTTAACTACCGCCCCCGGTTCAGCATCAGGCGAAGACCTAGACTGACCTCTTAGAATAGATGCTCCTCCCATACCTCCAAATGGAATACGCTCAATGCGTCTTCCCAGTGCTTCAGCTATAGAGTATGCAATAGTTGTTTTTCCTACTCCTGCAAGCCCCACAAGTGAAATGATTGGGGCTCTTGAAAAATGATCTCTTGAGCTTCCTTGAGAAGCTTTAATAATCATTACGGATAAGTATTGAAGTATCTGTTCTTTCACTTGCGGCAAGCCATAATGATTCTTTTCCAAAACCTGTCTTGCATGATTTAAGTCCAGGATATCCTTTGTTTCAGAATTCCAAGGAAGCGCCGTTATCCATTCTATGTATCGCCCAATCTGATCAAGCTCCATAAAAAAACTTGATTCATGCCTAATGAGCTTTAATCGTTGAATCATTCCTGTAGCTTTTTCGTGAAGATCCACGGGAAGAGCTGCTTTTGCCACCAATTGCTCAAGTTTTGTTATCTGGGGAAAGCTATCCGATAAGCCAGAGTTACTTTGTACTAGAATTGGATCCTGTACTACTGGAATAGGAATCTTTGAGGTGTTTGCATTTAACCCAGTGAGATTGAGAGGGTATCCTTTATCAGTCATAGAATTAGTATAGCAAGAATAGAATATATTGTCATGGAAAGTGAAAAAGACTTATTGGAACTAAACTATACTTATTGCCCTTTGCATAGCCAGATTGAGGGACAACTGTTCAGAGTAATCCAACGATTATAACTTAGTAGATGTTAATCTTTATCTTCGTGGGCGACGCGTGCCGGAATATGTACTTCCAAATTCATTTCTAATTCCTCCACCTTGTGAGCCCGCATCAGAGCGTGGACCTCTACTACTTGGGCGTCTTCCCGCCCCACCGTGTCCAAAACTACGCCTTTCACGACTCTCAAATCTAGGCTTGTCATCTCGTGGACCTCTATCTCCGCTTCGTCCATCTTCTTTCTTTCCCGCTTCCTTAGCTTTTTCAGCATCTTCTCCAAAAAGCATTGAAAGATTAATCCTTCCATGCTCATCAACTTCCTTCACTCTAACTTTCACTGCCTGACCAAGCTTTACTACATCATTTGGATCCGCTACATATTCTGGAGACATTTCAGAGACATGCACAAGACCTTCTTTACCTGGAACAATTTCTACAAAAGCACCAAATCCAACCACTCTCTTTACCGTTCCGTCAAAAACTTCTCCAGGGGTAAGCTCTCTAGTTATAAGATCAATCCAATGCGCCGCTTTCTCAACTGCCTCTTCGTCTACTGCAGCAACTGATACTGTTCCATCCTCTTCAACATCTACAGTAGCGCCTGTTGATGCTGAAATATTTCGTATAGTTTTCCCTCCTGAACCAATAACTTCTCCGATCTTTTCTGGATTAATTTTAATAGTTTTAATTTTTGGTGCATACTTAGAAACATCTTTTCTTGCTTCAGGCATTACGCTCATCATTGATTCAAGCACAGAAGTTCTTGCGTTTTTCGCGTCTTCCAACGTCTCCTCAACCACTTCATCTGTAAGACCAGCAATTTTTGTATCCATTTGGATTGCAGTAATTCCTTTTGCAGTTCCAGCAACTTTAAAATCCATGTCTCCTGCAAAATCCTCAAGACCAATAATGTCTGTAAGAACTATAGACTTATCATCCAAAGTCATCAACCCAATTGCAATCCCTCCAACTGGCGCCAGCAAAGGCACTCCTGCATCCATAAGCGCTAATGTGGAACCACATACTGAAGCTTGAGAAGTAGAGCCGTTTGAGCTCATAACTTCTGACACAACACGGACTGCATAAGGAAATACTGTTGATTCAGGGAGAACCGCTTCTAAGGCGCGTTCCGCAAGAGCTCCATGTCCTATTTCTCGTCTATTGGGACTCCCCATACGTCCTGTCTCACCTACTGAGTATGGCGGAAAAGAGTAATGATGCATGTAACGCTTTTTTTCTTCACCTTCAGGTCCTTCAAGCAATTGCTCCATAGACGATGACCCTAATGTTGCAACCGACAAAACTTGAGTTTCTCCTCTCGTAAAGACTGCTGAACCATGTGTTCTTGGCAAAATGCCAACCTCTGCTGAAATTTTTCTAATCTCTTTAAGCCCACGTCCATCCGGACGTTTTCCTTCACGTACGATCATTTCCCGAACTGTTTTTTTAAATACATAATCTACACCTGTTGCAATCTTTTTCTTATCAAGCTCCATTGCTTCTCCATCTTTATCAGCCTTAGCTTTTTCAGCTTCATAAATTTCTTCAGCGATTTTTCCTAATTCCCCGCCTACTTCACGAGTAACTCCATCTGCGATAAGCTTGTGCATTTTGTCTTTGTATGATTTTTCAACAAGCAACTTCACTTCTTCCAATTTTTCATCCCTTGAAAGTTCTACTTTCTTATCGCCTATCTCTGCAACCATTTCATTAATAAAATCTATGATTTTCGCATTTGCTTCTTTTGCTTTTTTAATACCATCAATAAAATATTTCTCCTCAACCTGTTTTGCGCCTGCCTCTATCATAATGGAACGGTTATTCAGAGATGAAACAATCAAATCCATATCCGCAAATGGATATTCTGTAACATGTGGATTTATAACTAATTCCTCATTTCCATTTTGACGAATCAGACCTACTCGAGATGTACCGATAGGACCGTTCCACGGAATCTTTGAGACAGAAAGAGCTGCTGAGGTAGTAATTGCAGAAAGAACATCTGGATCATGTTCACCATCGACTGATAAAACTGTTATTACAACCTGAACGTCCTTTTTTAATTCTTTAGGAAACAAAGGACGAATTGAGCGGTCAATAAGGCGTGCTGTAAGTATTGCATCATCAGAAGGACGACCTTCACGCTTTACCCAACGGCTTCCCTTTATACGACCGCCTGCGTAAAGTCTCTCAACATATTCAACGCTTAATGGAAAATAGTCTAAAGTAGTATCGTTTGCCCCCATTACAACAGTAGTTAAAACCATAGTATCACCCATGCGCCCTAAGACAGCTGCTGTCGTCTGCTCTGCAAGAAGTCCAGTTTCTAAAGTAATAGTTCTACCGTTTATGTCAAAAGATTTTTTAAATTTTTTCATTTTTTTATCGTCAATTATTCGTGGTTTATATTATTACTCTCTTGAGGTAATTATGAAAGACCAAATTTTTGACCAATACCTGATGATCTCTCTTTGTCCATTTTAGTCAAAAAGTTAAACAATCTGCGTCTTTTAGAAAGCATATTCAAAAGTCCACGCCTACTATGAGAATCTTTTTGGTGGATTTTTAAATGTTCAGCAAGCTTCTCTATTTTATGTGAAAGAAGTGCTATCTGAACCTCAGGACTTCCAGTATCTCCATCAACCACTGCGTGGTCACCAATAATTTTTTTCTTTTCGTCAGTTGATAATGCCATTGTTCTAAATTATTCGAGGCCAATTTAGGAGTGATTGCCTAGAATCTTCCTTCTTTAAATTGATATATAATGTATTATACCAGGTAATCTACGTTAATTCAATAATTATCTTTTACCTACTGCTTACCTTTATTCTGCTTCTAGAATATTCTTAAAGCATTTTTGTAAAAATTATACAGCCAGCACGTTAGTTATTGCTTTTCGTAGATTTAAAGACTTTGGGAGTAAACCAATCAGATGGTGCTTCATCCTCTGATGGTATATTTTCTAATACAGACGTATTTTCATCTAGAGTAAACGGTTCTGGATTTGGAACACTCGGATGAATTGAAGATGGCATGGTTTGCCTCTTTGGAGAATTTATTTGACTTGATACTTCTTCATTTCCAAATTCTTCTTGTGCCATGTTTTTCATTCCATCAATTTGCCTGTCTTGAGGTGTAGAACGGATTGACTTATTAAATTCTTCACTTCTGGGAATTTGCCTAACTATATTATTTGTTTTTTTACCCAACATTTCGAGGGATTCGTCTTTATGTGTTTGCACCTCTTTCGTATCTTTCCGAATTGCTCCTTTTTGCATTAAAAATCCCGCCATTTCAAACGCTAATGGAGACGTTTTAGGAGACATAAAATTATTTGTTGCACTTGCAATTCCATCTAGCAGGTTTTGGGCAACATCAAATTCAATGACAAATTGTAGTTCGTTTGCAATTTTTGCTACCAACTCTGAAAGCGAAGAATAAGACACATCAACTATGTTTACCTGTCCAAACATCAAATTACTTACTGAATTATCAATATTAATAATTTTAGCTCCTTGTCCAACTAAATATTCTATCTCAGATGCCTGAAGTATACCTACGGTAATTATTAAATTAGGGGAAGACCCTTGCTTTATGTATCTTATGTCCTTTTCCGTAAACCCGATGCCTTGCTCCTCTGCAAATAAGTTCACATTAAGTCTATCGCCTTCAATATTATATGATACCTTTTCTATGTCTCCATCATGATAGGGAAAAGAAACGGTAAGCATGCGAGTCAACCCAGAAAAGTTATTTTTTAACTGATCAATTCCGACTAGAAATGAGTGTTCAACTGTTGGGTTTTTCTGAGAAGCTATTTGAGAATTTTTTCCAGAATCTTGAAGGATAAGGTGTAATGAGATAGCTGCAGCTAGCACATCTACTGTCTGGTTGCTTGATACGATAATACCAATGCCAGAGCTCTCTGAAATCAGTTGAGTTAATTCACTTTTTATTTTATTAAAATTGTCCATATCTGTCTTCTTTGCCTTATTTAGGCTCGTAATGAAGAATTCTTATTTGCTATGGGATAATAGCACATCCCCCACTTCAAAGTCAACAAATGGACTTATAGTTACACCACACTCAAGACCCCTTGCAACTTCCTTCACCTCAGCTTTACCACGCTTCAGAAGAATAATCTTGGAACGACCCACTTCTATATCTTTTCTGGTAATAATAATAGGATCCTGCAGGGCAAGTCTTCCCTCTACTACCTTTACCCCTAAAATTCTTCCTTCTTGTGTCGGAAATGAAGCTAGTATATCAGCCTTACCTCTAATCTTAACCTCTTCCTCTTGTCCTAGCCCATGAGCTAAATCAACTAGCTCATCTAATAATTTGTATATAATTGTGTATTCCTTATAGAATACTCCTTCCGAATCGGCCAGACTTTTTGCCTCTTTTGTAATTCCAACGTTAAATCCTATAACTATCGCTTTTAAATCTTTAGCAAGTAAAATATCTGCAATAGTAATCTCTCCTTGACCCTCTGCAAATATTGCAACGTCTTTCGGTAAAGAACTTTTTACAGCATCCATCTCACCAGTTGTATCTACTTTTAAAATAATAGAAATTGTCTCTTTGTCTTGCTCATCAAAGAAGCTTCTCAGGTCTTGTGATGAAAATTGAGATTTTGAATCAGGATTTATATTTTCTATTTTTTCTTGTTGTGGCAGGTCAAATAATAGTGTGCCTGTCTGAATAACAGTTGTTAGTCCTAATATTTCAACTCCATGCCCAGGCAATGCTTCTTTTACCAACTTTCCATCTGAGGCAAATAATGCTCTTACCTTCCCAAACTCCTTTCCGCTTGCGTATAGTTTTGAGGAAGAATTCAACGTACCCTGTTTTACAATTATCGTTGAGACTGCTCCTCTTTTTTTATCTAACTTAGAATCAATAACAACCCCCATGAATGGAGCATCAGCATCTTTTTCCGTATGTGAAAGATCATACACGAGAAGTATGAGGTCTAAAAGATCCTTTACATGTTCACCGGTTTTTGAGGATACACCTATATAGGGGGTTTCTCCACCTAACCCTTCTAACAAAATCCCCTCTCCCAATATCATTTGCTTTGCTTTTTCTATTTGAGCAGTTTCAAGATCTATTTTTGTAATAACCACAATGAATGGGATTTTTGCTTCAAGAATTTTCTCAATTGACTCTTTAGTCTGTGGCTTTATGCCATCATCCGCTGCCACCACAAGAAGTGCGATATCAGAAGCACTTACACCTTGGGCGCGCATTGTAAAAAATGCTTCATGACCAGGCGTATCAATAAAGGTTATTGCTCTTTTTTTCCCTTCATGGTCAATTTCTATTTCAGAGGTTCCTATTCGTTGAGTTATTCCCCCATGTTCGCGGGTTGCTATATCTGACTTTCTTATTGCATCTAAAAGTGAGGTCTTTCCATGGTCAACATGTCCCAACACTGAAACGACAGGAGGAAAATGAGCGGAAATATTGTTTGAGTTTATTTTTTTTGTATCCATAATGCGTTTTTATTTCTTGTAAATTTTCATTTACAATACCTTAGTTATCGTTTAAGTATTCAATATATAAATTATATAGTGAGTATTGTAAATTTAAATTGAAGATATACAGCTATGCAGTTTCTTCTGTTTTTTCTTCCTGTGAGGTAGCAATGGGTGGGGAATTTTCTTCTGATTCTAATTTTTCAGCTTCTTGAGATGGTTCATCCACTAATGTATCCAAATCATCTACTACTGGTGAGACATCTTTCACTTCTATATTATAACCCGCAAGTTTTGATGCAAGTCGTACGTTTTGCCCATCACGACCAATTATTAAAGGTAATTCTTCTTTTGGTGCAGAAACGTATGCAATTTTCTCTTTTTCATTCACTTCAACTGCAAGTTCCTTCGCCGGAGACAAAGCGTTTGCAATAAATTTTGCAGGATCAGAGCTCCCCTGAATAACATCTATTTTTTCTAACCCATCTAACGCATCTATAACAGATTGTATCCGTACTCCCTTTTGACCTACACAGGATCCCACAGGATCCACCCCTGATTGCTTAGATGAAACAGCTATTTTTGCTCGAGAACCTGGCTCTCTTACTATTTTGTCTATCACAACGCTTCCAGCTGCAACCTCAGGAACCTCTCTTTTTAACAGTCCTTCAATAAGTCCATTGTGAGCTCTTGAAACCAATACCTCTCTCCCTTTTTCTTCAGAAATCTCCATAATATATACAGGCATTTTTTTATTTAGAAAGTATTGTTCGTTTGGAATTCTTTGATTAGCAGGCAAAATAGCCTCAGCTTTACCGATATCCACAATAATATTTGGTCCGGCAAAACGAAGGATCATGCCATTGACCACAGTACCTATTCGCTTTGAATATTCATCAATTATCGCGTCTTTTTCACGTTCTCTTATTTTTTGAAGTAACACCTGCTTTGCAGTTTGAGCTGCAATTCGCCCAAAACCCGGAGGAGTTATATCTTTTCCGTCCTTTAAAATACGCGTCTCACCTGTATTCTCATTTAGGTCTATAACATATGCAGTGTCCTCCTCTTCAGATGGATTATCTTTACGGTAAGCAGCAAGTATTGCAGAGCGCATTGTCTCTAAAATAACAGATGCGTCCACTCCTCTCTCGGATGCTATTTGGTTTAATGCTAATGCAAATTCTGATCTTTGTAAGACTGCCATATGTTTTTATTTTAAAAAAGGTGGGAACTTCCCACCTCTTTTGCTTATTTGTTCTTATTATTATACACCATTTCCCTTATTTGACAACCCCAAACCTAAAAAATGAGGCTCATTGATGTACGTCACTGACTTACTCACTTTTTTTGCTAGAATTTATGCTGCGAATCATATACACTATATACTCAAAATGAACTTATGAACACAATAAAAAAACCATTTATTAAATTTAAAAATTGGTTTTTCTGCCTATCTTTTAAAAAAAGGTTATTGGTGGTTGTATTCATCATAATTAGCATAATTGTAGTCTCAAATGTCCTATCTACTCTAACCCAAAAACCTGATTATACAGCTGCAAAAATCATAAGGAGTACAATAAGTGAACAGATAACAGAAACTGGACAGATAGAAGTGTCTGGAAGAGTTGACGTATACTCTCCTACAAATGGCACAATTGAAAAAATTTTTGTTAAAAATGGTGAAGATGTAAAAGAAAATGATGAACTATTTACCGTTAAAAGTAGCGCGTCAGAACAAGAAAAGGCAAACGCACTAACAAGTCTTCTCCAGGCACAAAGCGCATTGGGTACTGCTAATGCAACAATGTATTCGCTTCAATCCGCAAAAGATGCAGCATGGGACACTTATTATGAGCTTGCCACAAATTCTAAATATCAAAATTCTGATGGAAGTCCGAAAACATCCGAACGTGTCTTACCTGAGTTTACGACTGCTCAAAACGACTGGCTTGCAGCAGAAGCACAGTATAAAAACCAACAAGCTGTTGTAAACCAGGCGAAAGCTGCTTTAGGAAGCGCAAATCTTTCTTATAACGCGACACAAAACGCAACTGTTAAGTCTCCCGCAGATGGTACGGTATCAAATCTTTCAGTCGCTCCCGGTAAAACAGTTGCAGTACATTCTCCAACACAACAAATACAACCGGTTCTAACGCTTGCAAATTTTATAAATCCTGAAGTAGTAATTCAAACTGGAGAAAGCGATATCTCAAAATTAAAGGAAGGGCAAAAAGCGGAAATCAGCATCTCTGCTACAAATAAAAAAATATACAAAGGAATTGTCTCCCGCGTTGATTCTGTAGGAACAAATAACCTTGGCGTAATCAAGTACAATATTTATATACAGATTTTAAATCCAGACGAAAATTTACGATCAGGCATGGACGCAGACGTTACCATAACCTCAAAAACTGTAACAAATGTCCTATCTGCCCCAAATAGCGCAATCAAGCTATACAAAGGCGGAAGAGCTGTACGAATTCCTGGAAAAAATAAAAAAGACGTAATATATAAACCCGTGAAAATTGGAATTCGGGGAGAATCAAAAACAGAAATCTTAAGCGGTATAAAAGAGGGAGATACCGTGATTGTTTCCCTATCAAATGAGGCTCTTAAAAGACAGGGACTATTTTAAAAATAACAATGTCATGCCACAAAATACACCACTTATACTACTTGATAAAATTACGAAAAAATATCCTCTAGGAGATGGTGACTATTATCAGGCGTTAAATGGGATCAGTCTCACTATAAATAAAGGTGAGTTTGTAGCCATCATGGGACCATCAGGATCTGGAAAATCTACAACCATGCACATTTTAGGTGCACTAGATACTCCTAGCAGCGGCACGTATACTCTAAATGGGAAAAACATATCAAGCTATACAGATGATCAACTTGCTGAAATTAGAAATAAAGAAATTGGATTTGTGTTTCAAAGTTTTAATCTTCTCCCCAGAACTACTGTTCTTAAAAACGTTGAACGACCTATGATGTATGGTGGTATAAATCAAAAAGAACGCACTAGACGCGCAATTGACGCCTTAACACTAGTCAAAATTGCAGATAAATCCGAAAACCTTACAAACCAAATCTCTGGTGGTCAAATTCAAAGAGTTGCAATTGCCCGAGCCATAGTCATGAATCCCTCAATTATACTTGCAGATGAGCCTACAGGAAACCTGGACAGTAAAACTGCACATGAAATTATGGATTTTCTCACAAAACTTAATAAAAAAGGGCATACCATAATATTAATAACTCATGAAGATGATATAGCTGAGTATGCAAAACGTGTTATTAGACTAAAAGACGGAAAAATTATATCTGACACAAAACGTTAATTATGGAATACAGGGAAATAGTAAAATCAGCGCTCCAGTCACTAAGAAGAAACGTACTTAGAACCTCTCTTACCATGCTTGGCATAATTATAGGAATCACTGCGGTTATTCTTATCTACTCAGTTGGACAAGGGGCAGTCGCTTTTATTACAAATGAACTTGCTTCCTTTGGAACCGATTATTTTCAGATCAATCCTGGGTCAAGTCAGGTAAGTACTTTTGCAGGTTCAGATGCGTTAAGCATAGAAGATGTTGATGCAATCCGAGAAGATACCTCCTTAACGAATGTAAAAGAGGTTGTACCAATTGCTATGGCTTCCGTTCCGGTATCAGCAAATGGGGAAGAGAAAGAACTTTTAGTATATGGGAGTACTTCTGAATCTCAAACCATACTGCGCCCTGAAATAGTTGATGGAGATTTTATTACGCCCGATGAAGTCTCATCTTCAGATAGGGTCGCAGTTATAGGAATTGATGCAGCAGAAACATTTTTTGGCAAGGATACGTCTCCTGTAGGCGAAGTGATTAAAATAAAAAATAAGTCTTTTCGTGTCGTTGGCGTAATGGAATCATCAAGTGCGCTTGCTGGGGGGTTTATAAATAATTCACTTTTTATTCCAATCAACTTTGTTACAAAAGATATATTAGGACGAGAACAAATTCAAGAAATTGATGTAAGCGTGTATGATCAGGACAGCATCAATCAAACAATAGATGATGTTGAACAGCTTCTACGCGATAGGCATAATCTTGACGAAAATGACGAGAATGATTTTAGAATTGCAAGTGCACAAGATATTTTAGATACTGTCCAAACCATAACAGGCTTACTTGCGCTAATGATTGCCGGAATATCTGGTATTTCACTTATTGTCGGAGGAGTAGGCGTAATGAATATAATGTTAGTATCAGTAACTGAACGCACAAAAGAAATAGGACTTCTTAAAGCCATAGGCGCAAAAGAAAAGGACATACTAACACAATTTTTAGTTGAGGCAATAGTAATGACTCTCATTGGTGGTCTAATTGGAATTATCTTAGGTATTTTGGGAGCATTTCTTGCATCGGTAGCTTTTCATATTCCATTTATTGTAAGCGCACCTGCTATATTAATTGCTGTTGGAGTTTCAACCCTCGTTGGAGTAGTTTTTGGGCTATATCCCGCAAGGCGTGCAGCAAAATTATCTCCGATTGATGCTCTTCGATATGAATAACTCTTCTAAAAATAGTGGGTGCAAGAAGCATGCAGGCTTGTGTTAACACATCATTTTCTGTTAAAATCAATGCCTCACTTACACGCATATGGTAAAAAGGCATTTAACAAAAATGCCAAACGCGAAAAGATCTGCCCCGATCAACCGCTTAAGCTTGTTTGGTACATTTTCAAAAAAAATAAAAAAAATATTTTATTCTATACAAAAAAGGGTAAAACCTGGATATAAAAAGTTCTTAATTCGTGCTCAAAAACACCCTTTTCTTAGTTTTTTTATTGCGCTTGGAATATTGCTTCTTATTATCGTTTTAGGAAATATTAGTTCTAAGCTTGGAATAAAATCAGAACAAACAAAAGAGCTCGTTAAAAGAGTTAAGGTATATTCCATTGGAGAATCCCCAAAAATAGCGCTTCAAGCACAAGTTAAACAAGAAGGAGTTGTAGAAATAGTTGCTCAAATGCCAGGAATTGTTCAAGAAGTTTATGTTACAGATGGTCAACGTATAAACGATGGACAAACGCTCGTATCTCTCTCAACCAACTATCAGGGTGGTAATACTCCCAGCCTTCAAGCTCAATTAGCAGGCGCGCAATATAAAAATATCCAAGACACCTTTGACACACAAAAAGACCTGATCGGAAAACAAAGGGAACTTACTGAAAAAATAAATAACAACACTGAAGAACTCAGGAAAATTTCTGATGAGTCTGAGACAAATACAAAAGGGTTATTAGACCAAAATGAAACAATCCTTAACACGCTAACAAATCAACTCGAAACACTTGAACAAAATGGCGCAACACCGGAACAATTACTGGGTGCTCAACAAGCAAAAGCTCAAGCCCAATCAGGAGTGAATCAGCTAAGAGCTACACTTAAAAGCCTTGAGTATACAACTAATACTGCTAACCCACCCACACAACTTGCAAATATACAAAAGGATATATCATACAAACAACTTGAATTACAAGAAAAAGCTCTTTTACTTTCAAAGGAAACATCCAGAATACAGTATAATATTGCGCTAGTAACTTCTGCACTCATGCAACCTGCAGCGCCATTTCAGGGGACTGTTGAGAAAATTATGGTTTCTCCGGGAGAGTCAGTCAATCCAGGAACAGTTATAGCATTGATTTCAAGCGATAATCCCAAAGCCACACTAAGTCTTCTCGTACCCCAAGAGGTAGCAAAAAATATATCAAGAGCAACTCCAAGCACAATTCATATAGATGGGGAGAAAATACTGCTCGCGCCTTCTTATGTATCTGGCGTACCGACAAAATCGTTACTTTATAACGTTCTCTATGTACTACCTACTGAATATATCTCAAAAGTAGTAAACAAAAGCTATATTACCGTTGAAACACCTATAGGTTACGGAGACACTCTAGCATCAGTCCCTTTTATTCCAATAGATTCTGTGTTTCAATCACAAAACTCATCATATGTTTTTGTTGAAAAGAATAATAAAGTTGTTTCAAAAACTATAAAACTAGGTGCTGTATACGGAAGTTATGTTGAAGTATCGTCAGGAATTCAGGATGGAGATAAAATAATTCTCAATCGAAACGTTGTTTCAGGAGAAAAAATAAAAACAGACAAGTAATTATATGTACAATGAAAAAAACCCTATCTTATCTTCACAAATTACAGTTCGATCCAAAACTTAAGCATAGTTGGTTTGCGAAATATCTTGGAAATCCGAGATTATCTATGCTCATTCTCCTTATTGTAATTGGAATTGGAACAATTTCATACATGAGTCTTCCAAGGCGTCTTAACCCAGAGGTAAAAATTCCATTAATAATAGTTGCAACAGTCCTCCCTGGCGCAGGACCAGAAGACATAGAGTCTCTAGTTACTATTCCGCTTGAAAATGCCGTCAGATCAATCGAAAAAATCACCACTGTAACCTCCACGTCTCAGGATAACTCTTCCGTTATTCAGGTAGAATTTAACTCTTCAGTAGACCCTGAAAAAGCAAAAACTGATATACAAGGAGTAGTTGATGCAGTCGCTCTTCCCGAAGACGCTCTAGAACCCCAAGTTCAAAAAATTGATTTTGAAAATCAACCAGTATGGACATTTGCACTTATTGGAACGTCAGACTATGCGAGTATTGCACGATTTTCCAAAACGATTAAGGATAGACTTGAAGAGCTACCGTCAATTGATCATGTACGAACCGGAGGGCTTGAGATGCAAGAAATAAGTATTGTCATGGATGTAAATGCAGCAAATGCATATCAACTTAATCCCTTCTTATTATCTCAGCTTGTTAAGAACTCGCTTGCATCATTTCCTTCAGGTACCATCAGAACAGAAAATTCTTCGTTTAGCCTTGCAATTGATCCTGCTATCTCTAGTATTAACGATGTCAGAAATTTAACACTAAATATAAATGGAGAAATTGTGCCTTTGTCATCAATCGCATCTATTTCAGAACGCTCAAAACCAAATTCCCCCTCTACATATTTTGCCTCCCGCACACAAGCTGCAACGAAAGCTATTGTGTTTGATGTATACAAAACATCAGGCTCAAACATAGACAAAGCCGTTCTAGACGCTGAGAATTTAGTGGAAAAAAGTATCGAACCACATAAAAACACATTCTACGCAAGGAGTATTCAAAATACAGGTGAACAAATTGATGAGCAGTTTAGCCACCTTGTTCGTGATTTTACCCTTACAATTGTTCTAGTTTTTGCTGTTCTGTTTATTTTTCTAGGTGCGCGCCCTGCAATAGTATCATTTTTTGCTGTCCCACTCACTTTTCTTATCACCTTTACCGTTATGCGTATAACTGGAATCTCTTTAAATTTTCTATCTATGTTTTCATTATTACTCTCCTTAGGTCTTTTAGTCGATGATGCAATTGTTGTTATTTCAGCAATGAGCTCCTACTTTAGATCAGGGAAATTCACGGCACTTGAAACTGGAATTCTTGTTTGGAAAGACTTTATCGTGGCAATATTAACCACAACCCTTACAACAGTCTGGGCATTTGTCCCCCTCCTTCTTGCGTCAGGAATTATTGGAGAATTTATTAAGTCTATACCCATCGTAGTTTCAAGCACACTGATTGCTTCCTTTTTTGTCGCAATGTTTATGACACTACCTTTTATGGTAATCCTGCTCAAGCCCCAAATTCCTCGCAGAGTGTCCATACTACTTCAAACACTTTTACTTATCGGGCTATTAACCCTGTTCTTTTTTGTAGCCCCTAAAGGCATCTTTTTAGTCTTTTCAATCATTTCCCTCATAGTAACGATATTTATCACGATAATTGTATGGAGAGTACTATTTACAAAAACAAAAATATACGTAAAGGCAGCACATCATAAAAATCCACTTCTAGCGCGTATTCCGTCTTATATAGATAATGGGTTTATAAGTTTTGAAAAAATAGGTGTCCGATACGAACGAGTGCTGGAACGTATTTTATCGAGTAAAAGCAATAGACGAAAAGTTATTATAATGGTCGTAATTTTTTCATTGTTTTCCTATCTATTGCTTCCTCTTGGATTTGTAAAAAATGAATTTTTTCCACCAAGCGACCAAAAAAATTTATATGTATCCCTAGAGCTTCCAGTCGGAACCAATATTCAAGTTACTGAAAAGGAGGCAATTTCTATTCTCAATAAACTTAGAACTACACCCGATATACTTTATATTACCTCAGACATAGGACAGGGATTTTCTGATATGGGGGGTACTACCAGTACTGGGACTAATAATGTCTTATTCTCAATAACACTGCCAGAGCGCTCTGAAAGAAATCGTGACTCAATACAGCTTGCAGAAAGTCTAAGACATGACCTTAAGGAATATTCAAAGGGAATAGTAACGGTAACTGAAGTGAGTGGCGGACCTCCAGCAGGGGCAGATATTCAAATCAAACTTCTAGGTGAGGATCTATCCGTACTTGACCGCTATTCTGATCAAGTAATTTCATTCCTAAAAGATCAAAACGGTATTGTGGAACCAAAAAAATCCATAAAAGACGGAACATCAAAAATCGTATTTACCCCACAAAAAGAAATTCTTGCCACAAATAATATCGGCGTTGAAACAATAGCTGGCTGGCTTAGAACATTTGCATCAGGACTAAAATTAGATAGCGCAAAAATAACCGGAGATTTTTCTGAAGAGACTGATATTACATTACGGCTTGGAACAGGTGAACAACGCATAGAAGATGTCTATAATCTTTCTATTCCGACTCAAAAAGGAAATGTTCCCCTCACTTCACTAGGAATGTTAGAGCTAAAACCAAATCCGACGCAAATTACACGCGAAGATGGTGAAAGAACTATCTCTGTGAGTGCCGGCGTGCGTGGTGGAGCAACTAGTTCTGAAATAAACACAAAACTTGAGAAATTTGCCGATTCAAAACTTAATCTTCCACCTGGATATACCTGGAAAACAGGGGGAGTAAATGAAGAGAACCAAAACTCAATTAACTCAATTCTTAGCGCTATGCTTCTCTCCTTTACGCTCATCTTGGCTACCATGGTTATTCAATTCTCTTCTTTTAGAAAAGCCATAATTGTCATGCTGGTTATTCCCCTTTCAATCTCAGGTGTTTTTATTCTGTTCGCAGTTTCTTCTACCCCGCTCTCATTCCCTGCTCTCATTGGAGTTCTGGCTCTATTTGGAATTGTAGTAAAAAACTCAATACTTATAGTGGATAAAATAACCGCAAACGAAAAACACAATATGCCCTTTATTAAAAGCATAGCAGATGCCACAGGAAGTAGGCTTGAACCGATTACGCTAACGACATTCGCCACTATCATGGGTCTTATCCCCATAACCCTTTCTGACCCATTGTGGAGGGGTCTAGGAGGTGCAATTATTGCAGGTCTCGTTTTCTCAGGAACAATTATGCTATTTTTTATTCCTGTAGTATATTACCAATGGTTTCATAACGAAAAAACAAATAACAACCCTTGATCTACTAGTCACGTGAAAGATTCAATTTTTAAAAAAAAGGTCTGGAATTTTTACTCCAAAAATAAAAGAGTATTTCCCTGGAGAAATACGACAAACCCCTATCACATTCTTGTATCGGAGGTTATGCTACAGCAAACTCAAACAGAAAGAGTGCTACCGAAATATAAAGAGTTTCTTGACAAATTTCCTACTCTTTTTGCTCTTAACCGTTCTACAAATGAAAATGTTTTGAGAGTTTGGAGCGGACTTGGTTATAACAGACGCGCTCTATATCTTAAAAGAATGGCAGAACTCACAATTTGTAACTATTCAGGGGAGCTACCTCTTGATCCCAAAACCCTTCAAACGTTTTCCGGCATTGGCATAAATACTGCAGGAGCAATATATGTTTTCTCGACGAATAAACCCTTTGTTTTTATAGAAACAAATATAAGACGTGTTTTTATTCATGAATTCTTTATGGGTCAGGAAAAAATTTCTGATGAAACTTTACTTATCCAAATCAAACAAACACTTGATCTTAAAAGACCCAGAGAATGGTATTACGCTTTGATGGATTATGGTGCATACTTAAGAAAACTCGAATCTAATCCAAATCGCAAAAGTAAACATTATTCAAGGCAAACTGTATTTGAAGGCTCAAATCGTCAAATACGAGGCGCTATTATAAAAATTCTTCTTGATACAAATAATATTCCCATGGGAAAACTTGAAAGGCAATTTGCAAATACCGAATACTTCAGAGATGCCATAGTGCAACTGGAAAAAGAGGGGTTTATAGATACTACCAATTCAAGAGTAAAACTAACATCTTGACTGATGTTCTTATTCTTGAGAATAATAGAATATGCTCACATCATGTGATATTGAAGTCATCATAAAAGGTTTCGCTCATCACACTAGAATTGAAATTCTAGAAATTTTAGAAGCATATCCATATATTTCATTGGAGGAAATTTCTACGAAAATAAAAGTTAATTACAAAACCACAAGCGAACACGTAAGAAAACTTGCTACATCAGGTCTTATAAAAAAGCAGGTTCATAAAACAAGCATGAGACACTCTCTAACTCAACGTGGGAAATCAATTCTTAAATTCCTAAGAACATTAGAATAAGAAGGTATTAATTTCATTGAATTATAAACACAAACAGCAATTATTAAAGCTGTGTTTATATTTGACAATTAAATTCTATATTTCGTAAAGTGTACGTCTGATGCATATGGCAAGAATTTTTTTGCTCATCTTCGCCGTTTTTATTGTAATCTCTTGTGGGATGTATGCTACTCTCTCCTACCTAACATTACCACCAGTAGAGGCTGCTCCACCTAGCATAAATACTAAAAAAAGAGTCCTAATATCCACCCCTACAGCTATCCCAACCAGAATACCGATTAAAACTGCTCCTTTACAAACGATTACAACCACTCAAGCACAAAATGTCACGATACCGCCCATAAACGCAGTAGACCAACAACAATCAACATCTGAATATTTACTTGAACAAGTAAATAATTATAGAAAAGCAAATGGACTTTCACTCATGTACCCAACCCCAGAAACATGTTCATTTGCTCAAACTCGTGCAGGGGAAATTTCTACAAACTTTACCCATGAAGGTTTTACAAATAGGATAACTAACCACATGCTTCCTTATTCTTCTTATAGTATAGCTACTGAAAATATAGCACTAAATTCAAACTCCATGGAAGTAGTATCCCAATGGATTAACTCACCAATACATGCCGAAAATATGAAAAAAAATACTCAATTTGCATGCATTGGAATATCCGGAAATTATTTTGTTTTTGAAGGTCTTAGCCACTGACGACGTTTTACCACCTGGTCGTTGGGGATAATCGGACGACATAAACTATAATCCTCCTGTGCCTCTTCACGCGCTAGTTGCAGATCCTCCACAGATGGCTTTATACTAGCTCTCTGACTAATGCCCTTAGGCTCTCCGAATACTCTTCCTTTCATTGGCTGTGCCTCAATAAGTCTTGCCATACTACTTATTCTCCTCCTTTCTCCTATATATAACTACGGGTTGGCTACCAAAATCATGTGACCCTTCACCTACGAGTCTTGCAATAATGTGATCCTTATCAGGAATAAGCTCCCTAGCATCATACACCGGCAATATCTTTCTACTAGCTTCCACATTTGTCATAATTAGATAATACAATGTGCCTTATGTTTCAGCTTGACTAGATGATACTATTTTCCAGACACAATCCTGACACAAATATGTTTGATATGATTCCCCTAAAGCTGTACAATACCATCATGAAATCCTTCATCATAGAGGAATCATATCCTATTGAATTTAGGTCATCTGACTCAGAAAATCTTGGATTACTTCTTAAAAATAGGCGGTCAGTCGTACTTGTAGGAATGAAGCGTGTTGGAATAAGTAACTTTTTACGTTTTTTCCTAAATCACAAAGACATTAAAAAAAAATATATAGGAGACGAAACGCATATTTTTATTCCCGTAGATTTAAACAACTTAGTAGAACGTGAAATATTTCCTTTTTGGGTTTTAACCTTTAAAAGAATTGAGGATTTTGTTGAGGAAAACGTTTCCAATCCAGAGGTTAAAAGGAAAATATCACAACTTTTTTTAGATAGTATTCAAACCCAAGATTTATTTCTAACAATAGATGGTGTAAGAAAAAGCCTCATCTACCTATGTGAAGCAGGCTTCAGTCCGACAATATTTTTTATCCGTTTTGATAGGATAATTGATGTCGCAACCCACTCTTTCTTTGCAAATTTTCAAGGGCTTATAGATGCGACTCAAAATAAGCTTTCATTTGTATTTACAAGTGTTCGACCGTTGGATGCTCACTCATCAAGCGTATTTACAAAACAAGCACTTTCTGTGTTCGCAGATACCCTCTATATTAAACCAGCAGAAGCTTCTGACGTTAAAATTATTTTTGAAAAGATTATAGAACAATACCCATTGAAAGGGTTTATGAACCTGGAACACGAGTTGTTACGACTAGTTGATGGTTATAACCAATATCTCCAATATGCCCTTATTGCACTTCATGAAGAAAAAGTGAGCGTAAAAAAAGAAAATCTTTTTAATTTTCTGTTTCAAGATGAAAGAATTGCCCTACAATCAGAAGAGCTTTGGGAAAGTCTGAGCGATGACGAGAGACAAGTTCTAAAAGATATTGCAAAGGGAAATAATCAGAAATCTATTAAGGGAGAATATTTATTTAACACCGGACTAATTACCCACGACTTGACTGTCTTTAGTCCGCTGTTTGAACGTTTTTTACATGAAAAGATACATTCAAACAAAAGAGATAGGCAAGTTCTCGAGCTAAGTAAAAAAGAGCATCTCCTACTAACCTTTCTAAAGGAACATATGAATGACGTATGCGAACGGGAAAGAATAATCGAACGTGTTTGGCCGGAGGCAGAAACATTTGGCGTGTCTGATTGGGCAATAGACAGACTCGTTGCAAGACTGAGAAACAAGCTCAAATCCCAAAATGCAAAAGAAGAAATTATAACCGTTAAAACACGTGGGTATAAATTAATTGACTTCCGATAAAGTAGGTCTCTTTAGGTAAAATAGGTAATTGAAACAACATGTATTCGTATGATAAAGTAACGTTCCACCATGCAAAACAGTTTCCTTTGTCCCCATTGCAAAAAAGAGATTGAACTAACTGAAGCACTAAAGCATGAATTTCAGGAAGATTTTGAGAAGGATATAGAAAAAGCAAAAACTGAGACAGAAGAAAAAGTACGGAAAAAACTTCAATACGAACAAGAACTTATACTCAAAGATTCTGAAAATGAAAAATCAGAACTACGCGAACAAAACAAAAAACTCCAAGAAAGTCTACTTGAGTTAAATAAATCAATACGCGATCTTAAAACAAGGGATGAGGAAAGGGAACTTGAGATGGAGAAAAAATTGGCTTCTGACACGGAAAAAATTAAATTTGAAGCAACTAAAAAGGCGGAGGAAGAACAGAGACTTAAAATTTTAGAAAAGGACAAGCAATTGTCTGATACCTTAAAGGAGTTAGAAGATGCCAGACGTAAGCTTCAACAAGGCTCTCAGCAAACACAAGGAGAGGCATTTGAGCTAGAATTTGAAGAAAAACTTAAACATGAATTTCCAAATGACACTGTATCTGAAGTAGCGAAAGGAACCCGCGGAGGAGATATTATTCAGGAAGTAACCGACAGAAATGGAAACGCTTGTGGCAAAATTCTTTGGGAACTTAAAAACACAAAAGCATGGAGTGAATCATGGGTAGATAAATTAAAGTCTGATCAACGGTCTATTACTGCAGAACATGCAGTTCTCATATCTGAAACTGTGCCCACTGACGTTGAAAGTGCAAAATTTCACAAAGGTGTTTGGATAGTAAAACATGCATTTGTGATGGGACTTGCATATTCATTACGTCTATCGTTAGTTCAAATCGCAATGGCAAAACGAGCAAATGAAGGGAAACAAGAAAAGATGGATATATTATATACCTATCTTTCAGGAACAGAATTCAGACATCGAATTGAAGCAATTATAGAAGCATTTACAAATATGCAAACTGAGATAGAAAAAGAAAAACGATATTTTGCAAGTAAATGGTCCAGAGATGAAAAGTATATTCGTCAGGTAATTGATAGTACATTTGGAATGCAGGGAGACCTCAAGGGGATTATGGGAAATGCATTGCCTGATATTAAAGGTATAGAGATGCTTGAGGGTGGAAAAATAAGTGATAGCTAAACACTGTCTAAGCTCATCCATAAAATTCTACTCGCATATGTTCTGTATGGACTCCACTTACTAGATAATTCCTCAGCCTCCTTCGCCGTCGGATGTTTTTCTAAAAAATATAACTTTTGAATAGAATTTCTTAAACCCAAGTCCCCATATGAAAATATGTCCGGACGACACAGGTGAAACATCAAAAACATCTCAGCACTCCACCGTCCAATCCCTTTTATTTTAGTTAATTCGATGATTATGTCTTCCTCCCTCATTTTATCAAAGCTTTCAAAGGGTACCTGCTTGTGCACAGTTCTAAACGCTAAGTCTTTTAAGTAAGATATCTTATTCCATGATAATCCTGCATTTCTTAATTTTTGATCGTCAATTTTTAATATCTCCAAAGCATCTAGTTTTTCGTCCGGAAGCAATTTTATAATCCTTGAATAGATGGTATCAGCCGCTTTCCCCGATAATTGTTGGTTTGTGATTGCTCTCACAAGAGAGTAAAAATGGTCTCCACGTGGTACTAACTCTGGAATATCAAGTGTCATTGCTGCTTTAAATAGAATAATATCTGTTTTTTTAAAATGGTCAAGAGCTTTTTTGACAGAATGGGACATATACTGGTACTATTTTAACAGATATGAAAAAACGGTGGTTTGCCTCCTTACATCATGGAGTAGGATGGAGGCCTGCAACATGGCAAGGGTGGGGAATAGTTACACTTTATGCAGTCTTTTTAATCTGGGAATTCCTAAGAATCGATGCCTCATCCCATTCAATTTTGGGCACACTTATTGCATTTCTTCCTGAGCTTTTAATTACTACTGTAATTTTGTCATTTATCTGCTACTTCACCGGGGAAAAACCAAAAATCTGAACCACTCTGATATGCTTGAATGTTCTAAACAGATAACTTTATAATAGTTTCTTATGTATAAAACCCTCTCCTCTTATAAGTATAGGTTTAGTCCTCTTTTTGATCCAAAGTCCACCGAACCATACAAAATTTCAAGATCTAAAATTGACTTATTCATGCAATGTCCCCGATGTTTTTACCTGGATAGAAGATTGGGGGTAGCCAGACCTAGTATGCCCACTTTTAGTCTAAATAATACTGTTGATACGCTTTTAAAAAAAGAGTTTGACCTTCTTCGAGAAAATAGTGAAACACATGAGCTCATGAGAAAATATAAAATAGACGCAGTTCCGCTTAGGCACCCCGAAATAGATAGATGGAGGGAAAATTTCAAAGGGAAAAGTTATCATGAGCGCGAAACGAATTTCATAGTGGTTGGAGCAGTTGATGACATATGGCAAAACAAAAAAGAAGAGTTACTCATAGTTGACTACAAGGCAACAAGCACAGATCGAACCATCAATCTAAATGACGAATACAAAGACACATACAAACGACAAATGGAAATCTATCAGTGGATATTTAGAAACTCGGGATATAAAGTATCACATACGGGATATTTTGTGTTTGCAAATGCCGGAAAGAATCGGGCAAAATTTGACGGAAAATTAGAATTTGAGCTGTCTATTATCTCATACGCAGGCGATACTTCATGGATATTTTCAACTCTTCAAAAGATTCGAGTATTACTCGCCTCGGATACTGTTCCAGATTTTACGTTCGGATGTAATTATTGTGACTTTGTTCGTAATCAAAAAACGAAAACACAAAAAGAAGCATCCATTGCTGCGCAAAATACACTTGAATTATAAATATTTATTGAAGTACTTTATTATTTCTTCTATGCATGATTGTGGAAAAAAGTAAATAGTAAGTTTAATATAAATATATGTAAACAAGTTTGTACTCTCTGCTTTGCTCGAGTATAAACAAGTTTGTACTCTCTGCTTTGCTCGAGTATAATTGCTTCATGATTTCTTTTGATATTGTTAAAAAATCAAGCAATTCCTGTGCTCGAGCAGGAATACTCAAAACTCCTCACGGCGAAATTGAAACACCCACGCTTGTTGGCGTTGCAACTCAGGCAACTATGAAAGCCTTAACATGGGATCAGGTGAAGGAAACAAAAACACAAGTATTAATAGAAAATACATTTCATCTACACCTTAAACCAGGAGAAAAGATAATCAAAGAGGCAGGAGGATTACACAAATTTTCCAACTGGGATCGTCCTATCATGACTGATTCAGGTGGTTTTCAAGTATTTTCGCTCGGATTCGGCATGGACCATGGAGTAGGTAAAATCTTAAAAGAAAAGTCTTCAATCTCAATATCTGAAGGTCAACAACCGCAAAAAGTAAAAATTACGGAAGACGGAGTTGAATTCCGCTCGCCTATTGACGGAAAAAAAATATTCATAGGACCTTATGAGTCCGTTAAAATTCAAGAGGATTTAGGAGCTGACATAATAAACGCATTTGATGAGTGCACGAGTCCCGTCGCAAATTATGAGTATACGAAAAAATCTATGGAAAAAACTCACAGATGGGCAAAGATTTGCCTGGACATTAAAAAATCAAATCAGGCAATGTATGGAATTATTCAGGGCGGAAAATTTAAGGACCTACGAATAGGTAGTGCCATTACGATAGGGAATATGGACTTTAACGGGATAGCAATAGGAGGAGAGTTTGGAGATAACAAAAATACTCTCTCAGAAATGTTATCATGGGTGATTCCAAACATTCCAGATGAGAAACCTAGGCATTTACTGGGAATAGGGCATCCTGATGATTTTATCCCAATTGTAAAAGCCGGAATAGATACATTTGACTGCATAGCACCAACTCACTACGCAAGACGAGGAATAATATTTACTTCAACTGAAAGAATTAATATGAGGAAAAGTGAAATGCTAAAAGATAATGAACCGCTTGATAAAAACTGCCCCTGCTTCGTCTGTCAGCAATATAAACGATCATACTTAGCTCATCTTCTAAAGGCGCATGAAATAACACCTCTCACCTTATTCTCATATCACAATTTATACTTTTTTCAATCCCAAATAATAAAAATTAGAGAGGGAATAAAAAATGGCAAAATCTGATTTTGAAAAACTTCTATCAAGATATGACTACGAATTACCTGAATCTTATATCGCCCAAAATCCAATACATCCACGAGACAGCGCTAAATTATTAGTCTATAATAGAAAATCAAAGGACATTTCAATTGATATTTTTAAAAATTTAGATAACTATTTGTTGCCACATTCAGTTTTAGTTTTTAATAACACAAAAGTAATACCTGCTCGCATAATCGGACAAAAACCAACAGGAGGGAAGGTAGATCTTCTATTCATACGGAAAGATAACCAGGAATTAGTGTTTTGGGCAAACAAAAAACTTGAAGAAGGATTAATAATAACAGTAGGGGAATATCATTTCACAGTCAAATTAAAAAAAGATAAAGAATATTTTCTAAAACCTTCCTTTCCTGTTAATAGTTACTTGCGAGTATTTCAAAAGATTGGAATAACGCCTCTACCCCCATATATAAAACGTACAACCACAAAGGAAAAAAAACTAAGAGACGAATACCAAACTGTCTTTGCAAAAAATGAGGGCTCTGTCGCAGCACCAACCGCGTCACTACACTTTACAAAAAACCTGATGAAAAAATTACAAAAAAAGGGACATATTGTATGCTTTATAACATTACACGTAAATATAGGAACTTTTGCACCACTAAATGAAGTGCACTATAAACAACAAAAATTACATGAGGAATTCTATGAAATTGATACTGCAACAGCACAACTACTAAACACTGCTAAAATGGAAGGAAAGAGCATAGTCGCAATCGGTACAACAGTGGTTAGAGCACTGGAGTCTTCCGTAGATTCCCACAAGACTATTCAAAAACTACATGGAAAAACGAATATATTTATAACAGAAAAGTCAAAATTAAAATTCACAGATCAGATTATCACAAATTTTCATGTACCAAAATCGAGCCTTCTTATGCTTGTTGCAGCATTTATTGGAAGAAGGCAACTATTTAAATTATATATGGTTGCACGAAAAAAACATTTTAGATTTTTCTCATTTGGGGATGGTATGTTTATTCGATAATAGTGTGAAAAACCTAATTTTCTTGACAAAATATAAAAGAAAGAAGTATAAAATATCTCACAATGTTTAAAAAAGTAAATATAAAACAATTATTATTTTTTCTTCCGCTAATTAGCCTTTATCTTTCTTTCTCAAACGTCTATGCTGAATCTTATACAACAGGCGACTCAAATACATCTATATCTGTTGAAACTAATACTTCGGGAGGGACCGCTGAAACACATATATCCATTGAGGCAAACGGTAAGAAAAATGTCATAGATAGCAATAAAAATGGCAAAATAGAAATTAAGATAAACTCATCAAGCTCATCTTCTCAAGCTAAAAATACTATTACAACTCCAGGCATTACTGGTATTCAAAAAAGAACTACGGCAGCTCACAGCACAAAAAAACTTAAAAAGGAGAAAAAGAATGACATAGAACACCTCCTATTAAGGATTGAACACATGCTCAAATCCTTTTTTAAATAAGTTTTACCTGTTGACAACTCTTTGCCGAAAAGCTATATTTTTAAATGATATGTCTGCCCTTTAATATCAGTATGGCAGACAAATATTCTACGAAAAAAATTACTCCTGATCTTGTTAATGAACTAGTTTCTTCTTTACAAAATATTCGTGGATGGGGCACTGTTGAAATTTGCGTACAAGATTTTTTAGTTACACAAATTACGGAAAAAAATATTAAGAAACCCTTAATTACCTCAAGAAAAGATGTATATAAACAAAGCATTGACAATTAACTTAGTATTAGTTTATAACTTACCTTAACAAGGAAATGCTGGCCGTTAACGGAGGCACTGATCCCGATTATGTCGGGTGATGTGTCTTTTTTTTGTAGGTTTTTATATTTTTTTAAAACATGAATACTATTCTTCCATATTTATTTAAAATCGGTTTTACTTCCCATGGGAACATAGCCGATTTTCATTCGTTATATTAAAAAAAGGAGGTGAATATTTATATGAATTTTAAAAAATTGGTCGTATCAGCAGCAGCGGGAGCAGTAATGCTTGGCGCTGCAACCCCAACATTTGCTGCAGTAAATATTGGTGCGTTAAACGGAAACACAACACAAACAAATAACGCAGTTGTTGTAACAAACGTTAAGGGAGCCTCAAACACTGGGAAAAATCTTAACGCAGCAGCAGTGGGAATCCAAGGGTCAACAACCGGAGCAGCCACTACCAGTGTAGGTGTTACTCAACACGTAAACTACAATGGCACAAGTTGTGGATGTGTTAACCCTAAATTGAACGTTGGAGTCGCAAACGGAAATACAACACAAGCAAATTCTGCTTTTGTTGCAACAAACGTTAAAGGCACATCTAACTCAGGAAAGAACGCAAACTTTGCGCTTCTTGGTGCACAACTTTCAATGACAGGAGCTGCTTCAACAGGAGTAGCAGTAAATAACGTTGTCAACACAAACGTTGTTGAATAGTTTTTTTGTAAGTTTCTTGAGGAGGGGAGGAAACTCTCCTCCTCAAGTCTGATTTACACGCGAGTTAGCTTTATACATAAAATTAATTATATGGCAGGATTGAAAAGATATTTCGCATTTTTTATTATATTTCTTGTTATTGGAGTCAATTCATTATCACCGTTCTCTGTCTACGCCCTTGATGAGATACCAACTGATACTCCTACTCCTATCATAGAACAGCAAACTGATCCAACACCTACACCAACCATCACCTCTACACCTCCCCCAACTGAAACTATAGATAACACAACGCAAACGAATAGTATTGAAGCGCATGACTCAACTACGGGAGACTCTAACACAGGAACAAATATTTCAACCGCCTCTGCCGAATTAAATCCGGAGGGAATTGAAGAAGCAATACCTACTTCAAATACAACCGGCTCACAAGAAACATCTCCGAGTGTCATAACTACTCAAGACGGCTTAAATTCTTCTGTTACGACCAGTAATTCAACAACTCTCGTGGCAATAGACAATACAATAAATACAAATTCAGTTAATTCACAGGTTATAAATCAAACTATTAATATTTTTGTAGATAACGAGGAAGATATAGATTTATCTACACCCTTTACTCTCGCATATACGATTATCTCTCAGGATAAAAATATAAATCCAATAGTTAACGTTTCCCTAACCGATGCAAAAAATTATGTATATCTTGCAAATGATGTACTAGCCACAGCATCAACTGGAAACAATGAAATAGCTGAAGGTGAAAACGCAACTATTAAAACTGGAGACGCGTATTCTGTTGTCTCCCTCATGAATAAAGCAAACTTCACTGTTATCGATTCTGTTATCCATATAGTCACCATTAATATATTTGGTAATTTCTCCGGCAATATATTCCTTCCTGACTTTCGTAAAGAAACTGTGTGCACGTCTTGTGGTGCCTCTGCAACCATGAAAAATGCAGCAGTCATAGAAAATACTGTTATTACTGGTTCAAACACCGGAAACAACACAATAGATACCGCTAGTTCTTCTTCAACGATCACAACAGGAACATCACACAGTATTATAAACATTGTAGATATGGTAAATACGAATGCAATAGGAGCAATATTTCAGAAATTGTTCATAAATGTTTTAGGAAAGTGGACGGGTAGTTTTTTGGGGTGGGATAGTTTAGAACCACAAAACGGCGGAAATAATTTAAACATCTCAAATAATAACGGTGACTGTGATTGTGATAATCCTTTTCTAACAATGGATAACACCGCCATTATACGGAATACAATTCAAACAGAGGCAGATACCGGAAATAATACTATTCATGGGGAGACTGGAAAAATCCATACTGGAAATGCATATTCTGCTGTTTCATTGATTAATTTTATCAATTCAAATTTTTTCAAAACAAATGGGCTTTTTGCTTTCGTTAACGTTTTTGGGAACTGGTCAGGGAATATTGGAGGCGTAAGTAAATTTATTGCTGAAACAACACGAGAAGAAAATCCACAGGAAAAGAAATCAAACGATCAGAATCAAGAAAAAATAAATGATCCAGAATCCGGAGGAAAACTTATGGTTACAAATAAAAATAATGTAGGTGTATTTATAAATCCTGGTGACACTGTTACTTTTTTTGTTGATACAAAAAATACCGGAACAGGAACGGTCTATGGGGCGAAATTACTAATCGGACTTTACAAAGATGGAGAATTTATGGGAGGACCTTCGTTTGATCTCAAAGATATTGAAGCACAGAAAACTAAACGGTTAACAACGGGTTTGGTTCTTACAAAAAATGCCCCTGCAGGGAATTATACTGCTGTTTCCTACGTAACCGGCACTACAGGGATAGATACGGCAGTTGATACATCCGCAGAAAGTTATTTTACAGTATCCTCTAAACAAAATGGTAATGTTCTTGCTGCAACTACAAAGACCGGGGATAAAACGAGGGGGAAGAAAGAAATAAAAATTGCAGGAGCATATTTAGATAAAGGAGATAACTATGCAAGGGATATGTGGATATATTACGCTATAATCATCTTCTTGTCAGTCTTTATTGGAATTAGAACTACTAAGCGAAAAGCCTTAATAAAAGCTCTTTTTATAAAAACCCTACCATTTTATACCAGACTACAATTATTAAAATCTTTCTTACTATAGAAACTAGGAAACAATGTTCTGGGGAGCATTATTAATAAATCCAGATATATTATCAACCGTTGTCTGCAATATTAGTTCTAATGCCTCTTTGCTATTAAATGCATTGTGTGGAGTAATGATTACATTCTTATAGTTTAAAAGCATCTTTTCTTCAAGCAAGCATAGGAGATCCTCCTTATTAAATTCTTTAGACAATATCTGCTTCTCCTCCCGCAACATTGGCTCATTCTCACAAACATCCAAACCTAAACCTCTCAGCTTACCGTTATCTAAATATTTAAGTACTGCATTTGTATCAATAAGGGGACCCCTTGCTGTGTTTATTAAAACAACCTTATCTTTCATTTGAGAAAGTGCTTCTTCGTTTATCATGTGGTGCGTTTCTTTTGTGTATGGGACATGAAGTGAAATAATATCAGATTTTGCATAAAGCGTTGGAAGATCAACAATTTTAAAATTAAACCTTTTTTCAAGCTCAGGATCAGGACTTCTTTTATATCCTAAAACATTCATATTAAATCCATGAGCTATTTCTATAACATGAGTTCCTATACTTCCTACCCCAACGACACCGAGCGTTTTCCCGGATAAATCAAATCCAGTTAATCCTTCAGGCGAAAAATATCCCTCTTTTACCCGATCGTAAGACTCAATAAGTCTGTGAGAGATAGCTAAAAGGAGACTAAAAGTGTGCTCAGCAACGGTAATTTCACCATATCCTGAAACATTGCTTACAATTATATTCTTTTCTTTACACACTGAAAGATCAATATGGTCAAACCCTGTCGACATAGTCGCAATAAATTTGAGATTGGGCAAAGAATCAAGAACTTCTTTTGTTATAGAGGAATAAATAAAAACGATTATCGCATCTGTATCTCTTATTGAGTCTATATCTTCAAGATTTAGGGGATGATTAAAAAATAATAATTCATCAGAAGTCCGCAAAGATTTTTTTAAAAAATCTTCTTCCCATTTCTCAACTTCAAAAATTGATATTTTCACTCTACTATTATTGTAATATAAAATTATTGGTCTCGTCGACTGTCAAAATAACGTGTGATCCTTTTTGTAATTTGTCTTCCAATATAAGCTTTGATAAATAATCCTCAATTGTTGATCCGACATACCTTCTCATATTTCGAGCACCAGCATCTTCATCAAATGAATCATGTACGATTTTACCGGCTACCTTATCATCAAAATCAATAAAAATCTGATCATCTTCTAATGACTTCAGAGATAATGCAAGGATTAACTTTGCGATTTCAGTCGCTTCAGAAACAGAAAGCGGAGTAAAAATAATCACATCATCAAATCTATTTAAAAGCTCTGGCTTAAAAACTCCCCCACTAAGTAGTCCCTCCACTAAAATGTCTTTAGCCAATGACGGGTCTTTCCCCTCATGCATCATCTCACGAATTGATTCTGAACCAGCATTACTTGTTGCGATAATAATAGTATTTTTAAAAGAAACCGTTTTGCCGTTATTATCCGTAAGCCGACCATCCTCAAAAACCTGTAGAAAAATATCTAATATGTGCGGATGTGCTTTCTCAAATTCATCCAATAATATTAATGAAAAAGGATGAAGTCTTACCTGCTCAGGCAATGAGCTTTCTATTTCTATTCCTCCAGGAACGCCACCCAATAATCTCTCTACCTCATTTTGTGTCTGATACTCACTCATATCAAGCCTGATCATATTTGCTTCATCCCCAAAGTAGATCTGAGCTAGTGCTTTTGCAGTTTCCGTTTTTCCTACTCCTGTAGGACCTAGAAAAAGAAAGGTCGAGATAGGGCGCTTGCTCTGAGAAAAACCACTCCTAAGCCTTCTTATTGCCTTAGAGATTGCAGTAACCGCCTCATCCTGTCCGATTATTCTCTTATGCAAATCTTGCTCCAGGGATAATAAAACTTTTTTCTCATCTATATCTGGTCTCTCAAGTAAAATATTTGTCTTCTCTTGGATAAACCTAACCACATCCTCCTTTTCAACTTGACCTCTTCCCTCTAGTCTAACTCTCGAGGAAACATCATAGAGAAGAATTATTGCTTTTCCAGGGAGAAATGTTTCAGGGAGAAATGATGATGCCAACTCCAATGCTTCATGTATTGCTTTATATGAGATACTTACATGATATTCTCTTTCAATACTATCGACATGGGCAACTATCATTTGTAATGAAACATCACGCTCAGGCTCTTCTAATCTCAACAGCTCAAAAAGACTCATGATGCTTGATTTCTTCTCAATTACAGACTTGTAAGATGAAGGTGTAGTTGTGCCTATTATCTGTAATCTTCCATTTTTTAAATAGGAAAATAATATTCCTGACATATCAAAACCAAATCCTCCAGCTCCAAAAATATTTTCCATATTTTGAATAAAAAGTATCGTATTTCCAATATGTTCGATTTCGGAAAGAAGCATACCTAAACGTGCTTCCAATTCTCCAGCATCTGAAACTCCCGCAAGTAGCCTATCAACAAGAAGCTCATAGACAACAGTGTTATGTAAAACAAATCTTGTATTTCGGTATGCCTCTAACGCTAAGAGCGAAACAAGCGAGGATTTTCCAACTCCAGGGTCACCAATTATTAATAGATTATTGATTGAATTTTTTGAAAGTATTCCTACCATTTGAGAAAATTCCTTTTGTCTGCCTACCACAGGAGCCATATTTTTTCCTAATAGACTATATGTTATATCATATGAGTATTCTTTTAATTGAGTATTCCATCCGTAAATAAAAAAATCAAAAACCCCTGATCCTGTAAAATGCATGGTAAAATCTTTTATCTTATCAAGATTATATTTCCCCCTACTCCATAAAAGTATTTCCAGAATATCGTTTTCTGTTAACTCTTTCTGATCCAATAGGTGACTTTCATTTTCAGTTAAAAGAAGGTATGCTGCAAAAATATCAGATGCAGTAATATATGTTCCCTTGCAGGTTCGCGCAAGAATACGTGCTTTACTTAATAATCCATCCATATTGTATTCAATCGGAGAAAAATTAAATCCGTCAATTTTTGCAATAAAAAATACAACATCTTCCCGTTTTATCAACTTCTCAAAAAAAGAATTATTACTTTTTGACTGAAGTAAGTATCTTACACTAAAGAGTACTGCCTTCTGGGGTAAATTATCATCTACCATTATTGTATGTATAGGGTTTGATTTATTAATTTTAAAATGGACAAAAATTTCATTTATGAGGAGTACTATATAAAAACTGAGAATTATTCTGAATAAGTATAGGTCGCTTCTTGTAAAAAACAGGGTGATCGTTAATAAGAAAAGTGTTAAAAAACGAATAGTTTTTATGAGCCTATTATTGTAAAACACATATATGCTAAAGCTGTCAAAATTTCTCATTGGGTTTATATATATCTAGGGAAAAAAAGAATAAATAAAGGCAAAAGCGGGAAAAGAACATAAAGAAAAAGTAATAACCCCTCAAAAAGTAAAATAAAAAATAGTAGAAGAAGAGATATTGCAATTAAAAATGTTTTAACAATCATTCCGAAAAATATCGAGAAAAAAATTAGATTCTTTCTGTACTCGTTTTTTAGTGGCTTAAAATAACTTGAAAATAAACCGTGTAATGAAAGTAGTCGTATACAGTAGTCGTCAAAGGAACGAAAGTAAAGTAAAATAAATAATATACCTTCTTTATACCAAAATAAAACCACAAGAAAGGGATAGGACAAAATACCCATGTATCTATATTAGATGTTTGTCGCGTGGGAAAGCAATAGTGTCAGGCTAATTAAAACCACTTCTTCTTGTGGCTTTCTTCATCAAACTCATGAAGTAATTCTTTTTGTCGTGTATTTATTCTCGTTGGGATTTGAATTTTAATCCGAACAAAGTGATCACCGCTTCCTCCACCTCTTACGCGCGGCACACCCTTACCTTTCACTCTCATAAGAGTGTCCGGTTGAGTTCCACCAGGAATTTTAAGCGTTACTTGACCATGTACTGTTTCTATTTCTATAGTACCACCAAGTATGGCAATAGATAGGGGAATTACATGTTCGGTTACGATATCATTACCTTCCCTGTGAAATTTACTATTTCCTCTCACTCCGACAATCACTTCATAGTTTGGGAATTGAATTCTCGAACCGTTGTCTACCCCTGCAGGTATCTTGATTGTTTGAGTTTTCCCATCTATTGAAACTTTCTTTGAAGTACCATGAACTGCCTCTAAAAAATCTATCGTAATGCTATATCTTGGCTTACGCTTTGCGTATCCACCCCCAAAAAATTGCTCAAATATCTCAAAGGGGTCAGAAAATCCTCCAAAATCATAATTTGCTCCTTCCCCACTACTCCCGTATGTATATGTAAAGGGTCCATATTGACTACCCCTTTGCCCACCAAATGGTCCACCTGCACCAGACGACGCACCTGAGCTTCCATCAAATCCTGATGGTCCAACCTGATCATATGTAGCACGCTTACTCGGATCCGATAATACTTCATATGCATGGTTTATTTCCTTAAATTTTTCCTCACCTTCGTGAGTTTTATTTTTATCCGGATGATACTGGAGAGCCAATTTTCTATAAGCCCTCTTTAATTCATCAGGGGTCGCACTTTTTGATACACCAAGTATTTCGTAATAGTCCTTTTTCATGTGTTACCTATTCTACCAAATATGAAACCATTTTCCTAAGCTGTCATTCGCACTGAAACGAACATATTTGAACTGAGTTTTTACTGTTTAAACAATCGGGATCTATGAAGCAATAAGACGCAGTTTTTTGTTTTACTATTGAAGGGGTAGGTGCAATAATTGCCATCTCAGAAGATACAGGGATATTAACCTGTGTTAAATCTCCTGATACTGCAGAAACATCTATGGGTGCAATTATGCTTTGTCCATTTAAAGTTGCAGAAATTGTATATAAACCATTTGGTAAACCCAAAAATAAATATTTTCCTTTAGAATTACTAAGAACACTATCATTACTTAATCCGGATAAAATTACCTGAACAGACGACACTGGTTTTTCAATTGAATCAAGCTTCTTATTCTTGTTCGTATCAATAAATACAGTACCTGAGATAGATGAATTGTTTCTGCTATTTTTTGGAGTCGGGGTTGCATCTATTTTCGCACAAATTTTTAATGAGTTTTGGGCGTTTAGAAGAAGACCTATACTTTTATCTGATTGAATATTGTCTCCTCCAGCTATAATGCAGGAGTGAATTTTTGACATAGACAAATTTTTATCCAACGACAAGAGGAGAGCGGCAACTGCACTCACTTGCGGAGCTGCCATTGACGTCCCTGAACGAAGAGAATATGAGTTATTAATACTGGTTGAGATAATACAACTCTCCATTGTACAAGGACCTGCCCCCCCAGGAGCTGAAACTTCAACTTTAGAACCAAAATTAGAAAAACCTGACCTTCTACCGTCTGCTGTTATTGATCCTACTGCAACTGAACCATCACATGATGCCGGTATTTGTGACTCTACGTTTACACCGATTCCATCTCCGTTATTTCCGTTTCCTGCAGCAACGACTACCATCGCACCTTTTTTTGCCGCATATCTTAGTACATCTGTATATGTTCCATTACACGAACCGCTTCCTGCAATACTGACATTTACAATTTTTGCATTATTGTCTACTGCATATTGAATAGCTTTAGAAACATTTGCTGTGCTACAGTCTCCATTTTTATCACAAGCCTTAATTGCCAGGATTTTAGCTCCCCAAGTAGCACCACTTATCCCTATACCGTTATTTGTAGTTGCAGCAGCTATCCCCGCGACGTGAGTCCCGTGTCCTTGATCATCCATGGGGTTGTTATCATTTGAAATAAAATTTTTACCCTTTATTACCACGTCTCGCAAATCCTCGTGCTGATAATCAACTCCCGTATCAATAACTGCAATTGTGACCTTTCCATCTACATGCGCCTGATTCCAAGCCTTTTCTACTTCGATTCTAGAAAGATTCCACATGGATGGGTAATATGGGTCATTAGGAGTCTCCTGTATTTTTAATATATAGTCAGGGGCAGCATTTTCTATTTCGGGTATCTTTGTGAGCCTATTATATGCATCCGGAACAGTAAAACCTGGCTTGAGCGTTAATATATAGTAATTTTCAAGCAAAGAATTTTCCGAAGCATATAGCCTTTTCTGTGATAGAACTCCAACATTTGATAAAGCCAACAAAAGAACTCTTCTATCTTCTATCTTGCCAGCATTTTGAAGTTCATCTGGGGATTGACCAATTTTATATTTAATAATTATTTGATCCGGAATATATCTTACGCCTTGAGGAAATATTTTATCTTTTTGAAAGAAAATCCCTTGAACAGCTACATATCCTATTGCCCCAAATGCAAATAATAAAAATGGTAAAAGAAAAAAACGGGTGTCAATACGCCTTAATACGTGAAGTATACTCTGCATATATTTTATTATACCAAGAAGAGGTTATGCGGGTTGCATCATAGTACCATTTGAATCAACAGATGGAGTTGAGGGCACTGTCTGCACAGGAGAAGGCATGCCCGCAGTATGTTCTTTTGCTATATCCGATAAAATTCCGTTCCCATTTGTCGTCTCTGCCTGCTTAGTAACAGCAGTGCCAGATGGCTGAGTTGCAGATTGTGGTGAAAATGAGGTTGCTGACTGTTCATTTTTATCCATAGCTTGTATTAATTTTGTGAAAGTAAACTGGGTTTTTGCATCATCATAATCAATTTGAACAGTATCATGTACTACGAACGTTTTATTAATAAGAAGTATTGCTATTGGATTTTCTATGGCTGACTGTATGAGTCTTCTTAGTGGTCGTGCTCCATAGACAGGATCGTAACCTTCTTTTGACAATACACCAAGAGCTTTTTCAGTTATAGTTAAGTTTATCTCCTGTTCAGCTAGTAATTTTTGCGTTTTTGATATCCCAATTTTTGCAATCTGCATCATGTCCTGCTGACGTAACGGCTTAAACATTACTATTTCATCAAAACGATTTAATAATTCTGGTTTGAAAAATTTCCTTAACTCATCCATCAATGTCTTAGATAACGTTGAGAATCTTTTTGCCTCTTCTGCAGGTGAAACTACCTGGGTTGCGTTTGAACTTTGAGTTAGAAGAGTTTGTTGAATAAGAGAAGATCCTATATTTGATGTTGCAATAATAATTGTATTTTTAAATGATATTGTATTACCTTTGTTATCGGTAAGTCTTCCATCCTCCAACAACTGAAGTAGAATATTAAATACATCTGGATGAGCTTTCTCAATTTCATCTAAGAGTACTATTGAATACGGCTTTGCACGTACGGCTTCTGTCAGCTGTCCGCCTTCTTCATAGCCTACATACCCTGGAGGAGCACCGATTAGCTTTGCCACCTCATGCTTCTCCATATATTCCGACATGTCGAGCCTTATCATAAGATCATCTCGACCAAAGAGAATCTCCGCAAGTGTTTTTGCCAATTCTGTTTTCCCAACTCCGGTCGGACCTAAGAAAATAAATGATGCAATTGGTCTGTTTGCACTCGCTAGTCCGATTCTACCACGCCTTACCGCCTCAGATACTGCTGCTACAGCCTCTTCTTGATCTATTAATCTCTTATGAATAATATCCTCCAGATGAATTAATTTCTGAGATTCATCTTCTGTGAGACGCGTTATGGGAATTCCAGTCCATGCAGATACAACCTTTTCAATGTCTGATTTTATAACCTTATTATCCTGTCTTTTTCCTTCTGTGTGTTGAAGCTTTACCTCGGCTGCTGCTTCATCTAATAAATCCACTGCCTTATCAGGTAAATATCTTTCTCCTATATACTTTTTTGAGAGATGAACGGCAGCCTGAATCGCCTCAGGAGTGATCTCAACAGAGTGAAATTTTTCATATTTTGGCTTTAATACCTCAAGCATCTGCCCTGCAACATCTTCTGTCGGCTCATCAACTAATACTGACTGGAAACGCCTTTCAAAAGCTTTATCTTTTTCAAAATATTTACGATACTCAGCCGTGGTTGTAGTTCCAATAAGTTGCAATTGCCCTCTTGCTAAATATGGTTTAATAATATTAGAAGCATCCATTGCCCCTTGCGTATCTCCAGTTCCAATAAGTGTATGTATCTCATCTATAAATAATATAATTTGACCATTTGATGCTTGTGTCTCTTTAATTACATCCTGTAACCTCTCTTCAAACTCACCCCTATGTGATGCTCCTGCAACAAGCGAAGCAAGCTCAAGCTGAATAACTCGCTTATTTAAAAGGTCATGAGGAACTGATCCCTCTGCTATTTTAAGTGCAAGCGACTCAACAATTGCTGTCTTTCCCACACCCGCCTCGCCAATAATAATCGGGTTGTTCTTAGTTCTTCTTAACAGAATGTGAATCAAACGTTCTGTTTCTCTCTCTCGACCCGCGATAGGATCTAGCTTACCATCCTTTGCTTCCTGGGTTAGGTCAATTCCATATCTTTCTAAAACACTTTTTCTTGAAGATGAAGCATATCCAGTAGATTTAGATAGTTTTTCCTCTAATTTATCACGTTGCACGCCAAATGTTTTTAAAAATTCAGAAGTTGATGCTTCAGAGAAAAGGGCAACCATTATATCTTCAGGAGAAACAAATGAAGCACCTCTTTTTTTTGCGTTTGAATATGCCTCATCAAAAATCTTAACGACGCCAGGACCCATAGTGGGCTGTCCAGAAAAAGCACCAGGCGTTTCTTTTGCTTGAATCTCGTGCGTTAATTTTGCTACATCTACGTTAAATTGCTCAAGTATGCGAAAAACATCCCCATCATAAAAAAGACCTAAAAGAAGCTGTTCCGGATTAATAAATTCTTGAGATAAACGCTTGGTTTCTTCCTGAGCATGATGGAGAACCTGAAGTGCTCGAGGATCAAGACGAGACAAAGCAAACATGTTTTCTCTTTTTTGTGGATCCATTCCGACAGGACTTTGAGAAACAGACGGAAAGTCTTGTGTTTGATTTGGGCTATTTGACGAATCAATGGAAATATTTGTTCCCCCCCCAAGTATAGGATCTCCAACATTTACCTTAGTTTCATGGCTTACAATCTGGTCGTCCTGTTTTCCTGAATTAAATAAATTTCCGAACATAGGCAGTATATTCTATTATGTGGATTTTATACTTGTTTTGCAAGTATTGCCTACTGCCCCTGTTTTCTTAAATCTTCAAGTTTTTTTGTTCCATCATCAATCGTTGGAATTTCCGCCTCTGCATGTGTATTCATATGCTTTTCCGCAATTGTAGCTTTTGTATCACGATCCATCATAGTATCATCCTCCTCATTTTTTTTGGAAGTTGATGAGAGAACGTCTTTGGCAGCCTCTAACTTAGCCTTCAAATAGGCTATAACTTCAGTCTTGGAGAAACCACCAATCATAAGAAATGGAAGTATGTTTGAGACCATATCCATTCCCTCTTGAGTTCTTACAGGATCAACAGAATTTAAAAGTGTTATTGCTTGATTAATTTTATCTATATCTCCCTTAATCCACTCCTCTCTTGAATCCTTCTTTCCTGAAAGATCAGTTGGAGGTGTCGAATTTTGGTAAGTATCTTGCCACATTTTTCTTACTTCCTCATAGTCCTCTATGCTTACTTGCTGTACTTTATTTGCTTGCGGCAAATGAATTTGTTGGGATGAAACCATTCCTTTCTGGTAAGGGGCGGCAGTTGTATTTGCCGCAGTCAAAATTGAAGACGCCAGAACATTACCTTTTTGTTTTTCTGAAATTAATTGTTGTTTTACTTGTGTGTATCTTTCCCGCTCTAAAGGAGCAGTAATTGTTGTGGGATTTGAAATTCTTGTAAGTGATGTTTTCAGTCTGGAGACATCCTGCATTTTGGATGAGTTATTCGTCACCATAGACGTCTCAAAGCGAGCAATGTCTCGCATTTTTGGTACTGATAAATTTGCAAGCTGTAATATCTGTGCATTAACTGGAATAGATGCTATTGAACGATTTGCCTGCGCAGAACTCATTCTATTCATATCAGATACACTTCGGGAGGCAGAAGTGTTAAATGGTATTTGCATCGCTCTTCCTGCTCCCTGCGATGGAGGGAGTGGAGCAGATGGGGGGGGGGTTGGAGGACGACTAATTGGTAGGAATTCGGATCCGCGATTAAGAAGTCTTTTCATTGTAATATTGTCTTGAAGAGATAATCCACCAAGGTAATCTAAAAAGATTTTAAGAAGCAAGAATGGCAATATAATTACCACCCATAGCATCAACAAGGCAACTATGTAAAGGGCGAATGTGTCTTGTAAATTAACGCTATTTGAGCTTGTTTCCGTATCAAAAAATATCTTTTGTCCTGGTCCACCTATTAATATATTTACTGCTGTCGGATATATAACATCTCCTACGTTTGCAAAATCAAACGCTAGTGGTATGCCCCCCTTACTCTTCCACAATACAACTAATCCTTGTAAAAATATTGCAAACAGAGGCGCATACAATAACCATCTGAAAAACTCACCTACCCAAATTTTACCAGTATTTCTTACTGGCTTGAAAAAGAGCAAAAGCGGGAAAACGGGGGACAGGATAATAAAAAACCACAAAATTATTTTTCTTACCAACAATACTCCTGTCATAACGTAATAGGTAAGAGCAGTAAGTCGTACCAATAAAAGAGTTATAAATGCAGATTCATCATACTGAGCACCATATCTTCTTGCTCCCTCAAAATTTTTATAATCAAACCCAATAAATATTAAGTCTTTTGTAGAAATAAGTTTTCCGTCCGTTCTAAGAAAAAATCCCTGGATAATATCCGTCACCTGATAAATAAGCTGAATTAGAGCATATGATAAGGTTACTAATATAATAATGAATATAAATCGTGGAATAAAACGGGTTATTGTCAGATTTCTCCCACGAGTTATTATCATGACAAAAGCTGCAATCAAAACTAATATTATAAGAAGCGCATATACAATATTTCTTATAAGCGCCCAGAAGCCTACTAATGGGTTTCCAGAACTGGTACATGATCCACTATTAGTTTTTACACATGTCCAGTCATAATTTCGAATAGTCCAATCAAGAAAATCTCCCGCTCTGTTCGCTGTTTTTCCAACAAAGGTAACGGTTGAGTCAGGTATCCAATCTCCAATCGTAGGAGTAGTTGAATCGTCAATTTGAATGGGATCTGAATCTTCTGCTATTCTAATATTGACGGTTCCAGGAGGGTTTCCCGAGGTGTTCACTACAGACGTTGATTGCGCAAAACTTGCTCCAAAGGAAAATACTAATAAAAGCAGTGTTGAAAAAAACAATATGGGCAGTTGCTTTAACATAATAAAAATTATGAAAATCCAGGAATTCTAAGTATTGAACCTGCAATAAATTCTATAAATACATACCCAAAAACAGCAAGCGCAATTCCAGCAATCGCATAATATATGTATTCTTTACCTTTTTGTAATTTCTCTGGATTCCCACTTGATGTTAATATGTGGTATCCTCCATAGATCAGAAATAAAACCCCAACTCCTCCGATAAGAGAAAGTCCCCATCCGTAAAACTTCTGGACAAAACCTAATGGATCATCAGGAAGACAACCTAACTCTGTTGCTATTTCATTTGCTGCACACTCCATATGTATTAATACTAGCATATACAATATCGGAAGCACAATTATTGCTATAATAGTTATCATGTCAGGAAATCATGAAAGAAGAACGCTAATTTCACCTTTAACAGAACGTAAGTCCAATGTGTTTTTAGAAGATGCTGGAATTAATATTGGAGATGGGAATGAAGCAAAATATACTGCTCAAAGACTAATACTTATAAAAAACGGGAGGGAAAGAAATGCAGGAGAGTTTGCTGAAAGAGATCCAAAATATACACGAGTATGGGAGTTTTATGTTCCCGACGAATACATAAAACACTACTTGGAACTGAAACAAGCTGGTCTTCCTGTGCCACTTACTGTAAGAAAAGTTGAGGGATCAAGGAAGATAATAATAACAGACCTGACAGAAGGTGGTAAAAAACTAGTATTTTCAATAAATGAAATGCATGAGAAAAAGTTAGATTTTGAAAAAGCTATAAAGAATAAAAAAAATGTTAAAAAGCAGCTTATCGAAATTTCACAAAAAGCAGATAGGGCTGGATTTAATATATACGAAGATACATATTTTTTTATCGTAGACCCTGATGGAAATGCAAAGGTCATTTTAGGAGACTTAGGGGTAGGTGTTACAAAAAAAACAAGTCGTGTGTTTGATTATCATGCGTCAGAAAGAGAAGCGCGCCGTTTATACAATAAGCTTGCCCATAAAGGAATTGTTGAGTCAATAAAAAAAGTGTTTACTCCAAAAAAAATAACATATACGGACTAATTTTCTCTACCGCCCCAATTAGTGCCGAATTATTATTAAACTCGCGTTTTGAAACTAAATCCAACAACATACTCCAAATACAGACTTACTTACACAAGAAAGGGTGCATCTTGATAAAATACATACATCAGGGGTAATTTGGAAAATATTGTAAAAGCGAAAAAATATTTAGGGGAAAAACCAGAATTAGTTTACTACTTCTCCCTCTACTGCTTCGTCTTTATTTGTGGAAGATTCTGATCCGTTTTGATTCTCCTGCGATGCCCCCTGGGCTTCCTGTTCTCCGCCAGACGCTCCGGCACTTGCTTGCTCACCAGTTTGTCCTGTTTGATTCTGCATGGTCTCACCAATTTTAGATAAATGATCTGACAATTCTTGAGTCTTTGCTTCAATATCTGCCTTATCTTCGCCTTTTAATGCCTCCCGCAAAGCAGAAATTTTTCCTTCAACGTCTGATTTTAAATCAGCTGGAACCTTTTCTCCAAGATCTTTTAATGATTTTTCTGCGGTAAAGATGAGCCCATCCGCTCTATTTCTTACTTCAATCAACTCTTTCTTCTTCTCATCTTCTTCTGCATGAGCTTCAGCTTCCTTTGTCATCCTTTCTACTTCATCTTTTGAAAGACCTGTTCCTCCAGTAATTTTAATACTTTGGGTTTTTCCTGTCGCATTATCTTTTGCTGAAACAGAAAGAATTCCTGAAGCATCTATATCAAATGCAACCTCAACCTGAGGAACACCACGAGGAGCTGGTGGAATTCCATCCAAAACAAATCTTCCCAAAGATTTATTATCAGCAGCCATGGGGCGCTCGCCCTGAACAACATGAATCTCTACTTGTGTCTGATTATCTGCTGCGGTTGAGAATACTTGAGATTTCTTTGTTGGAATAGTTGAGTTTCTATTAATAAGTGGTGTTGCAACTCCACCCAATGTTTCAATTCCAAGCGTCAATGGGGTTACATCCAAAAGAAGTACATCCTTCACATCTCCTCCCAATACTCCCGCCTGAACAGCTGCGCCAATTGCCACTACCTCATCGGGGTTTACACTCTTATTAGGCTCTTTTCCGAAGAATTTTGTTACTTCCTCAACAACTTTAGGCATTCTGGTCATACCCCCAACCATGATAATCTCATTTACATCCGACGCCTTTAATCCTGCATCTTTGAGTGCTGATTCAACGGATTTAAATGACTTTGTAATTAAATCGCCCACAATACTCTCAAGTTTTGCGCGAGTTAATTTCATTGTTAAATGTAGGGGTCCGTTAGGTCCTTGAGTAATGAACGGCTGATTGATTTCAGCCTCAGAAGATGAAGATAATTCAATCTTTGCTTTCTCTGCTGCTTCTTTAAGCCTTTGCAGTGCCTGAGGATCACGTCTTAAATCAATGCTGTTTTCCTTTTTAAATTCATCCGCAAGATAATCTATAATTTTTTGATCAAAATCGTCACCCCCCAAATGAGTATCTCCATTTGTAGATTTTACCTCATACACACCTTCTCCCAACTCTAGTATGGATACATCAAATGTACCGCCACCCATATCATACACGGCAATCGTGTGGGCATGTTTTTTGTCTAATCCATATGCAAGCGCGGCTGCTGTCGGCTCATTTACAATACGTAATACCTCCAACCCTGCAATCTCACCCGCTTGTTTTGTAGCTTGACGCTGAGCATCATCAAAATATGCAGGAACTGTAATAACAGCCTGAGTAACTTTATCTCCTAAATAAGATTCAGCATCAGATTTTATTTTTTGCAAAATCATGGCTGATATTTCCTGGGGTGTATATGTTTTTCCGTCTACTTCTACAACGGCAAGACCGTCCTTCCCTGCTTTTACGGTGTATGGAAGAAGCTTTATATCTTCTTGAACAGTTGGATCATTAAAACGACGACCCATGAGACGCTTTATAGAAAAAATGATACGCTTAGGCTTGAGAACCATTTGCCTTTTCGCAACATCACCAACAACTCGGTCTACAGGATCCACAACAGATGGAGTTACATTCCTACCCTCTGCAGAAAATATTACTTTTGGAGCGCCACCCTCCATTACTGCGACGCACGAATTTGTTGTTCCTAAATCTATTCCTATTATTTTAGACATATTTTTTATTCCTCCTTATTATTATGCATTCTCCAATAAATTTCAAGAATCATAAAATATCTCAACTAACCTCTACTCTTTTATCTCATCTCTTCCTCCAACCTTAACTCTTGCAGGTCTTATAATTTTGCCATGTATTGTAAATCCTGGTTGTGTCTCCTCAAGAACCATTTCTTTCTCCCCCTCTATTACTTCAACTGCCTCCATAATGACAGGGTTATACTTTTTACCAACTGTCTCAACCTTTTCAATTCCCGCTAACTTCAGTACATCTAGTATGTGCTTAGCCGTAATTTTTAGATTCTCGTCTTTGGTGTATTTCTCAGCAAGCAAAAGCGTGTCAAATGCTGGGAGTAATTGTTCTATAAGTGCTTTGTTTGCGTATTTGACAAATTCTAAGCGCTCCTCCCGAACCCTATTTTCAAGATTCCTATAATCCGCGACTGCCCGCTTCAACTGATCCTCAAGACTTTTGTTTTTTTTCTTTAACTCTTCCTGTTCTCTCTTCTCAGATGCTAACTCCTCCTCTTCTTCATCTAATTCATCATCTAGTTCTTCTAATTCATCTAAATTATCTTCAGATTTTGTTTTTTTTGTTTTGTCATCCATTTTTATTACCACTCAGCTACTTCACCAATAAGACCTCCAAAAAATCGTACCGTTGGTATTACTAGCTCATACCTAATTCTTGCAGGACCAACAACCCCAATTGACCCATTTATATTTTTTGTGTGAAACTTTGAAAAAACAAAGCTATACGGTCTATACATATCACTTCCAAGCTCATCTCCTAAAAAAACTCCCAACTCATTTTCAATTCTTTTTGTAATTAAATCAAAACACACTGCACTATCTAAAATTGACAATAAATTCTTCGCTATATCAATGTCATAAAACTCCGGCGTTTCAAGAATATTCGCATATCCTGAGTAATAAATATCTCCATCATCTGTTGTTGTAACCGCAAGCGCCCTTGTCTTTTGCGCAAGATCTCGCGTTACTCCTCTTAAAAACTTTTCTTCTTGAGCTCGTAAATCCCACACATGCTCCTTTGCCTGAACCTCATCAGCTACAGACACCTCTTTTTCACGCATCAGCTCGTTTATGTAAAGTTTTAAAGCTTTCGTGGTTGGTATTCTTCCTGCTGACGTGTGAGGCTTTGATAAATATCCCAACTTCACCATAGCTGCCATTTCATTTCTAATAGTAGCAGGGGATATCCCTACATCATGTTTTTTTTCAAGAGTTTCTGATCCTACAGCTTCTGCGTTATCAATATACTCTCTTACTATTAGCTTTAAAATATCAACCTGCCTTGGAGTTAGATCATACATATATATAAAATTTAAAATTCAAAGAGCAAGAAATTTATTATGCATATTTTATGCAGATTAGCAATAATATAACATGACTGCTAAATTCTGTCAAGTGCTTTTTTCTCTCTTTTAAATCTTGCGTAGGTTATATATTTTTGTTAAAGTTGTTTTCATATCTGCTCGATTGCCTGATGCCAAAAAAAATAAATCACAAAAAGTCACCTAGTTTAAAAGGAAAGGATATTCTTTCCCTTGACCAGTTCTCATCAGAAGAAATAAAAGAAATTTTATACACCGCAAAAAAACTTAAACCTTTACGCGAATTGGCAAAGCCATCAAATATACTTTCGGGAAAAATTATTTCGCTCTTGTTTTATGAACCATCAACTCGCACCTTCTCATCTTTCGCTTCTGCCGCACAACAACTAGGCGCAGGTATTATCCCAATTCAAAATGCAACAAATAGCTCTTCTGCAGTAAAGGGTGAGACATTAAGTGATACCATTCTTACGCTTGAAAGCTACAGTGATGTTATTGTTTTAAGACACCCAGAAAACGGAAGCGCACATGAGGCCGCTAACATAGCAGAAATACCTATTATAAACGCCGGAGATGGAACAAATGAACATCCAACACAAACTCTTCTGGATATGTATACCATCTTTGAGGAATCAGGAAAGTTAACAAATCTGATAGGGGTATGCGCAGGAGATATGCTAAATGGAAGAACAGTAAAATCACTTATAAAAGGGTTGTCTTTATTTAAAGGAAATACAATCTTTTTATTATCCCCTGAAAAATTACAACTTGCTCGCAACGAACTTCGCGCGCTCAGCGCGTCTGGAATAAAATTAATTGAAATATCTACTGAAAGAAACTTACCTAAAAACGCTGATTTTTGGTATTGGACACGAGTACAAAAAGAGAGATTTACGAGCTTAAAAGAATATAAAAAAAATAAAGAAACATTAGTTTTAACTCCTCAATTAATCGAAAAATATGCTAGTAAAAAAACGATATTCATGCATCCACTTCCACGAGTAAATGAGATAGATGTTGCGGTAGACAAGGACCATCGTGCGGTATATATGCACAAACAAATGCGAAATGGGGTATATATAAGAATGGCATTGCTAACCCTTGTTGCTGGAGGAAAACTATGAATGGAAAACTAATCTTATCAGACGGAACAACATTTTCAGGTAAATCTTTTGGAAAAGATGTAGGGGTTTCAGGTGAAGTTGTATTCGCAACCGGAATGGTAGGGTACCCAGAAAGTATTACCGACCCATCTTATACAGGACAAATTTTAGTACTTACATATCCCCTGATTGGAAACTATGGAGTCCCTGAACAGAAGTTTTTTGAATCTTCAAAAATTCACATTTCGGGACTTGTTGTATGCAATTATACCAACACGCCTTCTCATGCAACAAGCATTAGGAGTCTTTCTGATTGGTTAAAGGAAGAAAGAATTCCTGCTCTTGAAATTTCTGACACAAGATATATTACACAAAAATTGCGAGCGAACGGTACCATGCTCGGGAAAATAGTATTTTCAAACGATATAGAACTATATGATCCAAACATGGAAAATTTAGTAGCGCTTTGCTCCACAAAAGACGTATACACCCAAGGAAATGGAAAACAAAAAATTGTATTACTTGACTGCGGATCAAAAAGAAACATAGCACGACGCTTATTGAAAAGAGACGTACAAGTTACTACTGTTCCATGGGATTATGACATTTTCAAAAATGGGTTAAAGCCAGACGGAATAGTAATATCTAACGGACCAGGGGATCCTAAAATGGCAGATAAAACGATTTCAATCGTTAAGGCTGCACTAAACAGAAAAATCCCTACGTTTGGAATATGCTTAGGCAATCAAATATTAGCACTTGCAGCCGATGGTGATACGTATAAATTAAAGTATGGGCATCGGTCACAAAATCAACCATGCCTTCTTGCGGGAACAAAACGCTGCTATATCACTACCCAAAATCATGGATTTGCGGTGGGAAAAATTCCTCGCGGATTTAAACCATGGTTTATAAATGCAAACGACGGGACAAATGAAGGAATTATTCATGAGACATCTCCTTTTATGTCAGTTCAATTTCACCCTGAATCATATCCTGGACCACAAGATACCGATTGGCTTTTTGATTTATTCTTAGATAAAGTAAAACATCATAAATATGTATAAAAAAATTTTAATTTTAGGGTCAGGCGCATTAAAAATAGGGCAAGCCGGTGAATTTGATTATTCCGGATCCCAAGCTATTAAGGCATTCAAGGAGGCTGGTATTAAAACTGTTCTTATAAATCCTAATATTGCGACAATTCAAACGTCCGAATTTCTAGCTGACACTGTTTATTTTCTTCCAGTAGATGAGTATTTTATAGAAGAAGTAATAAAAAAAGAAAAACCAGATGCAATCGCATTGTCTTTTGGAGGTCAAACCGCTTTAAATTGCGGAATTAATTTATACAAAACAGGAATCTTTAAAAAATATGGGGTTTCTGTTTTGGGAACATCTATTGACAGCATTATCATATCCGAGGACAGAGATAAATTTGCAAATCATCTTCACACAATCCATGTAAATACACCTAAAAGCAAAGCAGCAACCTCATATCAACAGGCATGTAAAATAATGCATGAACTTGGATTACCAGTTATGGTAAGGGCAGGTTTTGCATTGGGGGGGCAAAAATCCGGAGTATGCTATACGCTTGAGGAGTTTGAAGAAAAGGTAAATATCGCACTTGCTTTTTCTCCTCAAATCTTAGTCGAACAATATCTTCATCATTGGAAGGAAATCGAATACGAAGTTGTACGAGATAAATATGATAATTGCATAACTATTTGTAATATGGAAAATATGGATCCATTAGGAATTCATACGGGTGAGTCAATAGTAGTTGCCCCATCACAAACTCTAACTAATTACGAATATCAATTTCTTCGAGATATCTCAATTAAGATCGTAAGAAGTTTAAATATTGTAGGAGAGTGTAACGTACAATTTGCACTTAATCCTTCCCCCAATAAACACGCTACAAAAAATGCACAACAGAAAGATAACCCACCATTAGAATATCAAGTGATTGAGCTTAATCCAAGATTATCACGATCCTCAGCTCTTGCATCAAAGGCAACCGGATACCCCCTTGCCTATGTCGCCGCAAAACTAATACTTGGTAACGCTCTAACTGATATAAAAAACCAAGTTACCCAAGTAACACAATCTTGTTTTGAACCTGCGCTTGATTATATAGTCGTAAAAATTCCAAGGTGGGATCTTGAAAAGTTTAAAGGTGTTGAGGAAAAAATTGGCTCATCCATGAAGTCTGTCGGCGAAATCATGAGCATAGGAAGAAGCTTCGAGGAAGCTTTTCAAAAAGCTATTAGAATGCTTGGTGTAGAATCTGAAGGAATAACAGAAAATAATTTTCCAAAAACTAAAAAAGACTTTGAGTACTATCTTAAAACACCAACACCAAAACGGATGTATGCAATTGCTGAAGCAATTAAAAGAGGTGTAACAATAGACAAGATTCATAATATAACAGGAATTGATCCATGGTTTCTATCCGGAATTAAAAACATCGTCATTGCCGAAAAACAACTGAAAAGAAAAAAAACTCTCTCAAATGACTCTTTATTAGAGTGTAAAAAGCTAGGAATCTCAGATAAACAAATTGGAAAACTTATTGGGAAAACAGAATCATATGTAAGAAAGAAAAGAAAAAGCCTTAATATTACGCCTGCTATTTTGCAGATTGATACACTAGCAGGAGAGTTTCCAGCACAAACTAACTACCTCTATACCTCTTATCATGCAACACATCATGATGTCTCACCTCTTGAAACGCAAGGTGTTATTGTTTTAGGTTCTGGACCATATAGGATTGGGTCTTCAGTTGAATTTGATTGGACATGTGTTAATACTGCACTCTCGTTAAGAAAATACGATAAATCCTCAATCATTGTAAATTGCAATCCTGAAACAGTCTCAACAGACTATGACATATCAGATAGACTATATTTTGAAGAACTAACGCATGAAAGAATTTTAGATATTTATGATTTTGAAAAATCTCTTGGCGTAATTGTTTCAGTAGGCGGACAGACACCTAATAATTTAGTAAAGAAATTAGATAATTCTCAAATAAAAATTTTAGGAACAAAACCTGTCAACATAGATACTGCTGAAGACAGGAATAAATTCTCTCAGCTTCTAGATTCACTTCTCATTCCACAACCGAAGTGGTGCGAAGTAAAAACACTACAAGACGCAATCAAATTTGCAAATGAAGTATCATATCCGGTTCTTATTAGACCATCTTATGTCTTGTCTGGCGATGCTATGTCTGTTTGCTACACAGAAGATGATCTTAAAATTTTTACTAAACGTGCAACTCTTATAAGCCCTGAGCACCCTATCACCTTATCAAAATTTGTTGAACATGCACGTGAGATTGAGCTAGATGGAGTCTCTCAAGATGGAAATATTTTAGTATCCGCAATCTCACAACATTTGGAAAATGCTGGAGTTCACTCCGGAGATGCGACGATTATCTTTCCACCTCATGAATTATATATTCAGTATGAAAAACAGATTAAAGATATGGGAGAAAAGATATCTAAGATGCTATCAATAACAGGTCCCTTTAATATCCAGTTCTTGGCAAGAGATAAAAAGGTTTATGTTATAGAAATCAATTTAAGAGCATCAAGAACATTTCCATTTATTTCTAAGGCGACACATATAAATTTTGCTGAAAAAATTGTTGATGCAATATTTAAAAAAGGAAAGGTAGAAAACATTTCCTATCCTTCATATTATCTTGTAAAATCCCCCCAATTTTCTTTCTCACGCTTAGAAGGAGCAGACCCATTACTAAAAGTTGAAATGGCATCAACAGGAGAGGCTGCTGCATTTGGAAAGACACTAGAAGAAGCTTTTCTAAAGGCAGAGTTGTCTGTTGGGAATATATCTCCTAAAAAAGGGGTATTTGTTTCTTTAGGGTCAGATGATAATAAGATTAGATTTTTAGATAGCGCAATAAGACTTAAAAAACTTGGTATTCCAATTTATGCAACGGAAAAGACAGCTAAGTTCTTACGATTTCATAATGTTAACGCAAAACGACTATATAAAATACATGAGAGAAAAAATCCGAACATATTATCCTTCTTCTCACAAGGGAAAATTGATCTTGCAATAAATATTGTAGACTTTAAGCATAAAAAGGATGTAGACGACGGATACATAATGAGAAGATCTGCAATAGATTACAACATCCCCCTTATCACAAATCGGAAAAAGGCAGATTTATACATTAAAGCTCTTGTAGAAACCCCAAAAAAAGAACTTGAAATTAAGAGTTGGAATGAATATACTTCTGCGTAACATGCTACTTCCAGGATTAATTGATATTCATGTCCATCTAAGATCCCCTGGGCAAACACATAAGGAAGATTTCATAACTGGTACAAAAGCCGCTCTTGCAGGTGGCTTCACAACTATATTAGATATGCCCAACAATATAGTACCCATCACATTAAAACGCTTACTTGACGAAAAAATTAATCTTGCTAAAAAAAATATTTTGTGTGACGTAGGATTTTATTTTGGTTCTCAAGGTGAAAACGTTGGAGAATTTGAAAAAGTTAAAAATGAGGTATTTGGAATAAAATTATATCTTAATAAGACTACGGGAAATTTTTTAATAAATACATCATCACTTGGAAAAATTTTTGAGACATGGCCAAAAAATTGTGGACCAATTTTAGTGCACGCTGAAGATAATACAATAGAGGAAGTACTAAAACATGCTGCAAAAACAGAAAAACCAACCCATTTTTGCCATATCTCATTAGCCTCAGATCTGATACAAATCTCAAATGCAAAAAAACGCGGATTACCAATTACTTGTGGGGTTACACCACACCACCTCTTCTTAAACTCAGAAGACGCTAAAAAACTAAAGTCATTTGGAAGAATGAAACCAGATTTAAAGAAAGCAGATGATGTATCCTATTTATGGGAACACCTCCATGAGATTGATGTTATAGAATCAGACCATGCACCACACACAAAAGAAGAAAAAGAAAAACCAATAAACACATCTCCTTATGGTATTCCCGGACTCGAGTCTACTCTCCCGCTTCTCTTAACTGCTTGTCACAAAAAAATGCTAAAAATGGATGACATTATTCGTCTTTGTTATGAAAATCCAAAAAAAATATTCCATATCCCAAATCAAAATTCCTCAATTGAGGTTAACCTAGAAGAAAAATATATACTTGAAGAAAGTAACCTATTTACAAAGTGTGCTTGGTCTCCATTTTCTGGATGGCAAATGCAAGGAAAAGTAAAAAAGGTGACTATAAGAGGAAACACAGTCTATGAAAACGGGAAAATACTCGCAAGACCAGGATCAGGACAAATAATTAAACCTCAAGCTTGATTTATCTTGCTCTATTTTTCACTTCTTTTTTAATTTCATAGGCAAGACCCGCATTCCACATAGCACCTGTTGCAGAAAATACTCCGTCTGCTCCTGCTCTTTTATAATCAAAATAATCTGTAGGTGAAACAACACCTCCGACACCATCAATTGAAAAATTATAGCCCTCCTTTGAGCGAATCGCATGAAGACGTTTAACCATATCTATCCCCGCCCACTTTATTGCTGCGCCACAAACACCGCTTTTGAGCCTTGCAGGGCTTCCTGGTAACGCCTGCTTTCCATTACGATCAATAATTATTCCTGGTATTGTATTTATTACAGAAAGTGAGCTTTTTGATTCGTGAGCAATTTTCGCAAGCTCAGACAGCTGCTTATCAGACTCATAATAACCAACTTTCCAAATTAAAGGAATCTCACCAATTTTGTCTCTTACTGCATTCACTATCTTTCTTGTCATTTCTAGGTTATAACAAACCAATCCCTCATTCCCTATATTAGGGCATGATAAATTACCTTCCAAAATCGGGACACCGGTTTCATGCGCAAGTTGTGCAGCCAAAACAAAATCTGAGATAAAATCTTTCTCTGTTTGATTCTGTTTTACAGTCCCCATAAAACTTAACACCAAAACCTGCCCTTTTCCAACATAAGACATCGCAGTTCGTACGTCTTCCTGCCAAATTGAAGGATCTTTTGAAGGAACACCAAAAGAATTTGTTATTGAGATCGGCTTAGTATAATTAGTATCTGCAAGAATTGGTTCTTTAGCGCGCTCAAGTGTAAGATTTCCCTGAATATGAACTCCTAAAACATTTGGGAAGGGGTGAGAAGGGTATGACTCAGACCTCACTGTCTTATATACTGCGATATCAAAACCTTTATCAAATGCAGCTTTAATATAGTTACTGTTTAATAAGGGACCAGCAGGAATTCCGAATGGAAGGTTTACTTTTTGACCAAAAAAATAAAATTGAGGAGGGGAAAGTGGATCCTGAGTCTTTTTTTTATTTTCAAAATTGCAAAACGGACCGATAGCGTAATTCTCTTCATAGCTTCTTAAAGGATCATAAAAAACACCTGTATCCATCCGTTTGATTCTAACATACCAAAACCACTTTTCCAATAAAAAGGCAGCACATGGTATAATATTTTACATATGGATGTTTTAGATATTTTAAAAAAAGTTGGCGCAATAATTACCGATGATCATTTTGTATATACATCAGGGCTACATGGGTCTATTTATATAAATAAAGACGCATTATACCCACACACAGAAGATACATCCCAAGTAGGAATGCTTATGGCAAAAAAGGTTGAAAATCTAGCTGTTGACGTTGTTGTTGGTCCTGCGTTGGGCGGGATAATCCTCTCAACATGGACAGCCTACCATCTATCTTCGCTTAAAAATAAAGAGATTCTAGGAATTTATACTGAGAAGGATGAAAACAAAAATCAAATATTTACAAGAAATTATGACGCATTAGTCAAAGATAAAAACGTATTAGTTATTGAAGACCTAACTACTACCGGAGGCTCTGTAAAAAAAGTTGTTGATACAGTTAGAAATGCTCGAGGACGAGTTACCGCGGTATTAGTTATGGTCAATAGAAGTCCCAAATTAGTGAATGGTGAAACAATTGGTGCGCCGTTTATATCTCTTGGAGAATTACCTGTTGAGACATGGACAGAGGAGAAATGTCCGCTATGTAAAGCAGGGAAGCCTGTTAATATCCGCGTGGGACATGGTAAAAAATACCTCTCCTCAAAGCAAATATGACATTTCTTGAGAAACTCAACAATGCGATGGAAAAGAATAATTCTCTTCTCTGTATTGGGCTCGACTCTAATTTTGAAAAAATTCCCGAAAATATCCGGTCATACAAAAATCCACAATACACTTTCAATAAAGCAATTATTGACAGTACTTATGATTTAGTATCAAGCTACAAATTAAATACAGCCTTTTATGAATCTCGAGGAGCAAAAGGAATTGAAGACCTTAAATTAACGATTGAATATCTAAAAAAAACATATCCAAATATTCCCACGGTTCTCGATGCAAAACGTGCTGATATAGATAATACTAATAATGGCTATGCGACATTTGCTTTTGACTATTTAGGCGCTGACGCAATAACACTCCATCCATATCTTGGTCAAGAAGCACTTAAACCATTTCTAAAGCGAAAGGATCAAGGTAGTATCATTTTAGTTAAAACTTCAAATGAAGGCAGTGGGGAGCTGCAAAATCTCCTAGTCAACAATGAACCTCTTTATAAATATCTTGCAAGAATGATAGTAGAGAATTGGAATTGGAACAACAACTGCTTGATGGTTGTAGGTGCTACTTATCCACAAGAACTTTCTGAATTACGCTATATTGCTCCAAAAATCACCTTTCTTGTTCCGGGAATAGGAGCACAGGGAGGAGACTTAAAAAAAACATTGTTGGCAGGCTTAAATAAAGATAAAAAAGGACTTATGATTCATTCTGCAAGGGGGATAATTTTTTCAGGAAAAGACAAGTATTTTTCGGAATCTGCACGATCTCAAGCGTTACAATTAAAGAATGAGATAAACGATTTTAGATAAATGCGGAAAAGAAAAGATTTCCTACCATTACTATTCCTCGGATGTATATCTTTTATTGGATTACTTTTTTATATCTTTTTTATTAACCCGGAAGAAAGTCTTTCTATCGGAATACTTACTTTTTCTCCCGTTTTTCTATTTTTTATTCTCCTCTTATCCACACTTGCCTGTATGTCATCATTTTTATTCGTCAGCTTACACCGCGGAATACTCTCAGGAGTTTTCCTTTCTTCTCTCTTAATATTGAGACTTTTTGGTTTTACAAGCTACTTATATATCATACTTCTTCTAATAATCATGTTACTTATTGAACTCGGCTTCCGGAAACAGTAGTCCTATGATACAATTCAATCCATGAATATAAATACGTTTTATCTCACAACAGCTATCCCATATGTTAATGGGAAACCTCATATCGGACATGCTCTTGAGTATTTTCAAGCTGACACAATACGAAACTATCACAAATTAGTAGGTCTTGAAACAATTCTTTTATCTGGCGCCGATGAAAACAGTTTAAAAAATGTTCAAGCTGCTGAGAAAGAAGGGACTCCAATACAGGATTTTTTAGACAAAAATTCATTAGTATTTGAAAAATCATTTGAAAATCTAGGGATACATCTTGATGTCTTTGAGCGAGGATCTGATAAAAATCATCATTTCCCTGGAGTTTTAAAACTATGGAATTTGTGTTTTGAAAAAGGAGATATCTACAAAAAATCCTATACCGGTCTTTATTGTGTTGGCTGTGAAAGTTTTAAAACAGAAAAAGAATTAATAAATGAAAAATGTCCAGATCATCTAACTATTCCTGAGGTGGTAACAGAAGAAAATTATTTTTTTAAATTAACAAATTATCAAGACCAGCTGCTAAAACTTATTGAATCTGACACACTCCACGTCATTCCAAATAGTCGGAAAAATGAAATTATGTCATTTATTAAAAGTGGTCTTGAAGATTTCAGCATTTCCCGATCAAAAAAAAGAGCACAAAATATAGGTGTACCCGTACCAAACGATCCCGACCAGGTAATGTATGTATGGTTTGATGCACTAGCAATTTACATAACTGGAATTGGCTACGGGATTAACGAAAAGGAATTTAAAAAATGGTGGCCGGCAAATTTGCATATAATTGGGAAGGATATAAACAGATTCCATACAGTCTACTGGCCAGCCATGTTATTATCAGCAGGTCTTGAAACACCTAAATCAATTCTTATACATGGTTTTGTACAGTCTGGAGGTCAAAAGATGTCAAAAACACTTGGAAATGTAATAGACCCGTTCGAAATGATTGAAAAATATGGGCTAGAACCTTTTAGGTATTATCTTCTTTCTCAGATTCCCACATACTCAGATGGAGATTTCACTGAAAATAGATTTATCGAGGTGTATAACTCAGATCTCGCAAATGGTCTTGGCAATTTAGTCGCAAGGGTAGCAAAATTAGCAGAAAAAAATAACAAAAAAGGTGGGGTATTACCTTCAACTTTTGATAAAGAAATATCGCATTTCCTTAAAGCCTATGAATTAAATCTCGCACTAGAATATATATGGGAAACTATCCGGAGTACAGATAAATTTTTAAATGAAAAAGAACCTTGGAAGCAAACAAATGAGGAACTTTCTGAAACGTTAAATATATTAATAAAAAGACTGCTGTCTATTGGATATAACCTTCAACCATTCCTACCAATTACTGCTAATAAAATAATTGCACAATTCGGAAGTAATGAAATTAAATCTGTTGAACCTTTATTCCCCCGAATCACATAAAGACCCCTAGAGTTCGCTAGGGGTCTTTCGTAATTTTTCCTAAGTACAGTCTTTACTTAATACTTTTAATCTTCTTGGAAACTTTTATTTTTTTAGGTTCTTTCTTCACAACTTTTTTAAACGTTAACCTAAGCACACCGTCTTCCAAAACTGCCTCAGGCTCATTTGCTTCAACAACTCCCTCAGGAATTCTGAAAGAATAATTAAATGAAGATGTCATTGAGCTCATGAAGTATCGACGTTTTTCTTTCTCTTCCTGTTTTTCTTCAATTGAAGCAGTAACACGAACTACTCCATTCTCAAATGTGACATCAATCTTATCTTCTGAAACTCCAGGAAGTGCCGCTTCTGCTATGATTGAGTCCCCAGTTTCATAAAGATTTAATCCCTGACCCATAAGCCTTGAAATTCCAGGAATCGTAGGCAAGTCGAAGTCGTCTTCAAAAAATCGATCAATGTTCCAAGGATTCCAACGAATTATTGCCATATTTTTCACCTCCTTCTAATTAAAATCACTACATTTTAAATTAAAATATTTACTCCTAGGTATTACTTTTTTTTGCTATCAGTACTTAAAAATTTATTCATTATCACTCTATCACATTAACTGCTAATTTGTCAAGCGCTAAAGGATTTTTTTACAGTCAAAAATTTACTAGATCAATTACTTGTTTGAATTCTTCTCCTCTGATAATATGGTATATATTCAAAAACATGAAACGAAAAATAGTTAATATTCTCTCAATTATTCTTATTTTTATAGGCTTTTTTATCTTCTTTCAAGTATTCTTAAATTTTTTACCTCACGGTAAGGGAGCACTCCAGGTCACAAGTAACGTTGCAGCGAAAGTACTGATAAACGGAAAATTGATAGGAAATACTCCCCTTTGTCTTTGTGAAGAGGAAGAACGGATAGATGAAGGGGGTTATACGCTGCAATTAGTCCCACAAGATTCATCCAGCACCTATACCACTAAAATAAAAGTAGGAAAGGATGTCCTTACCGCAGTCGACAGAACCTTCCTTCCTGGATCTTACGCTTCATCCTATACGCTTTACTTGTCTAAAATTTACGCACAAGATGCTCAACTATTTGTCTCTTCTATCCCAAACGGAGCACTTATTTCAATGGATGGAACTGATTCAGGAACGACACCCCTACTCATAAATAATGTGTCAGATTCCGCTCATGAAATAGAAATACAAAAAGGAGGATACGCAAAGAAAACAATTCGTATAAAAGCACAAAAGGGATATAAGCTAGTTATCGAAACAATCTTGGGAACGATACCCTCATCAGACGAAGTGTTACCCGGCAGCGAACCGTCCCCAACTCCTACCCCCACCCTGATTTCCGAAACAGTCAAAATAATTAATACTCCTACAGGTTTTCTTAGAGTAAGAGAAGAGGCTAATATAAATTCTAAAGAGATTGGGCGAGTTAACCCTGGAGACATACTCACACTGATCTCAGAAGAAAACGGGTGGTATAAAATACAGCTACCCAACTCTCAAACAACAGGATATGTAAGTTCTGATTTTGCAATAAAAGAACCCTCTCCCACACCTTAACCCCCAATTACATATATAACAAATATGACTAGCAGCCCCCATATAATTACTGAAAATAATAGAGATTTGTCTGATAATAATACACGCTCAGGACTTTCCCCTTCACTTTTCTCATAGATATCCTGAATATACCGCATTACTCCATAAATAACTGGTAGTATAGTTATCATCAACCACTTTCGCTGTAAATAGTCTGGCAAAAATTCAGGCAATAATACTTCTGGCACATGCAATCCACGGGTTGATTCAAGAAATGTAAAAAGCGAATAAAAAACAAGGGTTACAGTTGCAAACATCATAGAATATGCATCAAGTAATCTGTCTGAGTAATGAGAAAGGCTTTGTCTAACAGCAGCTATATGCGCCCCTGTTGCACCTTTTAATAAGGTCAGCTCGGAACGTCTTTTACCAACTGCTAAAAATAAGGATAGAGAAACAGTCGTAAGCAACAACCAAACAGATAGATGATATCCAGAAATTACTTCCCCTGCAAAAACACGCAAGATATAACCTGCTGCAATAAATAATATGTCAAAGACAACAAGGCTTTTAAATAAGATTGAATATGATAATTGTAAAATTAAATATAACACTGAAATAAGAAAAAACACTGGAGAAATCTCAAGAGCAATTATTAGTGAACCAATAATTAAAACGAAAAATAGAATAATTGCGACAGGTGTTGAAATTTTTCCACTGGCTATTGGTCTAAATTTCTTAAATGGGTGCAATCTATCTTTTTGAGCATCTAGTAGATCGTTGACAACATACGTTGAAGACGCGAGTAAACAAAAAGCGATAAATCCTAAAATAACCTGAGGCAGAATATCCAAATTAAATAATTGCCCACCAAATGTCGGAGCAGCAAAAAGTGCAAAATTCTTAATCCACTGTCTTGGTCTTAAAAGCTTTACTATATAATATACTAATTCCCCTTTCATATTGTTTTTTCCTTCTTTATTAAATACTTTAATGTTAGTATAATTCCCCCAACTAAAACTAATAACAAAATTATAGCAAATAATTTTCCTCTACTAGAAAGATTTAGAGCAATAAGACCTAGTAAACAAGACATAACCCAATAAAAAATAGCTATACTTCTTTGTGAAAACCCCATCTTGAGAAGAAGATGATGAAGGTGACCCTTATCATGCCAAAAAGGAGAACGCTTAGAAAGTATTCGCCTTGTAACAGTAAATAATGCATCAACAGTTGGTACCCCCATCACAAGTATTGCTGTTGCAAGTTTTACCCCTGATAAGATAGACAATATTCCAATTAGAAAACCTAATATAGTAGCACTATATCCAGGAAATATCTTTGCCGGATAAAAATTAAAGACCAAAAAACCTAGTGATGCGCCTGCTACTATAAATGCTAGTTGAGATGTCATAATGTTTGATCCATCAAGTAACGGGAAACGCAGAGCGGAAAGTCCAATAACGATTGCAGATACAACAGCAATACCAGGCATTTGCCCATCAACTCCCTTACTCCAATTTAACATATTCATTACCCAAACAATCCAGATAATAGCCAGAATTTGTGGAAGAAAAAAAATGTTCATATTTTGGGGGGTGAAATGAAGTATTCCCCCCAAGGGATTTGTGATAAACGGTATGGTTACGCCTGAAAAAACCACAACCCCAGCAAGTAATATATTAGATAAAAATCTAGCATAAGGAGAAATATCATATTTGTCGTCTAATACACCAATAAAAACTACAAAGAAACCCGTTATTAATATAACGAGTAATTGATTACTTATGTTAAAAAAGAAGAAACATGTGATTAAAATGGCAAGATATATTGGCACTCCCCCTGCTCTTGGTACCGGTTTTGAGTGAATGATTGCTGGGTGTTTATGTGTTTTGGGATCATCTACAATTTTTGCTTTATAAGCAAATTTTATAACAATTGGTGTTGCAAGCAATGAAACACACAGTGCCAAAGCGAAAGGATAAATAAAAGTTGTTATATTCATTAAAAAATTAATAATAATATTTGACCAAGGGCGACAAAACTAATTCCTACTACCAATAACAAATTAACTATTATCATCCTTGAGAGCAAGGCATGTTTCTTATAAAAAAATGCAGATGAAGTAACATTCATCACATGCACAACAACCAAAAAGGCGGGAACAGAAAAAATAATAAAGGAAGGAGCTAATCTATCCCTCCCCCAAGCTAGACTATTAAAAAGCGGAATTATTGGAGGAAATTTTTTGTAGAAAAAAATAAGAGATACTATCTCTAGTAATAATATTGATGTGGATAAAAATATTGCATATTTTATTCCCTTATCACTAAGTAAAATTTTAATACTGTTGTTCATATACTGTTATACCTGATATTACATATTTCTTATCATAATTAGTGAGAAAATTTCGGGAAAATCTTTCTTTTGTAACAATAATATATTTAGGCTTTATTTTTTTTAAAGCACTTTTCGTTTCCTCTATCCCGTTTGGATAAGAGCTTATATGATATTCTACAATATACCGTCCGGGCGGAAGTTTATTTGTTAAATAATATATCGTGCTACTATCTGAAAGTAAGAATATTCCTTCCCCATTTTGGGTATTCATCTTTAAGAATTCAGCTAGTTCATAATTTCTTGGCGTATTTGCGTCAAAGAATGATTGATATTCTCTTACGGATTTATCCCCCATTACAAATTCAAAATAATTAGTATAGTAAGCAATAATTTTTGTATAGTATGTAAAATTTATTTTAAAAAATATAATTAAAAATATTGTTATGAATATATTTAAAATTGTAAGTTTTCTTGCATAAAAAATTAATCCTAATAATAAACAGAAAGAAGGCAAAAAAACTAATACATAATGCGTATATGGTCTTCCAGAAAAAAAAGCATTAAAAATTGAGAATATAAGCCAAGTATAAATAACGATTCCAGCAATACCAATTCTTTTCCTAAAAATGGTAATTAGAAAAACGCCTAAAAATAGTAGAAGTAGCTTAAGTATGAGCAAACCTTGCGGAATAAGAAAATAGTTTCCATACCCAACATAACCTATATTTTGAGCGAAGGATGCCTTGAGGTAATCAGAAAGTGAACCTTGAGAAATAAAAAACATAACCGTTATCAAAATTGGGGTAAAAAAAGCAATCAAAACTATACCTTCCTGTCTTAAAAGTTTTAAAAATTCTATAGGGTGGGATATAAAATGTTTCTTTACATCAATAAGCGATTTGTTATAAAAACGTATTATAAAAAGTATTACTAAAAATGCTCCCAGATCAAAAACCGCAACTATTTTGGTTAGAAATGCAATTGATAGAAAAAGTCCTATTAAAATTGGGGTAATTATTCTTGAATGAGCGTTTAAATGTAATACAAAAAAAAGAGAGAGCAGTATGGGAAGAAGCATAAAATTTTCTGCATTTGCAATATTTCCTTCCAATAATGGAATACCAAAAAGAATCGCAAAAACGAATGTAGAAAGATATAATGAAATATTTTTTTTATAAAAAATGGTTTTTGCTGTAAAGAAAAATACAACAACAGCACCCACACCGAATACAAGAGACATAAGACGAGCTAAAAACATATCTCCTCTCACGAAGGCGTAATATAAATAAAGAAGTGGCGGCTTATTATCCCATATATCTCTATACAGTAATCTATTCTCATGGAGCGCTCTTCCTATAACTTGGTATATCCCCTCGTCTCCATACCAATCTGGCTCAACAAGAGATGGGATACGAAAAACTATAAACAGCAGAACTATACCAATGAGAAAAAAATAATACAGATCAGGAAGAACTTCTTTATTGTAAATAGCCTTCAGTTTTTTCTTCATATATTTTCATTCATGCTTACGTTAAATTTCTCCGTGACCTTAAGACATGCGCAAGGTCACAACCATAATGTTTATACTTTCTCCGTGACCTTAAGACATGCGCAAGGTCACAACCATAATGTTTATACTTTC
>CAYMYC010000001.1:0-37190 GCA_964394645.1 uncultured Gammaproteobacteria bacterium | reverse complement strand
TCCGTGACCTTATACTCCAATCTCTTACCCCGAATTAATTGAACATGAGACATAAGGGCGGGAATAGTTGATAAAAAGAATCCTGCAATTGGCATAAGCATAAATTCTAGCGGAAACATAAATTGCTTCATCTTAGGAGGAGCATCAAATTTATTTGAACGCAGATCAAAATCAACATAAATCATAACAAAAAGCGCAAAAAGACAGATCGTTAAAATAAACCCTGATAAATGTGGGAGTGTATACCCTAAACTCGTACGCGAAAAAACAGGATTGAGAATTACTACTAAATTTGCTGCTATAGTTATTAGAAACCAATTTACCGGCCACATAATGTGGTCAAAAATAACATTTGATACAAGATATGTTTTCTTTAAAAATGGTACATCCTTTACGGTAAGCCACCACTTTAAAAATACCGCATCGTCAGAGATTCCCCAAGACCAACGTCTTTCCTGTTGGTATTTATTCATAAGGCTTCCGAAATATGTCATAGATTGAGGTGAATCCATGGATGTTTTCAGAAAAATTGGATCAACTGTTACGCGTCCCTTCTTAGCAAAAAAGGCTTTAAAAAATGTCCTGTAATCTTCAGGAATTACATCAGTATCCCAATACCCAATATCTTTCAATAATTTAAAAGACAGAGTGTAGGTCGAGTTAGGAATGAGACGTAAGGGCTGCACTAAAAGTGAAGCGCGAGATAGACTTCCAAAAAATGCAATAACACGAGTTCCAGCTGGAACCTTCCAAAAATTATTAAAATACACATTCGCTGATTGAAAAAAAGCAAGATCACGGTTTTTATGACGTAGGAATTCATGAGTCAGATATGCAAAATACTGCTCATCAAAAATACTGTCCGCGTCAACTGAGGATATTGTCATAAACGAAATATCTAAGCCTTTTTCATCGACTAGTATCCTATTTGCTTCTCTTGCTGCATAAGCTTGATTTGAAGATTTACCTTTCACCTCATTCGCGACATCAGGATGGAAAGTGGAATAAAGCCCTCCAAAAACGTTCTTATAGTGTGCGTCTAATATCTTTGCCTTCTCATATGCTTCTTCTTCTCTTTCCTCAAAAGCCACGAGCACATATAGTTGATGCGTAGGAAAGGTCTGCCCTTGAATACTATCAATTGTCTCCATTAACTTATGTACTGATTCTTTATAGGTTGGAATTACAGCAATATGCCGAACCTTATCAAAATCCTTATGTTGAACCGCTTGAGCCATCCAATCGGTTTGCTCAGCCTGTTTTATTTTTCTTGCAGCAAAAAATGAACATATGGCTAAATTAAGAGATTTGTAGAGCCAATATATATCAAAAAAAATAATAAGGTAAGATAAGAAAACTGGAAACGCAAAAGACCCCCAAAAAGGCACACTAATTAAAAAAACCGCAATAAGTGGCGGGATTATCTCAAGTAGTCTAATTGATTTTCTGGGGTAACGTAGAAAAAGCTTGTTAATTGTTGAATTAATCATATATGTCTTCCAAATACTTTTTGGAAATTTATCAAGACTGTCTCGTTTACTTTTTCATATGAACAGCCCCTAAGTTGAGCTATATGTCTTGCTACAATTATAACATTTTGCGGGACATTCCGACTGCCTCGCAAGCTCTGGGGGGTTAAAAACGGGCTATCAGTTTCAGTTAGAATACGGTCTAGTGGTGCATATTTAACTAGATCTGAAAGTGGAGTATCCTCTCCTGGTGGAATTCCGCCATATGTAATATTTCCATCAAACCCTAAATAAAAACCGGCATCAAGTACTCGCTTTGCATATGCAATACTACCTGAAAAACAATGAAACATGCCTGGGGGATCTTGAAGCAGATTCCTGTATTCAAGAATTATCCCCAGAGTATCATCCCAAGCCAAACGGGTATGAATTTGTAATGGAATCTTAAGTTTTATCGATAATTCAATTTGTTTTCTAAATGCATCCTCTTGAAGGTTTTTTTCAACTATTCCATTCGATTTATATCGGAAATAATCCATACCTACCTCACCTATTCCAATCACCTTGGACATTTTTGCAAGGCTTTCAAGCTCTTTTAACCAATCTGTTTGTAGTTCTCCTTCAAATTCTTTATCTGTTTTATCGGCATGATGTGGATGAATTCCAACAATTGCGTAAAGATTTTCATATTTTGATGCAAGCTCAACTGCCTTACGACTTGAGGGGATGCTTGTCCCTGTATTTACAATTTTAGTAACCCCTGCCGCTAATGCATCTTTTATGACTTGGTCGTAATCAGTATCAAATTTGTGAAGGTTTAAGTGACAATGAACATCAATCATAAGGATTATATCAAGTATAAGATATTACTCACCAAGTATAAATAGGAAGGGGACTGATATAAAAAAACCATAAATATTGAAGCAAGAAGCGATAACGAAAGTTATCTAAGTGGCTATGAGAAGCTGTAAGAAAATGTTAGTAGTCCATGCCGCCCATACCCGGCATACCACCTGGCATAGCTGGACCTGAGCCTATAGAAGAATTCTTTTCAGGTAAATCAGTTATTAACGCTTCGGTAGTTAAAATCATCATCCCAACTGAGGCTGCATTTTGAACTGCTGAGCGAGTTACCTTAGCCGGATCAACAATTCCAGCTGTCAGCATTGACCCATATTGCATAGTCATTACATTAAATCCATAGTCATCCAGTTTTGAAGCTTCTATATCTCTTACGATAACGCCTGGCTCTTCTCCTGCGTTTTTAACAATCCAGGAAACTGGCTGAGCAAGAGCATCATACAAAACCTCTACCCCCTGTTTCTCATCATCATCCGTTAACTTCTCCTTTAATAAGACGAGTACTTTTCTAGCCTTCAATAATGTTATTCCTCCTCCAGGTACAATTCCCTCCTCCAATGCTGCCTTGGTAGCAGCTACTGCATCTATCACTCGCTCTTTTTTCTCTTTCATCTCTACTTCTGTTGCCGCACCCACATTTATTACCGCTGCTCCTCCTGAAAGCTTTGCCAATCTTTCTTGAAGTTTTTCTTTGTCAAATTCTGATGTGGAACGTTCAATTTCTGCTTTAATTTGTGAAATTCTTGAAGTAACTGTTGCTTTATCTCCCTTACCTCCTATTATCTGTGTTGTATCGGAAGTTGATAATACCTTTTCTGCACGTCCACAATCATCTATGGTAACTGAGTCAAACTTGCGACCTGTATCATCTGAAATAACTGTTCCCCCAGTTAAAGCAGCTATATCTTCAAGCATTGCCTTTCTTCTGTCCCCAAATCCGGGAGCCTTTACAGCTAAAACGTTAAATGTACCTCTTAATTTATTCAGCACCAAAGTAGCAAGCGCTTCACCCTCTATATCATCTGCAATAATTACAAGATTTTTAGAAACTTTAATAAAGTTTTCTAGAAATGGAAGCAACTCCTGAAGGTTTGTTATTTTTTTGTCGGTTATTAATATGTACGCGTCAGCAATTGCCGATTCCATACGGTCTGAATTAGTAACAAAGTACGCAGAAGCATATCCCTTATCAAACTCCATTCCTTCTTTATAGTCAATAGAAAATTCAAGCCCCCGTCCTTCCTCAACCGTAACAATACCGTCCTTCCCAACCTTATGAAGCGCATCCGCTATGAGTTTCCCAATGTGCTCATTTTGAGCTGAGATTGTTGCTACCTTTGCGACATCTGTGTCTACGACCTTCTTACTCATGCGTTTTACTTCTGAAATAACCTCGGTTACCCCCTTTTCAACGCCCGCCTTCAAAATCATCGGATTTGCTCCTGCAGCAACAGCCTTAAATCCACCATGTACTATTTGCTGTGCAAGTAGCGTTGCGGTTGTCGTTCCGTCTCCTGCAATATCATTTGTTTTTGAAGCTGCTTCCTTCACAAGTTGTGCGCCCATATTCTCAAATGGATCTTCAAGTTCTATTTCTTTTGCGACCGTTACCCCATCATGAATAACATTAGGTGCTCCCCATTTCTTGTCTATTGCAACGTTGCGACCTTTTGGTCCAAGTGTGGTTACAACTGCATTTGCAAGTTTATCCACACCAGTTTTTAATTTTTTTCTAGCTTCTTCGCTATATATAATTTGTTTTGCCATTTTAAAACTCTCCTTAAAACTTTTTTTATCTACTCAACTACCGCTAATATATCTTTTTGGTCAACTATTGTCCACTCCTCATTCTCCACCTTAATCTCATTTCCTCCCCACTTTTTATACATTACCTTTTGCCCTACCTTTACTACCATCGGCTCTTTTTCTCCTTTGGGAGTAATATTCCCTTCACCAACTGCCATTATTTCACCAATAGTAGGTTTTTCTTTTACCGAATCAGGGAGAATAATTCCACTTGCAGTCTTTGTTTCAGCCTCTAAAGGCTTAACCAATACGTTGCCAAAAAGGGGTTTTATATTTGTTGGTATAGAAGTTGTCTTTGCCATATCTTTTTTGTCAATAAGAGCAGATGATTGCTAATTCTAAGAAAAATTTAACGTCTTGTCAAGACCTTTTGTATATTTACTTCAAATATTATTTTTTATGGTCAGACTAGATTGGTCAGCTGATTGACAATACTTTACAAATTGGATACGCTTGTATACAGGTGGAAAGCATCAGGCATTTGGTGCTTTGTTTTTTATGAATATATTAAAGAATAAATATTTTATCCTGGGAAATATTCTACTTCTCTTGGCAGTTATTCCAATAACACTTTTTGTTATAAGTCGTCAGACAAATTTGCAATCTAAGGCTGCCCCAACTACTATTTTTTCTCTGACACCTACCACTATAAACACGAAGGTAGGCGAAACATTTACTCTGGACATTCAGATAGACCCAGGTCAAAATATTGTTTCGATTGTTGAAATGACTGTTTCAGTAGACCCAGAAAAAATAGAGATAGTTTCACTTACTCCAAATACTAGCGTCTTTCCAGTAGAACTTAAAAAATCTCAACCGAATCCAGACGGAACAATAAGTATTTCCCTTTCAACAACAAATAATGTTCAAGAAGCTGTACAAGAAATTACAAAAATAGGAACGCTTACCATGAAAGCGAAGGCTGCAACAACAACTGGAGCAACAATTGTAAAATTTGATAAACCACTATCCCAAGCTCTCTCACTTGCAACAAGCGACGGAGTAACAGAAAATGTTCTGAGTGACACAGGAACTGCAGCTGTAACAATTGGAGATGGCGGAGGAGCAATAACTACAACTCCTTCTCCTGGTGCTAGTCTTAGCCCCACACCAACATCTACTCAATCAGCAAAACCTATATGTGAAAGTCTAGCACTAAGCGGAGGGCAATCAGGAGTTGCGCCATATACACTCACCTTTGGAGTAACCGGACAGAGTCCTAGTGCAAATATAAGCAAGGTAAAATTAGATTTTGGAGATGGTACGAATCATGAAGCAACCTCATCAGGTGGAATTGGAACCAAAACCGTAAGCATTCAAATTCCACATACTTATACAAACGCTGGAGTATATTCTGCTATTTCAACGCTAACTGACACAAATGGCAACACAAGTGATACTGTGATATGTACAAAAACAGTTACCGTATCAAATTCTCAAGCCAAGATAGATCCTATCACAACCGATCCTACACCAACACTACCTGTTACTGGCAATATTGAAACAACACTTGCAATTGTTGGTGGAGTAATTGTCGCTTTTGGAATAGGCATTTTCCTATTTATACTCTAAGAGTTAGTATTTTTTGAGATATTACTCAATCTGTTGATAAGATAAAACTAAACCTTTAAAACACTCAAAAATGCTTCCTTAGGTATACTGACATTTCCAATAGTCTTCATCTTAGATTTTCCTTTCTTCTGAGATTCTAAAAGTTTCATCTTTCGAGTAATATCTCCCCCTGACATCTTTGCCAATACATTCTTGTGGAGCGCTGAAATCTTCTCAGATGCAACAATTTTCCCACCGTCTTGCGCCCGCACTGCAATCACAAATTGATGTTTTGGAATTGCATCACGAAGAATTTCAACAATACGACGAGAAAATTTTTCAATTTCAGAGTTATGTACAATAAACGAAAGCTCAGGAATAACCTGCTCATTCACCCAAATATCAATTCTGGCAAGTCGGGATGGACGAAAGTCTTTAATCTCATAATCAAATGATGCAAATCCACTGGATGCGGATTTTATCTTGTCATAAAAGTCATAAACTACTGCGGCTAGTGGCATCTCAAAAGATATTTTTACAAGATTTTCAAAATACTCAATGTTTTTCTGCTGTCCACGCTTTGTATTTATTATTTCTAAGATATTCCCCAAATATTCTGCCGGACAATAAATCTCACCATCTATAAATGGTTCTAGCATCTCCTTGCTCGAATTGTCAAAATCTTTAGGACTTGTAACGCTTACCCCATCTATCTTATATTCTATTGTCGGAGGGGCAGTAAACACCTCTACTCCCCCTTCTCTCTCAAGCCTCTCAATCACAATTTGTGAATGGAGCAAACCCAAGAATCCACAGCGAAATCCTGGACCAAAAATTGTACTATGTTCAGGCGCAATAGTTAACGCTGCATCATTTAACTTCAGTTTATATATTGCTTTCCTGAGCTGTTGGAATTCACTATTACTAGAGGGGTAAATAGAAAGATATACAAACGGTTTAAGGGGTAAAAATCCTGGAAGAGCACTCCCCGGATTTTTAATCGTTGTCATGGTATCTCCTACCTTTGCTTGGGTTATATCTTTAACGTTTGTTATAACATATCCCACCTCTCCATTTGAAATAGATTCGCTTGAATAAAATGTAGGCTTCATAAAACCTACATCCATAACAATTGCCCGAGAATCATCTGATAAGAATACAATTTCATCTCCTTTTTTAATGCTCCCATTTTCCATTCGCACAAAAATTACAATTCCACGGTGCTCATCATATACAGAGTCGAAAATATACGCCTGAGTTGGCAAATTTTGAGAACCTTTAGGCGAGGGAACGCGCTCAATAACTGCTGCAAGCAAATCCTCAACTCCCTCACCAGTTTTAGCACTGATATACAAAATTTCAGACTTTTCAAACCCCAATGTTTCCACCATAAGCTTTTCCACCTCATCCACGCGTGCCATAGGAAGGTCAATTTTATTAATAGCTGGCACAATTTTTAAACCAATTTTCCGGGCGTAATTAAGATTTGCGACAGTCTGCGCCTGAATTCCTTTTGTAGCATCTACTAGCAATACCGCGCCTTCACAAGCATACAATGTCCGTACTACCTCATAGGAAAAGTCAACATGTCCAGGGGTATCTATGAGATCTAAAATGTAATCCTCACCATTTAATCTGTAGTGCATTCTAACTGGAGCAAGCTTAATGGTAATACCCCGTTCTCGAGATATATCACTGGAATCTAGATATTGCTCTCCGATTTCTTCCTTGCGAATAGTACCCGTTAATACAAGCAGTCTGTCAGCAAGAGTTGACTTTCCGTGATCTACATGAGCTATGATTGCAAAATTTCTGATACTTCCTTGATTCATCCAAAGATTATATCATGAAGCTGTCGTTTGATGAGATAATATAAGATTCACTTCCTTGTTTTTTTACTTCAGAGAAAACACATATGTCTATAATGTAGGCTTTGGACCGTTTATTAATTCTCCCATATCTTGCAGTAATTTTTTCCCATTTTTAAATTTCTTTACGACTTCTACCACATATCTTGCCTCCTGTATATTAAACAGCCATGTAAAAAATATATACGTAATTAGCCCGGCAGCAGAAGCGATACCAGTTAAAAGGATTAGATTGATTGTTTTAGTAGTATCAAAAACTAATTGATCAAGTAACTTTATAGGGATATATAACGCAACTCCCATAATTATGGTTGCAACAAAAATCTTTGTGCTTGTTATGATAATACTTTTTTTTGGCAAATGTATTTTTTTATCTAGTAGCAGAAAAAGCACGATGCATGCAAGTATGTTTGAGATTGAAAATGCGAATGCAAGAAAAAATATGGGAAGGTGATATGTGAGGACAAAAACGTATGAAATACTTATGTTTATAACAACCGCAAAAATTGTCACAAACAAGGGAGTCTTTGTATCTTTATGAGCATAAAATCCTCTAGCCAACAAGTATATTAAAGATTGAGCAGCAATAGATACGGAAAAATACGCAAGTGTTCTTCCTGTATCTACCGTTGCTGTCCAATCAAATCGAGAAGCACCAAAAAAAAGTCGAATGAGTGGGATTCTTAGAACAATAAATAGCACAGATAGTGGAAGCGTTAAGTATAATATCTGATTAAATGAGGAAACAAAAATAGAATCAAATGACTTTTTATCGTTTTTTTTCTGAGATAAAGCAGGAAATGACGCTTGTGCAATGGATTGCCCAAATAATAATACCGGTGCCATAACAAGTGTTTGAGCTAAATCAAAAACAACTAAACTTCTTGCACCTAAAAATGAAGCAAAAAAAACGTTACCCGTTATAGCAAGTTGGGTTACGATCAAAGTCGCCGATCTTGGAACCATAAGATGAATGACTTTTAGAGTCCCGTTCTTCAAATCAATTGTCGGCTTATACACAAACCCTGAATGAATAAGAAGGGGAAGTTGTACTACAAAAAATAAAACAGAACCTATAACTACGCCCACTGTTGCTGAGTAAAAACCTATAAAAGGGACAAAAACAACAAGCCCTAAAATTATTCCTAAATTATATGCAGCTGTTGCTATTCCTGGAATCAAAAAATGCTGCAAAGATTGAAGAACTGCTGTTGCAACTGTACCTAATATAAAAAACATTTGAGCTAGCTGAATAATGATCATAAACTGAGCCATCAACCTAAGCTCATGAGGAGAAAAGCCAGGAGCAACCAATTCTGAAAGCTGGTAGGAAAACAAAATAACAATGATACTCACCAATACATAAAAAATTACACCAATTGTAAGAAGCGATGAGGTAAACGAATCCGCTTCCCTTCTTTTTCCATGCGCAACATACTCAGTGAATACAGGTATAAATGACGTTGATAGTGCTCCCGCTATCACAACTTGGAAAATAAAATCCGGAACCCTAAATGCAGCAAAGAAAACACCAAGTTCTGTTGATGCACCAAATAAGGAAACGAGTATTCTATACTTAAAAAGTCCTAAAAGCTGGGATATAACTGTCGTTAAAATAATAAAAAGAGCAGCTGAAAAAATGTTTGTCTGCTTTGAGATGAGTGCATTTATGCTTTTCTGGAAGATTTCTTTCATTTTTCTATCTTAATTACCTAAAATTAACTGCCGCAATTGCAAATCACTACTTTTCACCTCCAGTGGCAAAACTAAAAAAATCTTACCCTGGGCTTTATTTTTCAAGTATAGCATGGTACAATATTGTCTGTCTTTAGGAAAACGACGTTTTCCAATCAACTATTATTTATAGTTAATTATGCCAGTTATTAAATCAGCAATAAAAAAATTAAGAAGAGACAAAAAGGTCGCGATTGAAAATGAACTCTTTCATCACAAGGTTGAAGCAGCCATTCGTGCTGCAAAAAAATCTAAAAGTGATAAAGATATCTCTAGCGCTTTTTCCGTGATCGACAAGGCTGTAAAAAAACATTTGATTCATAAAAACAAGGGGTCTAGAATTAAGTCTGCCCTAGTTACAAAAAAAGGGGTAGAAGTAGAAAAAGTGAAAAAAGTGCCTACAGTAAAAAAGAAAACACCTCGAGTTAAAAAATCGGCTTCAAAAAAAAGTAAATAGCTCTACGAAAACCAATCTTCTTTTCTTTGACAAACAAGTAAAAACGCATTACACTTAAATTATGCAAAATGACGCACAGCGCCTATCTATTAATCTTGGCAGAAAAGACACAGATTCAACTTCCAGTATATTCATTAAATGGACTATAAATACCGGGAGGATTATTATTGTAGGCGTTGAACTTTTAACGCTTGCCGCATTAGGGTATAGGTTTATCATTGACCGACAAATAGTTGACCTCAACGACCAAATACGAAAATCGCAAATTTTTGTTGAAGCTCAAGCGATAAACGAAAAAAAATACAGAAATCTCCAAGAAAGGTTGACTACTATTAAAACTATTGAGATGGATACAAAAAAAAAGGTGGTTTTTTTAAGTGAGCTCGTGAGCTACCTTAACACTTCAGAATTCTTAACGAGTAACCTAAATGTTTCTGATACGAATATTGCAATCGACGGTCAGACCTACTCTATATTTACACTTAATACACTTATCGATAAGTTAAAGAAAAACCCCTCTGTTCTTTCTATCTCTATTGAGGAACTAACAAGTCTAGATCAAGGAATTAGATTTAAACTAGTTACCACATTACAACAGACAGATATTTCATTATGAACACAGAATCAAAAAAGAAACAACCAGCCTATTGGCTACGCCAGGAATTTTCACGAGTAAAAACGAGAAAAGAAACAGGCGCTTATTTATATATAGTGTTTACCCTTTTCTCTGTGTCCTTCTTTGGTTTTTTTATTCTTCGACCTGCAATTTCTACTATTACCAATCTACAAAAAAAGCTAGAAGACAATAAAAATGTCTATATAGCGCTACAAAAAAAGCTAGAAGCACTACATAATCTTGACTCTGAATATTCACAAATTAATCCGGATTTACCATTGGTATACAACGCAATTCCAGTAACTCCAGACATCCCAACACTAACCCGACAGATTGAAACATTAGCCTCTAAGAATCAAGTTGTACTAAGTTCTTTGCAAGTTTCTCCTCTCCAATACTACCCACTTGAAGTAGGCGGTAAATTATATGGCTATACAATAACAGTTGACGTAACAGGAAATGAACAGAATGTTAATACATTTATTGAAAACGTAACCAATTTCCAGAGAATAATCAGTATTCAAAAAATTACAACCGGAAAAACAGATAAAGGACAATTAGAGTTATCGTTTTCAGGCAAAGCATATTTTGCAAAAGATTAAACAGGTATATTTATGTTAAAAAATTTAGCTTATCTTGCAGCATTTACAACATTTGTAGTTCTTGTGTGGATAGCGTTAACCATCTATAACATTTTCAATGCATCAACCATTAATAGCAATGTAACTGAGCAAATTATTCCTATTTCACCTAATTTTAACACTCAAACAATTGATGGACTTAGATCACGAATTCAAATACGGGTAGATTTAGGTCAAGATATTGCAACACAAAGCGCACAACCTACACCCACTATATCTTTACCCACGCCAACACAATCCCAATCAATAACACTGCCTACACCTACAAATTCTATTGATAATACGAATGAGATATCTATCCCGGAAATATAAACACTATGAAAAAAGGATTATTTCAGAAAAGAATTCCTACAGCTTTTGCATTTATCATACTCATTTCTGGACTTTTTGTCACTGCATTTTTAGTACAGATTGGAATATTCACATCAAGCCAAGCAACGCCTAACGAAGAACCTCAAAACGTATCCGTTTCTAATATCACAAATAACTCTTTTACTGTTACATTTACAACGCTTGACCCAACGTTATCCGCAGTACAAATTAATAATCCTGATTCTCCTTCTGTAGCGTTTGATATCAGAGATACTCAAGGGAATCAGGCATACATAAACCATTTTATTACAGTTACAAATTTAAAACCAAATACCCAATATAAATTTACGCTCCTATCAAATGGGGATGAATATACGGATAATGGAAATTTGTATACCGCAACAACTGCTAATGGAGATGCCCCTTCTTCAGGGAGTAAATATACACTTTCAGGAAAAGTTATTATGCCAAATGGAGAAGATGCAAGCGATGTTCTTTTAAATATAACAATACCAAATGCTGCTCCAATATCTGCGATTACAAATAATCAAGGGGAATATTTTATACCTACATACCTTGTAAGGAATATATCTCATGACCAAATACTAACACTTGTACCAAACACAAATATTGACCTCTCTGCAAAAAAGGGTGACCTCACATCAAACATAGTATATACATACACCCCATCCTCAGAAATACCCACGATTACCTTATCTAGTAATTATTCCTTTATAGCCGGGAACGAAGAGGAAAACCTAAGCTCACAATCAAGCCTTCTTGCAATTCCAACCGGTAAAAAGACTGCACAAATTTTAATTATTTCCCCTAAAAATGGTCAAACCTACACAGATGAAAAACCTCAATTCAAAGGTACTGCTCTCCCAAACTCACTCGTAACATTGTCCACAGAACCTGATTTAATAAATGTACAAATAAGAACCGATCCAAATGGAAACTGGGCTTATAGACCAGCTGTGTCACTAACACAAGGAACGTATACAATAAAATTACAAGCGACAGATCTAAATGGCGGAACAAAAACTGCTGCAAGCTCCTTCACGATTCTTGCATCCGGTTCACAAATCGCTGAAAACGCTACGCCATCAGCAAAGCCTACACCCACCCAATCAATAGTGTCTACACCAATGCCAACACCAACTGTTCTCCCTACAGCAAGCGCTACAACTGCGCCCACCCCCACAATAGTGTCTGTTACTCCAATCATGAGTCCTACACCAATGCCAACCGTAACTACGGTAACACCTATTCCTCCATCTCAACCTCTACCACCAACTGGTAGCATTAGTCAAAGTATTTTCTTGACATCTATCTCAATTCTTTTTATAGTGTCAGGATCTATATTACTGTTTATGCTATAAAAATTCTCAAATTTATTTATGAATATTGCAATTGTTGGCGCAGGATTTACAGGACTATCCGCTGCATATTACTTAACAAAAAAGGGACATAATGTGGAAATTTTTGAGCTAGATTCAAAGCCAGGTGGGCTAGCTGTAGGATATAAAGAAAACAAATGGAATTGGACACTTGAGTACCACTATCATCATTGGTTTACAAACGACAAAAGTGTTTTGGATCTTGCTTCAGAAATAAATCACAAGGTGATAATTAAACGACCTATTACATCGTCTTATGTTGAAGGAGGAATATACCAACTTGATTCTCCTACTTCAGTTTTAAAATTTCCAAAACTAAACATAATAAATAGATTTAGAATGGGTGTATCTCTTGCACTTCTCAGATATAACCCTTTCTGGAAACCTCTTGAGAAGTATAAGGCTGAACCATACTTAAAAAAAACAATGGGAGATATTGCCTATAAAATGCTTTGGCAACCATTACTGGATAACAAGCTTGGTAAGTATGCGAAGAGTGTGTCTCTTGCTTGGTTTTGGGCACGCGTATACAAGAGAACTCCAAGCCTTGCATACCCAGAAGGAGGATTTTTGTCATTTGCCCAACATCTTCAGGAAACGATTGAAAAACAGGGAGGGGTTTTTCACTACAAAACAGAGGTCACAAAACTTGCTGGAGGGAAGACAACTACTCTTCAAATAAAAAACGGGGGTTGGAAAAATTCAGATAAAACACATGATTTAGAATTTGACTCTATTATTGTAACTACCCCTTCTTTTCTTTTTAAAAAGATTGCGCCAAGTTTACCTGAGAGTTACAAGGAAAGTTTAGGAAAATTAAAAGGTATCGCGGCTATGAATCTAGTCTTACGACTTAAAAATCCATTCTTTTCAGATGGAACATACTGGCTTTCTATGTGCGACCTTAAATCACCCATTTTAGCCATTGTTGAACATACTAATTTTATGAATAAAAAATACTATAATGATGAGCATTTAGTGTATGTTGGAAATTACATGGAGACATCAGATCCACGATTTACTCTAAACGAAAAAGAATTGTTAAAACTCTATGATCCCTGGCTCAAAAAAATTAACCCAAACTATTACAAAGACATTATCTCTTTTAAAATTTTTCGTGCTCCATTCGCACAACCTATTATTCCACCAAACTATTCAAAATATATCCCCCCGTTTGAAACTCCATTAAAACATGTATACCTTGCAAATATTGAACAGGTTTATCCATGGGACAGAGGGACAAATTATGCTGTGGAATTAGGTCAGAAAATTGCTCACATCGTATCTTCTTCATGAATATTTTAAGAAAGCATTACCAGTTGTTTTTTGTGATACTTATTATTTTGGTAGGTGGTTACATGCGTTTTTATAATACAAATTGGGATAACTATCTTCTCTTTCATCCAGATGAACGAAATATAGATAATGCTGTTACAAAGATTAATTTTGTATCACAACTTGATCCTGATTTTTTTGCCTACGGAGGCTTACCTGTATACCTATATAAAGGGGCTGGGGAAATTATCAATTTCATGCATCAAACAGATATTTGGACTAGTGAATGGGGGCACATAAATCAGGTTGGAAGAACATTTTCTGCCTTTTTTTCAACGCTTACTATTTTAATTGTCTTTTTACTTGGCAAAAAACTATTTAATAAAACAACAGGAATTATCGCAAGTTTTATTTTCGCATTTACTGTTTCTTCTATACAAATTGCACACTTTGCGACTACTGAAAGCTTTCTTATTTTGATAGTGACCCTTCTTACCTATTTTTCCTTGTATTATTATAAAAACCCTCAAGCAATTGTGCTTACAGTACTTGCTGTCATTTCCGGATTAGGCATTGCTGCAAAAACAACTGCATTATCTTTTTTAATGATTCCCTTCCTGAGCTTTTTTTTAACAGATTTTCGCTCACAAGGGAAAAAAATTCTTCCCTTTATTCTTAGCTTAGTATTTTTTTGCGTGATTACTTTTGCAATATTCTTTCTGTTTTCTCCATATACTTTTTTGTCTTATCACAAATTTTTGCAATCAATGAATTATGAAACAGGAGTCGCAACCGGAAAAATAATTGTTCCGTATACCCATCAATTTGATAAAACAATATCTTATCTATATGAAATATATAACTTGTTCTGGCAAATGGGACCAGTTTTTGCACTGTCGCTTGTGGGATTTGGTCTGCTATTGCGGAAAACTATAAAAGGCAGACAGGCATCATATCTTTTTATTCTCATATTCCCTATTATTTATTTTCTGTATGCTGGATCATGGCACGCAAAATTTATAAGATATATGACTCCTCTTTTACCATTTCTTTCACTTTATGCTGCCTTTACTCTTTCAAATCTTTTAAATAAATACAAAACACTGGGGAAAATAACACTTTTTATATCTCTACTCATTACATCTTTCTGGGCATTTTCATTTATGTCAATCTACTCAAATCCGCAAACAAGACTTACTGCATCCCTTTGGATGCTTGAAAATATTAAACCAGGCGAAACAGTACTCACAGAACATTGGGATGACGGACTTCCTATATATATTCCAGGGCAAGATATGCTCTTTACAACTAAACAGCTTGCAATCTATGACAATGAATTTAGTAATAAAGCTGATTATTTAGCTCACATGCTCTCGTCTGCTAACTATATAAGCCTTACAACGAGAAGACTTCATGGCTCACTTATCTATCTACCGGAGAATTATCCTACCACAAGTAAGTACTATAAATATCTTTTTGCTGAAAAATTAGGATATAAAAAAGTAGCGGAATTCTCCTCTTATCCTTCATTCTTTGGTATAAAAATAAATGACGATAGGTCTGAAGAATCATTTCAAGTATATGACCATCCAAAAATTATTATTTTCAAAAACATAAAACATCTTTCTCCTCAAGAAATTATAGATATATTAGCGAAATGAAAACATTGTATAAGAATATATATATTTTAATTTCACTATTTATATTTACCATTTTAATTATCCCATTTATAACTACTCTTCCTTTACGCGACGGTAACGTAGATTTTGTACAGTCTTATTATTTTTTTCAGGGTGGATACGACACGTTCTTTCAGCACTTCAGCTCTGCCCACCCACCTCTTAAAGTTCTTGCACTTTCATCCTTATATCACATTCTTGGTATACATTCAGAAATCATTATACTTCTGGGGTATATTTCAGGTATCGGGGGAATTATAAGTGCATTTATCATTGGAAAAAATATTAGTAACTTAAAAACTGGAGGGTTTTTTGCTATTTTTCTTTCAGTAAACCCTCTGTTTCTTTCAACGAGTATTTTTGCCCTAACAGATTATTTACTTACCAATTTGATTTTAATTTGTATCGCGTTATTGCTTGAAAAAAAACTGTTCTTATATACACTAGCACTTATTGCAATAGTACTTATAAAGGAGACTGGTCTATTGTTGCTTATAATTTTATTTATTTTGGATCTTATTTATTCAAAGAAAAAAAATCTAACAACTCTTCCCTATCTAGCATCCTCTGCTGCCTATCTGTATTGGCAATATTTTCTACACTCGCTAGGCAAAGGCGCATGGAGTGATTACATTTTTGCAAGCACAGCGGATAAAGGAACATTTTACACGGTTGTCTTTAATATACTAACATTCCAATTTATAAATACTTATGCATATCAACAATTACTACAATTACTTTTCTTAAATTCGAATTGGATAATGATAGGTCTTAGTATCTGCTTCACGATTTTATTCTTTACTCATAAAAATAATAGGGCACATTTCATCCAGATGCTACTCGTAAAAAATCAAAAATCAAAATCAATTGCTGCAATTATTTCTTTCTGCTTCCTCTACTGTATTTCAGTTTTAACCTTGCAAACATATACTATTCCACGATATGCACTACCCTTAATTCCATTCATCATATTGTGGTTTTTAGTAGTAGTTCAAAAAATTAGAAATAAAACTTTAGAAAAGATATTTATCACTTTTGTATTTTGCGTAAGCGCAGTTAGTCTATTTATATCACTTGATCCTTTTGCATCAAATCTATGGGGAAGGAAAGATTTCTTAGGACAAAAAGTATATGCTCTGGATAAAACAATCTCCGGGAACGACGGCATAACCTATAACCTCCAATTCATTAAAGGAGCTAACTTACGATCCAAAATAATAAAAAACTATGCCGCCACTAATACGAAAGTGCCATGGAGGCTCTGTAAAAATATGTTCCCTGATCCTGATAACGACCGTATTACCATGCAGGCTCTAGGAATACAAAAAACTGCAAGTTGCCTTAATTCGCATGCAGTTAGTTGGTAACATGAAATCCAAACACACAACTTATTATAATACTGCAATATTATGGCTTTTCCTCATTCTTGCTTTCGCATTTCTTATTCGAACATTTCATTTAACACTTATTCCTTTTGGTTTTTTTGCGGATGAGGCTTCAATTGGTTACAACGCCTATACCTTAGCATCCTCTGGCATAGATGAGCATGGCAAAAAATATCCTATTTTCTTTGAAGCATTTGGAGAATTTAAAAATCCCATACAAATCTGGTCAACTGCACTATCTATTCTTTTTTTGGGTCTAAATGATTTTTCAATACGTATAGTTTCAGTTTTTTATGGAGTATGCTCTATACTTGCCATTTACCTATTAACAAAAGAGATTTTTATCAGACTGCAATACAAAAAAGTACTTGGAGTATTCGCTGCTCTTTTACTATGTATTACTCCATGGCATATTCATTTTAGTAGGGTTGCACTAGAAGGTCTCATGCCATACATACTATTTACGACCTTAGGAGCTTATTTTTTTTTAAAAGCACAACGAACCCCCTTGTATTTCTTCATATCTGTTGCTTCATTTGCGTTAAGCTTGTATTGCTACTTTCCTGCTCGCATCTTTATTCCCACCTTCGGTCTCTTTATATCTCTAATTTACTACAAGTTTTTCCTCACACATAAAATGTATGCGATATGCGGATTTTTACTCCTTATTCTGATGATGGCGCCTATCTTGTCTCACTCTTTATCTCCAGATGGATTAGCAAGATGGAAACGAGTTTCAATTTTTTACGAAAATACAACGAATACCCAAGTTATCGGTCATATTTTAAAAAATTACACCTTACACTTTTCTCCCGATTTTTTATTCATTAAAGGTGACAGCGGCATGACAGGTAATTCTATTACAAGACATTCCGTATTAGGCTTTGGAGAACTATATTTTTTACAATTTCCCTTAATTCTTTTTGGAATCTTTTACCTCTTCAGGTATGACAAAAGGCTTTGTCTAATGATTATGATTTGGATATTTCTTTATCCACTCGGAAGTGCGTTTACCACTGATCAAAATCCTCAAGCCACTAGATCAATTATAGGCATTATTCCACTGACAATTTTAACCATATCTGGTGGATGGTATATTATCAATAAAATAGATCTAAAAAAAAGGCGTAAAGCACTGATTACTACAACTTTTATAACGTTTTTATTTCTTGTATTATTCTGTGTATACCTTATAACATACGCAAAAATCTACCCTACATACTCTTCTGGGTTTTGGGGCTGGCAATATGGTCCGCGAGATATTATCCCGTATTTTTTAAAAAATAAAGGAAACTATGACCAGTTAATTTTGGTAGGAAATTTTAATGAATCGTATGTATTTATTAAGTTTTACGATCCTACTAACCTTTGTCAGAATAAGTGCATGATCGGTGGAATAAACCAATATAATTCACGCAAAAAACAACTTTTTGCCATCGGAGCAGATCGGTTGGAGGAGCTAAATGGACTTAAACTAGAGAATAAAAAAATCTTGTATTATCCAAATAAACAGCCTGCTTTTTATCTTAGTGAGATAAAGAAAAATTAAGGGAACATGGAAGCAGCTTTGTAGTATAATATTTCAATTCATGATCTATACTGATTTTATTTATGTACTACGGTGGTGGGCAACTCTTTTTATTATTGGTATAATTTTTTTACCTTTCACGAAATACTTATTTCAAGATACCAGAAACAGATATTATATTTTTTCTAAAGTAATAGGAATTGGTATCTTATCTTACGGGTCACTTCTCTTGGGAACACTTCACATACTTCCATTTCATTTATATTCACTACTTGCACTTATAAGTGTCTCAGGGATTATAAATTTTATACTGCTTAAAAAATACACTCATTTATTCTCGTTTAAAGATACGGGGATTATCATCCTTCAAGAAACCATTTTCTTTCTGTGCATTGCCCTTTGGGCGTATGTACGCGCCCATGAGCCGAGCATCCATGGACTTGAGAAGTTTATGGACTATGGATTTGTTAACTCAATACTTCGAACTTCATACTTCCCTCCAAAAGATATATGGCTTGCTCCTTTCTCAATTAATTATTATTTTTTTGGGCATCTGACCGCTGCAGTACTAACTCGACTTTCAGGAATTTCTTCAAACATCAGCTATAACCTTATGATTGCAACTCTTTTTGCATTTACACTCACAGGAGGCTTCTCAATTTTATACAGCATGCTTTTAAAATACGGAAAAAAGATTTCAATCCTTGGAGGCATTCTAGGCGGAACGTTAATATCACTTTCTGGGAACCTGCATACACTCTATGCATTTTTTGTTACATACAAGGGGGAAAATCCCGTACCTCCATGGCTTTTGTCTTTTACTCCTCATTTATTCCCTAATAACTACTGGTATCCAAATGCAACTAGATTTATACCACTTACTATTCATGAGTTCCCACTTTACTCTTTTGTCGTATCCGACCTCCACGGACATGTGGCAGATATTCCATTTGTGCTTACCATACTTGCCTTGCTATATAGCATCATTAACTCAAGAAAGATATTTAAAATACAAATTGTCTTTTTATCCTTTTTGCTTGCAATTATGTATATGACCAATGTATGGGATGGGATCATTTATATGTTGCTTACCTTTTTTGTATTTCTAGCACTTAGCCTCTCACAGGTAAAAATAGTGTTTAAAAAAACAAAAGAATTTTTTCCAATTCAGAAAATCCTAGGATTTAAGCGAGTATTTGAAAATTTAGTACTAGAGATAGGAATAACCATAGTACTATATGCGGTATTCACCATTCCATTTAGCATCTTTTTCAAGCCATTTGTCTCAGGCATTGGAATTTTATGCGTATCTAAAATTTATCCTAACTTACAAAAAATCGGACCATTCCTGTTTGAGGCAGACCACTGTCAGCATTCTCCCATCTATCAGTTGCTCATTCTCTATGGATTTTTCTACTTCTTCGTTTTTGCTTTCTTTATGTTTTTGCTTTTTACAAAAAAAACAGGTAAGCAAACTGCAAATAAATCAAAGCATTTTCCCTACCTATCATTTTCTGAAGAAATGGGGCGCAGAAATCTGTTTATTCTCATCCTCATTGCCTTATCAACTTTGCTAATTATCATTCCTGAAGTACTCTATGCTAAAGATATTTATCCTCAACATTATAGAGCAAATACCATGTTTAAACTTGTGTATCAATCCTTCATCATGCTAGGAATTGCAAGTAGCTACATAATTATTTTTATTCTCGTCTCAATTCAAAAAAAATTATTAAAAATACTTTTTTTGCTTATTAGTATCTTTTTACTCACCCTTGTTCTTATCTATCCATATTTTGCAATTAAATCATACTATAGTGACCTGAAAACTTACTTAGGCCTAAATGGAACTGACTACCTAAAGAATCTTCATCCAGGGGATCTTGAGGCAATAGATTTTTTACAAAAAAATATTAAAGGACAACCGGTTATTCTGGAAGCTCAAGGAGATTCTTATACTGATTTTGCAAGAATTTCAGCAAACACTGGGCTCCCGACAATATTAGGGTGGACAGTGCATGAATGGTTGTGGCGCGGAACATACGATATACCTGCACCAAGAATTGAAGAAGTCAGAAAAGCATATGCCGGAACGTATGATGACACGAAACAAATTATTAAAAAATACAATATATCTTATGTAATTGTTGGAGAGCTTGAAAAAAGTAAATACCCTGGATTAGATACCAGAAAATTTAACCTTTTGGGACACAGTATTTTTAAAAGTAAAAACGGAAAAACTACAATCTTTAAAATTAATTACTAGAATTTGGAGATATGACGGGAAGCACCTTTTCTATCTCAATGGTGTCCTTTGTAATCTGGCAATTTCCACCCTTCAAAACACATGAAAGATATGTTTTTATTTCTGAATAGTTACCTCTCCCTATTCTCGGAGCCAACACCCACTGACCGTTATACTCTTGAAGAGGTGGGTTTATTAATAGCCCATATCTTTCTTGTCCTAAATCTCCTTCATCTATTACCGTGCTTTCAATTTTTGCTCCCTTCATTTTTTGTGCTAACTTTATAAAATCATCAAATTGCCCCTCAGGGATATCAGTATGTATATTATCTCCTAATATCCCAATTATTCCTATCAACTTAACAGGGTTCGCAAGTGTTCCAAGGGATAATACCTTGTCTCGTACTGCGTTTATGACTAGTTGCTGCCGCTTACTTCTTGAAAAGTCTGACCCCTCTTGTCCAAGTGCATGCCTTGAGCGCACAAATTTTAATGCTAGCTCTCCATCCATATGCTGAACTCCTGCTGGAACATGCAGATGCAAAAATCTACAAGGGAATAAGTCAAATTCAGTCGCGCTTCCCGTTGCAATCTGTGCAGAGAAAGATGCAAGCCCATCATCTGTTATCCCGCATAACTCATTCTCTTTTCCTTCTTCAGGATATGCATAATCATCCAAAGTGCTTTGAACCTTTACATCAATCCCACCTATCAAATCAACTAATTTTATAAATCCAGAAAAATCTAAGATAAATACATAGTCCGGTCTTATCCCTGTTATTGAGGCAACAGTTGACCGAGCAAGCAATATACCCTTCCCACCTTTATCCTGACCATTTGCGTATGCAGCGTTTATCTTACTTTGCAGGCTGTCTACATATAAGTCGCGAGGGATAGAAACAAGGTGAACAATATTTTTTTGAGGATTTATACTTGCTAAAATAATTGTATCAGTTAAATCTGGACCATCGTGCTTTGCTCCTCCAATACCCAAAAGTAATATGTTTATGTTTCCATTCTCGCTTTTCTTAACGTTAATTTTTTTATCAATAAATACTCCCCAAAATATGGGTACTGCCTTGAACAAAATTAAAAGCAAAGTGATTAAAACAACAATGCTTACACCAATTGCAATTTTTTTATTTATTACCATGCCATTAATATTTTCGCAAAACTTTCGGGGCTTAGGCTAGCGCTTCCTATCAAAAATCCCGCAATTGAAGGCAAGAGCACCAGGTTTTTTATATTCTCGGAGTCAATACTTCCACCATAATATAGCTTTGCCTGCGGATAGCGCTTGCCTAACGCACTAAAAACTCGCTCAATCTCTGCTGCGTCTTGCACTTTTGATCCCTCTTGAAATGTTGAAATTGCGGAAGGAGGTTCATACACAATATCAACAATATTATCAGGTACTGCAGCGTACTCATCCTGGACACAATACAATGGCGTTAAATTGTACTTCTGTGCTTGAAGAACTTTTGCTCTTGCTTCCTGATCACCCTCATGGTTGTATCTTCTTCTTTCTGAATGGTTTATCAAAACAAATTGACAAAACTCCGCGATCTGTCTTCCGCTAACCTCACCTGTATATGGTCCTTCATCATATGTTGAAATATCTTGTGCTCCTATAAAAATAGGTAAACTTTCTGTCTCTTTGTAGACGTACGCAGTAGATAAGGACATATACGAAGGAAGAATTATTATTTCCTTATTCTCTAATGGTAATTCATCCCAAGCTGCTTTTAGTGAATCCAGAAAGAGCACAGTTTCCTCTGCTGTTTTGTATGATTTCCAATTCGCAATTATCCGTTTTTTCTCCATATTGCAGTTATATTCGTATTCCCATATGATAGGGAATACTCCATTATAGCAATATGCAAGACATTCTCAATATATTAAACTCCGAACAGAAAACTGCAGTCACAACAACTGACGGACCACTCATAGTATTAGCAGGTGCTGGGTCCGGGAAAACGCGTGTTCTCATCCATAAAGTAATCTATCTTATGCAGGAAAAGAATATTAGAGGCGGAAATATTCTTATGGTTACATTCACAAATAAAGCAGCATCTGAAATGAAGGAAAGAATCAAGTCAGCAATGGCACATCATATACAAAATAGCGAGCTACCCATTGTAGGGACTTTTCACTCTCTATGTGCAAGAATACTCAGAAAATACGGCAACCGTGTTTCCCTATCACACTCTTTTCGCATCTATGACACCGAAGATCAATTAGATGTGGTAAAGCAGGCATTTGAAATCCTAGACTTCTCTCCAAAAGACATAAAACCAAAAAGTGCTCTTCATACTATCTCTGATGCAAAAAACCAAATGATTGATCCTGAAACTTATGCCTCAATAGCACGTGGGAATTTTCAAAAAGGGGTAGCCGCAGTATATGCAGTGTATCAAAAACTACTTCACGAACAAGACGCTGTAGATTTTGATGATTTAATGCTTAAAGCAATTGAATTATTTAAAAACAATTCTGATATTTTATCCATCTTCCAAAATCAATTTCTATATATATTAGTTGATGAATACCAAGATACAAACCCAGCACAATATTTGTTGACTAAATTTTTATCAGGGAAACACAGAAATATTTGCATAGTCGGAGATTTTTCTCAAAGTATTTATTCATTTAGAGGGGCAGACTACAAGAACTTAGAACGATTTAAAATAGACTTTCCTGAAACAAAAGAATTATCTCTATCACAAAATTATCGATCAACACAGCCAATCCTAGATGCAGCATTTTCAGTTATATCACATAATACTACCCACCCGGTTTTATCACTCTGGACTGATAAAAAAATTGGGGAAAATATAGAATTATTTTTAGCTGATAGTGAACACAGTGAAGCTGAATTTATCATCCAAAAGGTGCTTCAAAAAAGATCGCATGACATGTCTTTTAATTTAAAGGATGTGGCAGTTTTATATAGAACGAATGCTCAGTCCCGTGCCCTTGAAGAAACCTTTCTTCACCACAGTATCCCTTATGTTCTCGTCGGCGGGACAAGATTTTACTCAAGAAAAGAAGTAAAAGACGCAATTTCATTTCTATCATTTCTTGTAAATCAAAAGGATAAGGTCGCCTATAAAAGAATTGAAAAGCTTGGTAAAAAAAGACTAAGTCTTTTTACAACATATCTTGAGAGATCAATAGCTATTGGTAAAATAAATGATGCTCCAACAATTGATATACTAGATGAGGTTTTAACTTATACAAATTATTTAAAATTATATGATGAAAACGATCCTGAAGACAGAAGCAGACTAGAGAATATAAAAGAATTACGGTCAGTTGCGATAGAATTTCCAAACATTGTTGACTTTTTAGAAAATATTGCACTAGTTGAACAGGAGTATGTTCCAGATACGAAAGACAAGAATGCTGAAAAAAATGCAATCACCTTAATGACTATTCACTCCGCAAAAGGTTTAGAGTTTAAAATGGTTTTTTTAATAGGCATGGAAGAAGGATTATTCCCTCATGCACAATCTATTTTAGAATCTGAAAGTATTGAGGAAGAAAGAAGACTCGCATATGTAGGAATTACACGAGCTAAAGAAAAACTTTATCTAACGTTTGCCAGAAAACGACTTTTTTTTGGACAAAGAGTAACTAATTCCGTTTCAAGATTCATCTTTGAATTACCACAAGAAGTATTAGATAATAATATAGAGATAATTGAAAACGGTGCGCCACCATTCTTATAAAGGTATACAAATAATCAATACCATTTAGTTATGTTTACAGATATTACAAGTAATTATAAAGATACATATAATATGGCAGTCACGCATCCCCTTCAATCATATGAGTGGGGTGAGTTTAGAAAAAATACGGGGATCAAAATTATAAGACGTGGGGAAATTGGGGAAAAGAAAAATATTACAAATTGCTACACTATGACCATTCATAAAATTCCGAAATTACCGTATAGTATTGGCTACCTTCCAAAAGGAAATCTCCCAAATATTAAACTCCTAGCAGATGTTGCTGAACAGGCAAAAAAAAATAAATGCATATATGTTCAATTTGAACCAAACATAAAGGCAGATGAGGGTACATTTGAGATTGAACAGCTAATATTAAACGAAAATATCCCCCTTAGATCATCCTTCCGTCCGCTCTTCACAAAATACTCATTTGTTCTAGATTTAACACCTGGAGAAGATACTCTTCTGTCACGCATGCATCCTAAAACACGCTATAACATAAAAGTTGCTCAAAAACATAAGGTAGAGATTAAAGAAGACAACTCAGAAAAAGGATTCTTAACTTTTTTAAAACTATATGAAGAAACAACTGCGAGGCAAAAATTTTATGCCCATACTCCTTCTTATCACAAAAAACTTTGGGAAGAATTATCAAAAAAAGAATCAGCACTTTCATATCATCTATTCCATGCAGTAGTAAAAACAGATGACGCTGAAAAAATACTGACATCCTGGGTACTCTTCACATTCCAGGATACTCTTTATTACCCTTATGGGGCATCCTCCCGAGAAAATAGAGAAATGATGGCAAACAATTTAATAATGTGGGAAGCAATTCGTTTTGGAAAAAAACAAAAACTGAAACAGTTTGATATGTGGGGGGCATTAAACCCTGATCCAAACACAAAAGACCCATGGTATGGATTTCACAAATTTAAACAGGGATATGGCGCAACTCTAACAGAATATGTAGGAAGTTACGATTTAATTATAAATTCGACGATGTATGAATTTATTAAGGTAGCAGATAAATTAAGATGGAGTCTTTTAAAATTGAAAAAGAAAATTTAAATCCTCACATTTTTCCATCTTTTAAGCTTTGGGATTACTTCTAAAACAAATGTTCTTGCTGCATCCGCATTCATGTGAAACGCGTTCACCATGTGGCTTGCTGAGATTTGCATCATTTGGGAAAGTGTTATATCTGAATCCGTAAACTGTCCTTTCTGAAAACACATACTGCAGTACTCTTCATTATAAGTACCGCTCGCATTTGTACCGAAGTTAGAAATAGAGAGTGGTTGCCCACAACTCTGACATCGGGGCGATTCCATATTACTCTACTAGTATAGCACCTTTACGCAAATCATACGTGATACATATACAATTTTAGATTCTTATCTTCTTTTATAAGAGGCAGATCCATCTTGTATTTATAAGAAATAATGCGTGTTTCTTTTTTTAATTCTTTCTGTAACTTTGGTGTAATCTTTTTAAGAACCCTGGGGATTAAATACATGTAAATCACAGTAGCGCTAGAAATATCTTCATGGTAAAAAGATTTTTTCTTGAGCGTGATATATGATCCTAACCCATTTATTTTCACCCTAAGAGACGCTATCATGTGACGAAATGGGTCAATTTCAACTCCCACACAGGTCGCACCAGTTTCTTTTGCTACTAGAAGTAAAAATTCCGCGTCTCCTGAACCTAATTCATATACTTTATCTTTTGATGATATCTGTGCAAGTCTAATCGCGGCAACTCCTGCTTTTTTATATGTTTTCCACCATGGGCTCCAGGGAGAATCAGGCGGCCAAACTGCCGAAAGCAAAAGAAGTAAAACAATAATTAAAATAAACGCTATTAAAAAAACCATTTAATTTTTTTTATTACTTTTCCAATAATAACATTTTTTTTAATTTCTCCAAAATTACGGCTATCAAAACTGTCTTCCGGATTATCACCTAAAACCTTCACATTATCTCCAACTATTGTTACTACCCTTTTTACAAAGTATTTAGAATCTTTTTGGAAAACAACCACATCACCCTTCTTAAGAGAAAATACGCCTACCGCAAGTACTCTATCACCTTTTTTAAAATTAGGCTCCATGCTATGACCTGTTATTTGGAAGACTCCTAAAATCATGCAGTATAGGTTACTATTTCTCCTTTTGTGGGGTAGACAGAAGAAACCCTTACTGGAGCTACATTCTTTGTTTTATAAAAAATCTCTGAAATTTGCAGGACTTTCTCAAGTAAATCCTCCGCTTTTTTAATGTCTATGTGTTGACGGGTTTCTATAGATAACTTCACTGCATCAGATAGTAAATTCTTCAATTCCGGAAATTGTTCAAAATGCTCTGACTTAAAATAATCATTTTCTAGCGTACCCAATTGTTCTTCCACTGCCTCACCATGATCTTCTTTAACATGAGTAATCCTTGCTATGTCATGACCCTCAGTTTTTTCTGCTAATAATTGTGTCATCCTAAGCACTGTATGCGCTGCTAACTGTGCACCGTTTGGGTCATATATTCCACAAGGAATATCACAGTGTGCATATGCTATTCCAAAAGGGAATGTTTTCTTAAAAAGATTTAACGCCTTCATGGTTTAATCCTAGTATGAATGTCTGCGCTTGTCAAGATTATTACACAAATAAACTATTAACTTTTTAATAGTAATCTTGCGTTTTCCCGTGCACGCATTAAATGTGAATGCTTCACAAAAGGAAAACTTTCGATCTCTTGCTCTGATAGAGCAAGAAGATCACGACATAATACTAAATTGTCTTCAATAAGTCTTAGCTTCTCTTCTCTTGTTATATCTGTAAGAATAGTTATTGGATACATTTTTGGAGATTCTACAAAGTGCTGCAAGTGATTTTCCGATGGATAATTCCACGCCAAAATTTTCATATTTTTACATTGTGCATATATAACCGCATCCTGGCTCAATTTTGTATTCGTAATAATCCAAACATTATCAATTTGGTGTTTTGTTTTAAGATCCAAATAGCGGGCGTATGTATAAAGGGCTACATGAAGATCTGTTTTTCCCTGAAGATCATTATGGAACTTTACCTCAACTATATCCCGCTTTCCTGCTTTCTCTAAGATAATGTCAATCTCATGGCTCACGCACTCTCCTTTTAAATGTGCGTCAACGGTAGTTCTATATCCCAAATCCTGAAAGATGCGGGCAAGGTATTTTTCAAATGGAAATCCTGTTGGTCCTAAATCTGTAATTGCTCTACGTAAATTCAACCTAAGGCTTGCCTTTTTGTCTATCTTTTTCAGATATTCAAATACATGCTTAAATATTTCATCTGTAGTAATATAATCCCCTTCAAACTGTTCACGTACATGGCTCAGCACATCTGGCTGAATATGAGGAGGAACGCCTACACGATTCATAGTGTGGATCACTTTTTCCTCACTATATGGCTCCAAATCTCCGTTCCTTTTTACTACCTTTAAGCTCATCATACTTTATTATTATGCAGGAGAACTGTTATACTCTTCAACCCATACTTTTGAAGTAGGGAAATTAATTTGTAGTTTTTAGTGAATTATATAGAAAAACAGCCTGTGGTCTGAGCACCTGATATGCATCAGCCTTTATAAATAATTTACGACTTGTGTCAAGAGTAACGATAAATGCTCCTAAAAGAGTTCTTGCTACTTTCTTCTGTTTGGCTGAAAACTTCTTCGCCTCAACAACGCTTAACCTTAAAGCTTTGTAAATTTTTGTATTTGTAATTTGTTTATCATGATAAAATCTATCTAAGTCTGCAATAAGAGAATCAAAGGAGTATTTTTTGGAAATTATAGATTTCTGAGAATCTTGCTTATTAAATAAAAGAGTGTAACTATCTAGGATATTTGCCCCAGCAACTCCTTTCATAGTCTCTATCTTTACGTTTCCGTAAATGTCATAAAAATAAGCTTTTAGCGTATATGGTTTTGTTGTACTTGAAGAAATATTTAATAAATACTCTCCTCCCTCTATTGGCTTAGGGACATAGTGAAAATACATAGGAGGTCCACTTTTTTCAGTACCTTCCTCTTTTACTAACGGTTGCTGAAGAAAACCTGAACCTGCAGGAATACTTATGGGTCCAGACTTGTGGAAAACAGAAAGATTTATTCCTTCATCAACAACTAACATAATATAGGAGAGGTCAGTATTTGATGGCTTATATTTACCCATAGAAAGCGCGGTATTACCATAATCTGAAAGTAAGGTTTTTGAAAAATAGGGATCATTTATATAGAAAGTGTCGTTATGAGTTCCTTGGGCTACAATGAAATGTTCCGATACCTCCAAGATTAAAGGTATGTTATTTTTTATATTATCTTTCAGAGTTGTTTCATTAAATCCGGTTCTACTATACTCCAAAGCATCATATGAAAAATCAGGATTCTTTGGTTTTGCTTCTCTAGACAATCTAGATAATGCGAGCCAATTAACAAGCCCGCTCCCAACATATCCGTCAGTTTCACCCTTTAACCATTCGTTCAGCCTCTGTGGGGTAAGAGGAAAATCATTTGGTAGAGTAGTAATACCATGATAGTTAAAAATCATGGCAGCTGAGGTTAATGCACACCCCCATCTAGCAATTGTTGGATCTTGCGGAGACCAAATATTTGCTGAGTCATACACTAAACCTCCCCAAAAAGGATCAGTCTGCATTAATAAAGGAACATTTAAAACTTTATCTATAGTAAGTTTGCTATAGTAAACATTATTTAAATATCCATTATTATACCCACCTATACTATAAAGGTAACCATCTATATATCCTATTGCTCCTCCTCCTACCGGTTGAGGCAATACGTTACTGCTTTCCTCCCACTCTTGGATAGTTCCATCAGGATTAATAGTTGTATATAAGACTCTATCTGTGGGACCATCACTATCCCCTCCTCCTACTGTTATTAATTTATTTTCTACAACTATTGCTTGATTCGTTCCATTGAAAAGATGTGGTAAATCCGTAAGCTCTTGCCATTCAGAAATCGTACCATTTACAGGATCTACTGTTGCCTTATATACTTTATTCGTCACAACACCATTAACTACGCCCCCTACTACAATAATATTATTCTTGTAGGATACTACTCCCATTCCAGTCATTGGATGGGGGAGGCTAACAAGACTAGTGTTCCAATTCTCAATACTTCCGTCTTCATTAATGTGCGAATAGTAGACTTTATCTTTAACGCTGTCACTATTTTTCCCACCTAGATAATATATCCAATTCCCTACTACTGTTGCCCCTCCTTGCCCAAGTGGAAGAGGCAATGGGCTCAATGCATCCCAAGTAGAAAGAGTTCCATCATCTTGAGTTTTATTTATGAATACCTTTGGAACAAAACCCTGTGCTGAACCTGAATTTTCCTCAAGTCCTCCTAACACATAGACATTATTCTTATTTACAACTGTTGCGTGATAAATTGGAGCAGTCGGAAAGCTTGTACCACTTATCCAACTACCTAAAACCCCATTGGAACCAGGAATATTCAAGATAATCCCAGAATGACTTTGCCCTGTAGCTGCCGAACCTCCCAAAACGTATATCTTATTCTTTACTGTAAAGGAGGTGTGACTTGCCAATAAATAAGGGATCGAGGAGGTAGAAGACCAATTGCCGACACCTTCACCAAAAACTGGTGGAACAGTTGATAACCCTAAAAAGATAATAAATGTTAATAAAAGAAATCTTGAAATAAAGTTCATAAAAATAGAACTATATTTACATTAGAGCAACAACAGATTAAAATGTCAACAGCAAACATGGTGTCCAAAAAACTATACGAAAAATATCATTCTAAATCGGGAGAGCAACACAAAGTCATAAATTTGAAAAATTTCACATATATTAATATCCTACCAATTCTTAATTCTTGCTTGAATAAAAAAGTAAAAAGCATTTTAGACATTGGCTGTGGTAGTGGAACGATTTCCTTATATCTTGCTTCAAAAGGTTATTCAGTAAAAGGAATAGATATTTCGCATGCAGCAATAAATACTTGTAAAAATTCTGCTAAAAATATGATGTTAAAAAATGTAAAATTTGAGATACTAGAATTCCCCAAAAAAATACCAACTGGTAAATATGACTTAATATTTTTTAGCGAAGTTATAGAACACCTTCCAAACGACGAACTGGCTCTAAAAAGAATACATACATTGTTAAACCATAATGGAACTCTTTTCTTATCTACCCCATCTAAGAATGCTCCTCTTTACAAGTTGGGAGCGACAAATAAATTTGATAAAAAAGTCGGACATTTACGACGCTACGAAGCAGAAGAATTAACAAATAAACTTAAAAACTGCGGCTTCAAAATAAAAAATATTTATAAAAAAGAAAGCGTGATGAGAAATTTTCTTTTTTTAAATCCCACTGCAGGTAAATTAATAAGATTTATTAAATTCTTTTTAGTAGATATAATTACAACTATCGATAATGTTCTTACTAACATCTTTGGGGAATCACAAATTATTATAGTAGCGCAGAAGGTTAAATAAACAGCCACATACATTTTCTGTCTCTTTTTTAAAATAAAAATATGTCTCTTGAATTTTGTAAAAGACTCATCTACTATTAATATATGGCTGAACGACATTCTCACGCAAAAAAGGAGAAAAAAAAGCAGAAGAAGGATAAAAAAAAGTAATTTCTCATAACTACTTATTATTGAGATTGTACAAATTCTATAATTTACTCCATCTTATCTTCTGAGCACAAAATCTTTAAAACTTCTGTAGTGTCCGGATATAATCCTTTCCAGGACAACTGTCCCCATGGATCAAAAACCGGAGCATTTTTTAAGCTGTCATAAATACTTTCAATATGTATCCTTCGTAGTGTACTATCAGAAACGACCTGCCACCTATGTTTATCTCTTACATCCCACCCTACAGGCTTAACTGTAGCTAAAAGAGTAACAGCTGCATCATGTAAAACGACGCATTGTCTTACTCCGGTATTTTGATCTCTATTAATATCCATAAATACTAGCTTTGTGTCATTATCCTCTGCAAGAGTATAATACGATCTGTCTTCTGCCATGGGGTACATAAATGTAAAACGGAGAGGCAGATCACCTGCTTCTTGTTTTTTATCTTCTATTAGCTTTTCCCATGTGCTACTTGTTTGATCTTCCCACTTTTTAGAACGTTCTTTTCTTTTTCCTTCAGATCTTACCGCAACGCTTTCCATTAACCTGCGCACAGGAGTAGTCATAAATCCACCCAATTTATCTTCTTTTCTTCCCACGGAATGGATTATAACCACCTAAAGCGTAAAATTCAAATGGGTTATTTTAAATGAGAGTTATAAAACTCTATAGTTGCTCCTACTGCCTGATTCCAAGCGTCAAGTGGTCGCATATTGTGATCCGCACCTGAATATATTACCTCAGTCACATCTACCATATTCTCTTTTAACATTTCTGTTAGCTCATCACTCCACCAATAAGGAACTTCCTGATCCGCGCTCCCCTGATTTATAAGAATTGGTGCCTTAATCCATTTGTAGTATCGCTCAGGAGAAAAATCATAAGTGTCATAAGTTTTTTCAAACTGAGCTAAAACCCATCGCAATGTTTTACCCTGGTCTTCTGATTCATCCGTATAATATAAGATTGAATAAGGAAATGATTTTGAAACAGGTGCCCACAAAACAGTAGGATATACTACTCCACTTATGGCAAGTGCTGAAAGTGCTATATGCCCCCCATTACTATGTCCCCATACTCCTATCTTTGTGGTATCTGCCGAAATAGTTCCAGAATAACTTGCAGTTAATCCTTCATTCAGCGTAGAAATAGATGAAAAAAGTGAAAGTGTAGTTGTATATGTTTGAAATCTATTCTCAAATGAATCAGAGGCAAATGCATCTGATTCCCCAAAACCTAAAAAGTCAGGTGCAAGTGTTATATATCCATTTTTAACTAGTTGCAGCGCGGAAGGTTGCGTGCCTATTCCAGAAGAAAATGATTCACTTGGTACAAATCCACGCAACATAATAATCACCGGATATTCACCAGGTTTCTTAGGTACATTTGCAAGCCCACTTACCGTTTTTAGACGATGACTACCCACACTAGATGGGACTTTATAATAAAACATTTGAGAAATAGAGTCATCTGTCTCATCTATTATTCTCCCCATGGTGATTTGTGTTTTCGGAAAAGAAGTTTTCCTGAGATTTTTAAAAGTATAAACGAGCAATGGCTTTGGGGTTGGGGTTGGATTCAAAATTCCTAATGGACTGATAACTTTTTCATTTTTCTGAAGATAGAGAAATCCTGATATGCCTATAACACCTATCATAAATATGAGAAGAATTAATTTTTTTTTCATACTTGTTAGATTCGGAAATTAATAAATTCTAAAAAAGAGGATGGACAGGTTAAAAGTGTTCCCGTTATTTTATAACTATAGTTATAATTATATCAGAAATCCTCATAATGGAAGAACTTCTAACAAAAAAAGGGAATCATTTATATGCATTTTGGAATAATACAAATGCATAAAAGACAGTCTAGCTAAGAGGGTATTATGTCGCCAAGCCAAGTGCCGCAATCGCTTGCCTTGCTTGCTCATTGCTACCTTGAAGTATTGTTTGTATTTCGTCTTTAGATAAAGCTTTTATTTCATTAAACGATAAACCTTTTCTTGCTTCAGCTTCTGCAATATCTGCCAAGACCTCAACAACCTCTTCAGCAACCGTATCTTTCATAGCAGAGGAATCAAAAACTGGGTTAAAATTCTCTAAACGATTTAATGTTATTTTCGCGTTATCAATCTGCCCAAATTCTACTTGAATTTTTGCAAGCTCCTTATACCCGAACATCTGCTGGATCATGTCTATACCATCATAACCTAGATCCTGAGGCATAGCATCTAATTCCGTTAATGCACGAGCAAAAGTCGGAACTGTGTCAATTCCTATTGCCTTTTGGGCTTTTGCAATTTCCACTAAAACGCCCTTCCTCGAGTAACCATCATGTGTAATTTGATCAACTCGCTCCAAGGCAGTTGCTAAAGTTTCAGAACTATCTTCGCCAGCCAAACCCTGTGCTTTACCAATAAATGCCAGTACTTTACTTACATTAACTGTTTGCATGTGTTTTAAAGGGAGCTTTAAAACCTCCTCTACTTCAGCATGTTCAATTATTTGAATTGCCAGACGAGCATTCGCAATTCCATCTTGATAAAGTCCTCTTGAGACTTGCTCTTGGGCTATATGTTGAAGTACTCGCATTTTTGTTCTAGCTTCAAATAGCGAATTATCCTCCTTAATTCTATCAACCAGAGCTTGTGCTCTCTCAAAATTACCTACTGTTGCGTATGCTTTCGAAAGATGTCCTCCTGGTAAGAGTCTCTTCTCTGGATTTCCTCCTGCATGGGCTTCGATAATGGCTTCAGCTTTTGAGAAATATTTTTCAGGATACTCACCAGTTGTTTGGTAATGAGCTTCTGCTAACTCTGAGTAGAAGCTAATAGACTGTATGGACACTCCATATTTTTCAATCATAAAGCAAACTCTTGACAGTTCAGATGACGGGTCTTGCCCATGCCTGGCTTTTGCCCTAGCTAATTCAATATAAAATCCACGATCTGATGGCATGTAGGGTTCTCTATTTAATACATCCTGTGCGGATTCAAAATCTCCAGCTTCAATATGCACCTGCGCAATACCCTTGTGAATAAATGAGTGGTGAGTTTGCCCTGGTTCTTCTGTAAGCTGAGCTAGCCCTGTAAGTATCGGGGATGGATCTATTCCACTTCTAACCTGTGCTCTTCCAACATAAACAAGCGCCATTACTCTTGATGGAGTACCATCAGTAAGTGAATTTGCAACTTGAAATGCATTTGTAAAGTCTTTACGAGCTTGAAATGATAATCCTAATCTTTCGCCTAATAAAGTAGCGCTTGGGATGCGATCGGATGTCCTATTTAAGTCTGATTCTCTTTCTGCCATATCAACTTACGATGTTCTCTAAGATTGGATTATACAGATTTTCATGTAACTTACAACTGTCAATTTCAAAGCTAAAGCCAATCGGAAAATGGTATAATCTTGTTAAGAATTAACTGATGATAGTGAAACAGATTGCCGACTCGCTCGACCATCCGAATGTCTTCTCTCTGGGGCGGGGTGGTGGTGGGTTGAGGCTAGATGACCGTTGGGCGAGATATGACTACGAGTGGCATCCTCACAGCGAGTTTGTCTTCAGTCTCCGCAAGTCTGAAGCTCAAAACCCTCAGACACTTAGTTCACTTTTTAAAAATCTTCTGAAACGTTGACCCTTTGATTGTTTGACACTTTGCCTTGCATATTAAAAAAATACAGATATGAATAACTCATGTCATAACTTGAACCTAAATTATTAATTTTTATTTTTTCAAATCAGTATATATTTTCTTTGCAAGGTGGTATGCAAAATTTACAGGAACAGCATTCCCAATCATTTTGTACCCATCAGCAACATCTCTGTATTTAAAGATGAAGCTGTCAGGAAAAGTTTGAATTCTTGCACACTCCCTAACGGATAAACGACGATATAAATGTTCTTTTCCAGGAACAAAAATTCTTTTATTCTGCTCAATAAATTGCATTTTTGGCGCTTGTGGATGAATTGGAGCATGACGACCACCGGCTTGAATTGTAAAAGATGGCTCATCCCAAGAACGTACCCGATTACGCGACATATAAATAGTTGAAAATCCGCCATTCATGTACTCATGATTCGGAATTTTCAATTCATCACCATTTGTTTTGTTTTTATCTTTAGCTGGTTTTGCTAATAACAAATCGTAAATCGCATCTTTTAAAACAGGCTTGTACTTTTGTGGTTCTGGAAATACAAACTTCTTTTTTAATTTCTTGTGATACCCAATAATAATCACGCGCAATCTATCTTCAGGGACACCATAATCATTTACATTCAATAACTTCCAAGATATAACATACCCCGCACCTTCAAATTCCTTAATTATGTTAGAAAACGCTTTAGCATGTTTTGGATGAAGAATGCCTGCAACATTTTCAGCAAGAAAAAATTTTGGTTGTTTCTCTTTAAGTAACCGAATATAGTCAAAAAATAATTGACCTCTTTTATCATTAATCCCACGACCTGCCCCAGCCTCGCTCCAACTTTGACATGGTGGTCCTCCAATAATCCCATCAATTCCATCAGGTATATCAGAAGGGGAAACATCGACAATACTCCGGCGATCTAGTTTTGCCTTTGGAAAATTATACTCAAATGTCTCCCAGATTGTTGAGTCATATTCATTTGCCCAGACGATATGAAAGCCAGCTTTTTCAAAACCGAGATCAAGTCCTCCTGCGCCTGTGAATAATGAGGCTAATTTCATAGATTTAATCCCCACCTAGGTTTAGTGTGTTTTTAAATAATTTACTTGGACATTTTAAGAGATTTATATCAAATTTAAGTGATGATTCTATTCTTGAACTTGCATTATGGATTCTGAAGGAGAGTGTCCAATCATTGTTCATTGTAACTACCGCTGTTGTATCACTATCCATTTTAAAATCTATATCAATGATTTTAGTAGGAAGTGGAACTTTTGGTGTTTTATATTTTGGTTGTATCCCCTTGAAGGGTAGATTGAGCGTTCCATTCAAATTATAGGCATTAATTTCAACTGAATTTTTTCCCTTAATAACTTTGTAAAAATCTTTATTTCCAACCAGATATATAACTAAATTTGAGGCAACTTTTTCAGGATTCTTTTTATAAATATTTTTTAATTCTCTTATAAATGCCTCAAGAATTGGAACATAAATAGTTGAATGATAATCACCAAGCTCACTCCATCTCTTTTTTGCTCCACTTTCTTTTCTGATTTTTTCTAAAGTATTAAAAATTGGTGTTACTGTATCAAAATATTCCCTTGACGCTTTGACTCCTAACCATTTCTCACCAAAGTCAATATTTGAGGAAAGCCGAGAATGTTTTACTGCTTTATGATTATTTTTTGCAGAAATACCAATTTCCCATTTTTGAAGTGATCGAATAGCAAGAACATCACGAACATCACCAGTTTTGCCGTGGTGATCAGATAAAATTTCAAGCTGTAAGACATCCTCTTCACCAACATTATTAGAAAGTCTTGGCTCTATATCCATCAAGAAATTTACAGCGAAGCTCGCTGACAACAGGTATTCGCTTTTTCATTTGCACAGACACTATCAAAACAGCTTTTTGCAACAATAAAAGCTGAGTTTTTAATAACTTCAACCTGAGTTTTATCCTTTAGCTTCTCTTCAAATGAAACAAGAAGAGCATATTCAAAGGATTTTCCAGTTGTCATTTGTTTTGAATTTGTGCTTACCATACATTTATTTTAAAAAGTTGATCTAGCCTTATTCTAAACACTCAGACAACCTTTTCCATTCTGTTAATTGTTATAGGATTTTTGCGAGTCATTCTCAACAAACGTGTACCCTATTAGCACAAACTCTCATTTGCGATTTACTTGGGTCGTACTCTATTCAGTGCAATTTATATTGGCGCGCGCGTTGGCGGAGCACCTAGGTCTGGAACCCAACTGTCCTTATAACACTGTCTCACTCCA